>NZ_JALLGW010000001.1:2749937-3099874 GCF_023074835.1 Halomarina salina
CATCCGAGAGTGGTCTCTGTCCAGCGAGGATGGTGGGTAGCTCATCGATTGCCTTGCCAACTGCGCGGGTTCGTAGTGGCCAGCCAGCTCGGTGATTAGCTTCGAAGCCACTCCCCGAGCCGTTTTACCTGTTCTGTCTGTGGAATTGACCGTCGCTGGCTCGACATAGACTCACAATCTCCCGATCGGCAACGACGCCGACGTGCTGGTTTCAATTGGTTTCCTCGCCGCAAGGCGTTGGTCGTCCTCGTGATCTCAGTGGTTCTCCCGGAACGCCTGGACCGTCTTGCGGTTGGGGAGAGCAGTCATCGCCCCCTCGGCAGTTGTCGTCACCGCTGCGACGGCATTGGCGAACGCGAGTGCCTCATTGAGCGCTTCCTCGTCAGCGAGTGCTGCAAGCGCGCCGGCCGTGAACGCGTCCCCCGCGCCAGTCGTGTCAACCGGATCGACCGAATAGCCGGGGTGGTCGACCGTCGTCGGTCCCCACGGTGCGACGTCAGTTGCAGAGGCGAATGCGCCCGCATCTCCTCGGGTCAACAGAAGGGTATGCGGGCTGGCGTCGTGGATTGCAGCGGCGAGTGTCTCAGTGTCAGTGTTCGTGTCGAACCCGGCAGCAGCGAGATCATCAGGGGTCGCTTTCACCACGTCTACCCGAGCGAGCGTGTCGTCTACCACCTCGGGAAAGTCCTCATCCCACAGTTCGGGGCGAGCGTTGGGGTCGAACACGACCGTCGCGCCGTGCTCGCGAGCCCGCTCGGCGAGGTCGAGCGTCGCCGTCCGCGCGGGCTCAGAGGCGAGCGAGACGCCGCCGATGGCGACCCACTCGAGCGACGCAAGCACGTCGTCGGGAACGGTCCCCGGTTCGAGTCGCGTGTCGGCGGTCCGGTCGCGATAGAACGTGAACGCACGGTCGGCACTCGCGTCGTGTTCGACGAACGCAAGCGTGGTTTTTGCCTCGGGGTCGCGCTCGACGAATCGGTCGGGAACGCCCCGGTCGTCTAGCGTCGCGGCTAATGCGTCGCCGAAGGGATCCGCCCCAACCCGTGTCCAGAACCAGGGCGTATGACCGAGTGTCGCCAGCCCGACGGCGAGGTTCGCTGGTGCGCCGCCCGGTCGCCGCTGGAACCGCTCGACGCTCGCGAGTGGGCCGGCGCGTTCCGGGAGGAAATCGACGAGCGTCTCGCCGGCGACGAGGATACCCGGATTCATACCAGGCCTGTGCCTGCTACAGGCAAGAAACCGCCGATAAGGCTGCCTCGCTCGGTGGGCGGCTTGGGCCGATGCTGGTCCGATGTCTTCGTATCTGTTCTGTAGAGCCTCTCGTTCGAGCGGGGGGAGTGTTCGCCGGGTGAGGGCGACTCGACTTCAGCGAGGTCAAGGCGGCGACCGCAATCTCGGTGGTGGGTAGCTGTCTGTCGAGCGACGAGCGAGCAATAACGTTCATTGCAGTCGACCACGGAACTCGGACAATCGTGTTCCGGTCGGTTGTCCTCGTTTGTGTCGTCCTCTCTCTGGTAACTGGCCCGGTTGGGGCCGCTGCAACGGCTGGTGGTGGCGCGCCTGACATCTCGGCATCGCAGGCTGGCCCTGAGACGAACGGGACGAACACCACGTCCTCGAATGACTCGGTTGCGCATCGAGACCCCGATACCGTTGGTCAAGAGGGCGACCTTGAGGGGCTCAGATCGTGGTTGATTGGGCAACTCGCAGGCCGACTTGGTGAGGGTGCGATACAACTCAGTCAGGGAGAGTACGACGCTGCCCGGAAGCTGGTGGGCGACCAGTATAGCGACCGACTGGACCAGCTCGTCGACGTCGCTGGTGAGACAGAGACGACCCGAACCTACCGGCGGACCCAGGAGAACCAGCGGGAAATGGCGAACGCGACGAACGATTATCGTGAGACGTACGACGACTACCGAGACGCCCGCGAGAACGGCAACAACGAGCGCGCACGGGAGTTAGCTCGAGAACTCGAAGGAGACGCTCAACGGGTGCGTGAGAACGCTCGAGACACGCGTGATGGATTCGGTGGGCTGGGCAACCAGACGGGGCAGAACTTCACTGATGCCCGGACGGCTGTCACTGAGGTCGAGCAGAACATCACCGACACGCAGGAGCAGGTGCGGCGGTCGACGTTCGAAGCGACGAATCTCTCAGTGAGTGCAGATGGAGAAGCGGTGTCGTTCATTGACCCACTCGCCCTCTCGGGGGAGTTGACGACCGAGAACGGGTCGGTGATTGCTGAGGAGGACATTCGACTGCAGGTCGGCAATCGGACCTACAGGACGGAGACTGACGAGGAAGGAGCGTTCACTGTGGACTATCGACCGACCGAGCTTCCGCTGAATATCTCGGCGCTACCGGTCGAATACCAGCCCGCTGGGTCGTCGCCGTATCTCAACTCCTCGACGACCGTCCCAGTCGATGTCGAACAGGTGACGCCAACGGTCTCGGTCAACGCATCACCGCAGCGTATCGCATTCAACGAGCGGCTGAGTGTGAGCGGGGCGGTGCGTGCAGACGACGTGGGGGCACCCGTTCCGATTGCGGTGTACCTGGGTGGAACACGCGTCGCGACTGTGCGTAGCGATGGGAACGGAAGCTACCAAACGACGCTGCGGGTCCCGGCACGTATCGACAATGGAACGCGAAACGTAACCGCTCGTATCGCCCAGACCGACAGAGCGCTTGCGAGTACGAACGCGAGTACCACGGTCGATGTTAGAGAGACCGCGACAGGGTTGACCGCCAACGCGTCGTCTATTGATGACGGACCGATCCGTGTTTCAGGGACGCTCCAGACTGAAGCAGGGACAGCAGTCGCCAATCAGCCGATCACTGTGTCGATAGGCGGCCAGACCCTCGACACTGTACAGACGAAGGGTGAGGGACGGTATACTGCCCGCATCGACCCAGCAGAGCTCGGTGACGCCAATGGGTCGATGACGATCAATGTCGCCTATAGGGGTGAGGGGACGAACCTCGAAGCTTCGCGTGCGAACGCGACAACCGTGCTTGCTGGGGTGAATAGCGGTGGCGGTGAGCCTGCTGATGAATGGAGCCTCTTCGGTACGGACATGCGTATTGCACTCCTAATTGGCCTCTTGGTCCTCGGCCTGCTGGCCGCACTCGGCATCCGGTACTGGTCCGGTAGGGAGGGGTCCGAACCTGACGATTCACCCCCTGCAGTCGGCGACGCTCCGACATCTGCAGTACAACGGGTCGAACCAACCAGCAGTGTGAGCCTCTCGACACGGCTGGAGAGTGCTCGTGAGCAGCTTGCAGCCGGTGATATCGATGCTAGTGTAGTGACGCTATATACCGCAATGCGAGCGCAGTTTGGCCAGCAGGGCGTTCGCCGTGGGCTTACTCACTGGGAGTTCTACAACGCCTCGGCTGACGACCTCGAAAGCGAGGAGCGATCGTTTCTCGAACGGCTCACGAGTGCGTACGAACAGGCCGTGTTCTCACCACTCGGTGTCTCCGAAGAGACTGCAGAAGACCTACTGGAGCGGACGTCACAATCCTCTGATTCCTCGACTAGCGCAGACTGATGGTTGCATGGGATAGGCAAGTCTGATCGTGTACAATCTTGCTGAGGCACAATCGCTACTGGAGTCTCTACAGCAGACAGATCTTCTCGTTGGGAGTCGGTGGATGACTCTGAGGGGGGGGACTCCGGCGTCCGTCAGAGAGCCGTGAATATAGTGTTCAGATAGCACAACCACCCAGGACAGCAGGTCTGACCGTTGGTGTTCACACCGGGTCAGGTGGCGCATCCTGATAGTTCACAACCGCGTCTCGGAAGTCATCGGGCACACGGGTTGGCTCGCCAGATGCTGCATCGACGGCGACATGGGTCACACTTCCCTCAGCGACGATATCGCCGCTGTCCTGCGTTCGGCAGGCGTACTCAAACTCCATGCTCGAGGTTTGAATCGCGCTGATTCGCATCCCGTTTATGAGCTGGTCATCGAATGCAGCCGAATCCCGATAATTGAGGTCAACGTGGACGACGTGGATATCCCAGCCCTCACTCGCGAGTGTGTGATAATAATTTTTGGTAATATGATTTCTTTATCCAGTCTGCACAGCGAATATTTGCCGCACGGTTCATGTTACTCACGAGCGCTATCAGTCCTTCTTCTCCGATTCTTGAGACCGTTCGCCAAGAGGTTTCATCCGGAGTTCACCGAAGCCGTATCTGGAGTGCGAGCCGATCCGCGTGAGGCCGTTCTTCGCGGTCTCCACTGGGCTGTCCCCGAGGTAGTTCACGACTTGCCCGTGGTCGACCGTCTGAAGGCGGAAAACCTCGCGCTGTTCGAGAATCTTCTCCTCACGGAACCGCAGGTCGCCGCGGTTCTCCGCCCACCACCATGGTACGGGGCGGTCGTTCGCCTCCGGGTACTCCGACTCCAAGACGAACGGCGTCACGAGTTCAATGAGGTACGTCTCCGCGCCTTCGAGCCGGGAGTAGTCCAGTTCGTCAAGGTTCACCACTTGCGTATCTTTCAGTTGGACCTCGCCGTAGCCGTAGTTGCGCTTGCCGCCGAACTGAATGCCCTCCAGCACCTCCTTGTCGAGCGGAAGAACCGCCGGGTCATCGGCGTGCAGGTATGCGTGGACGTACCACTTCGTCGTTTGGCGGTTCTTGCGTTGTTCGGGCCGCCGCCCCATGATTGTCTCGTGAGCCAGCACGGGATGGCCACCGTGGACGCGGAGGTCGTGTGTGTTCAGCGCGTCCCGAGCACGGGTATCAAGCATCCACGAGTGCGACGCCTGCCGCTGGAGGAAGAGGTCGTCGTAGGCTTCGACCTCAGGGAGACCACTTCCGAGGTACGGACGAATTCCTGACTGGGAGTGTTCTTCGGGGAACGTCCCGAACTGGCCGGGGACGAACACTCCGTGGCTCGCCGAAATTGCAGCGTGCGTCTCGGGGGCGAGATGCTGGCCAAGGGCGTGCAGGATGGCGTTCCCGCTCACGTAGTAGGGGTGACCGATGTAATCCATCCTCAACCCCCAGAGGACCTGCTGAACCTCCGTCACCGGTCGGGCCTCCATGCGGCGTAGTCCTCGATGTACTGGAGTGCGGTACTCCACGACCACATCCGCCGTAGGTTCGCATCGAGTGTCATGTCGTACTTGTTGTGGTCGGCATCAAGAGGGTGCGCCGTGAGGCGGTTCCACGCCGACGACCACGACTGCCACGGGCGACTTCCGAGTCGGGCCGACGGTCGCCCGTCGTCATCCGCGTCAATGCGAAGTGCGAACCGTTCCCCGTCGTAGACGGTGCGGAACGGGACGACCTCGCCCGCTGAGTCCACGATGAGTCGGAGGTTAGCGAACTCATGGTGGGCACGGTAGTTGTCCAGCAGGGCTGCCACTAGAAGTGTGTGGAACTTCAGGCTCGTGTACGGGTGATAGACCGTCTCGTTGAACGCGGCGGCCACGTCGGACGCCAGCCACCGCTCGTGGGCGGCCAGTGCGTCCTCGGTGGCGATGAGTTCAGACACCTCATTCTCGACGGTCGCTCGTGTGAACGTCTGTGGGTTGTAGAGCGTCTTCCCAGTGAACAGAGACAGCCGGTAGTGGTCGGCGTGCGTCGGGACGGTCTGCTTCTGCACGTCCAGCGGACGTGAGAGCGCCGCCGCATCGCCGTCCGCACCCTCAGAAACCGACTGGTTCACCCGAACGCCTGCATACATGTCACTGGCGTCGTCGTGGCTCTCGCCCGTGAACTTGTGGGCGTCGTGGCGGTACGCGGTCAGCAGCGGGTCGCTCATGACACGTGCTCCACGCGCTCAGTGAGCGCCGACTGCAATTCAGGAAGGCACTCGTCGGCCCACTCATCGTCCTTCGCGTCCATCCTCTTCGTGTTTCCCTTGCCCCGGTCGAACACCCGCCGAAGTTCTGACTTTTCGTAGAGCGGGTTCATGAGTTCGCAGTCCACAATCCCTCCGCCGAAGTTCCGAGCGCCACCCAGCTGGTGCATAAAGTCGGTCTGGTGGGCATCGAGGTAATCGATGCCCGCAGCGAGCAGAGCGATGAACTCGGGTTTGGCTTCTCGGAACGAGAGATGCCACGCACCGTCGAGATTCGCGACAGCGTCTACCTCGGTGTTCCGAAGCGGTTCGCGGTTGTCTTCGCGATTGCGAGAGACGATGTTCCGGTTCAGGCGACGGTAGTGGCCTTCTGCCTGTCCACGCGTATAGTCCACGCTGGAGCGAATGGGCGAGAACCTGATGGGCCGCCGCATTACCTTGCCAGGACGATTGCCGAAACCGCCGAAGAGGTCGTGAATCACGCATCCGTCGCCGCCTTCGTCTTCAAGGCAGTCACCCTTCGGGTGATAGCCGGCGTCAAGGTCGCGGTTGTAGACACCGTCTTTGCGAAAATTGGCGTTGGCCTCACCGGGATGACAGACGGTGCCATCGCGTTCGTGGACGGCCTTTTCCATCCCATGACGGAGCCAGCCCGAGGGACTGAACGCTGGGATGATGCCTCCGATCTGGTTCTGGGGGTCGGTGTCCTCGTAGTTCCCATTGCTGGCGTGATGGCGGTCAGTCATGATACTGTCGTCAATGATGAGGAGGTCCGACTGAACACGGACAAACACATCACGGAAATCAGATGTCTTCATCTTCGTAGGTTAGCAGCCAGCCATTCGGTTGATTTTCTCCAGGGAGACACCGATTGCTCGGGCGAGTTCGCAGGAGGTGGTTGAAACCGCCCCCTCCCACCACGCTGCGTTATCAATGACGTAGAACGGTTTGTCGAACCCGATGTCCTCCGGTATCATCGGCTTGGAGGTGTTACACTTGTCGCTCATGCTTCGTGACAAGCGGCGTTCACCCCAGTTTCGTAGGTCGGAAGGTAGTAACTTGCACCAACGCCGTGTCCGTGCCCCCGGGAGTGCCTCACGGATGTCGTCCCAGTCCTGCACGTGGGCGAATCCGATGAGTTCCTTTGCGACCGGGACCTCACGCCCGAGGTGAGAGCGATATTCGGTTTCGACCTCGTAGACGAGTGCGGCTAGGCTGGTGTCGGCGAGTTCAATGTTCTGCTGCGATTCGACGATCGTGTCGGGGGTTTGAAGTCCGGTGGAATATGATTCGGACATGGGTCTTCTGTTCCCAGAAACCCGACCCGAGTGCTGGAATCACTCGGGCATTTCCTGCGATAGTAACGCCCCAACGGGACCGGGCTTCCTTACCTTCTGCTATACAGCATAACGTTATAAGGTTTCGCCTTATGCTATAGGGCAGAAGGTTGAAAAGGAAAGGACCTGTCTGTGATAGTGATGGGTGAAGATCGGGAAAGAAACGAAGGCGGGCAGTTCGAACCTGAGCACACCGACGAAGACGTGCTGGAAGCGGTTCGTGAACATGCGCCCGCTGGGACTCAAGAAGTCGCTGGTGAGCTTGGGATTGCACGGCAAAGTGCTGACTACCGACTCCGGCGTCTTCTCGAAGAGGGCCGAGTCTCGAAGAAGAAGGTCGGGAACTCTCTCGTTTGGTCTGCTGACGAATGACGATGGAACCGCGACCACAACCGGGTATCAACGACACCGTTGGAGTTCTGCGTTCGCCATTGAACCGGCTACAGTCACGACCACGCGATGGTGAGGGGTGGGGTCGTGAGACAGATAGAGTATTGATTTGATAACGGGTAGGCAGAGGTCGTTTATTCACCCCGACTCCGAGAGCGGACCGGACCACACTCCAACCGTCGAGGGCAGCTACATGGATATCTACCGGGGACCGAGAAGATATGCACGCCAGATATCTGCCGCCAATGCCCGCGAACGAAGCACTCACGAGCGCCAAATTATGACATATCAACGACTAATGTGGCTCTTAGAAGTCAACTGATTTATCCCAATTGAGGGTCTCCACCGAATCAATGGATGCCCGATTGCTGCTCCCCCGTCCGGTTCGTCGGCTTCCCGCCGACCTCGCAGCAATCATCGTGCTGACGCTGGTGACCGACCTCTTCGTTCTCGCGCCGGTCCTCAACGAGACCCCGGTTCGCATTGGGCTCGGGCTGGTGTTCGTGTTGTTCGCCCCAGGCTATGCCTTCATCGCCGCGTTGTTTCCGGAAGCAGGCGAGGGCCCAACACACACTGGAAACGCTGAATGGAACGATGGTGCTGTCGATGAGGTCAGTGAGGGAATCGACGGCATCGAACGGCTCGCGCTCTCGCTGGGGACGAGCATCGCAATCGTTCCGCTCATCGGATTGGTACTGAACTTCACCCCCTTCGGGATTCGGCTGGTGTCCATCGTGGTGAGTTTGAGTGCGTTCACGCTCGGCGTGAGTGTCGTCGGGGCGATGCGGCGGTGGGCCCTCCCTGCCGATGAACGCCTCGTCATCCCGTATCGTGAGTGGATCGCGGGGACGCGCTCGGAGTTGTTCGAACCCGATTCGCGTGGTGATGCGCTCCTAAACGTTGTCCTGGTGCTCAGTCTCCTCCTTGCTGTATCGAGTGTTGGCTATGCGGTACTGGTACCAACACAAGGCGAGCAGTTCACTGAGCTGTATCTGCTCACCGAGAACGAAAGCGGGGACCTCGTTGCTGATGACTATCCCACGAACCTCACTCAGGGCCAGAGTGCGTCGCTGTACGCCGGAATCGGGAATCACGAAGGCGAGACGGTAGATTACACACTGGTGGTCGAACTCCAGCGCGTGAATGTGACCTATCTCGAGAACGGGACAGCGGTCCAGCCGTCCTCGAATCAGACGAACGTGACGAACGTCTCTGTTGACGTTCGGGAGCAAGCAGAACTACGGCGATTCACCCCTAGCGTCGGGTCGAATGAGACGTGGCAACGGAACCACACGTTCACCCCACCGTTTGCTGGTGAGCGACTGCGACTCGTCTATCTACTGTACAAGGAAGACGTCCCAGAAAACCCGACAACGGAGAACGCCTATCGAGAAGTGCATCTCTGGGCCAACGTCTCCGGCGACCAATCAGGTTCCAACTAGAAGCTCTGGTTCGTTACCAAACTAGACTCACCTTCGGCGCTCGACGACCTTTGCAGCGGTTAACACCGGGTCCCAGGTCGTGTTGAATGGTGGTGCATACGCCAAATCGTAGTTCGCGAAATCCTCGACGCTGACGCCCTCGGTCACCGCGCCAACGAGGGCGTGGCTGCGGTGGACCGCCCCCTCGCCGTACTCTGAGACCAGACTCCCACCAAGGACGCGCCCCGAAGGACGGTCAATGGTGAGTGTCACCCGGACGGTGCCACCTTCAGGGTAGTATCCAGCCCGAGAGTTCGCGTCGATGGTCTCCGTTAGCGGGTCGAAGCCCGCGGCCTGTGCCGTTTCGTGGTTGAGGATACCCGTTCGGGCGGCTTCGACGTCGAACGCTTTCACGGCGGCCGTGCCTGCGACACCGCCCCCTTCAGTTCGCTCACCAGTGACTGTCTGCCCGATAGCACGGCCATGGCGATTGGCAGTCAGGGCCAGTGGGATGTAAACTGGCTCACCGGTGACGACGTGTTGGGTCTCCGCACAGTCGCCCGCGGCGTAGACGCTCGGCAGGTTCGTCTCCCGATAGCTGTCCGTCGCGATGGCACCGGTCGGTCCTAGTTCGACACCGGCGTCCTCGGCGAGGGCCGTTCGCGGCCTGACGCCGGTTCCGACGAGCACCATCTCGACCGGAACGTGGTCTTCGTTCGTCACCACTGCCTCGACGGCGTTGTCACCGTCGAACGAGGTCACTTCTGCATTCAGGTAGACTGCGACGTCCTGTTCGTCGAGGTGGTCAAGGACGGCCTCGCTGGTTGCCTCACTGAACGACGTCAGGATGCGGTCGCCGCGCTGGAACAGGTGGACTTCGAAGTCGTTGGCAGCGAGGGCTTCGGCCATCTCGACGCCGATATAGCCGCCACCTACAATACCCACAGGACCACTGCACGTCTCGAGAAACTGGCAAGCCGGCCCGCGGTCAGGTTGTTGGAGGTCCTGGTCCTCACGTGACCGGGCGACGTACTCCCGGAGGTCCTTCCCATCAGACATGGATCCGAGTGTGTAGACGCCCTCCTTGTCGAATCCGCCGATTGGTGGAGTGACGGTGGCAGCGCCCGTCGCGATCAGCAGGTGGTCGTATGGCTGGACGACCTCGCCCGCCTCGTGCTGGGCTATGACGGTCTGTTGGTCTGGGTCGATATCGACCACTTCGTGGCCAGTTCGGAGGTCAATTTCTCGCTCTTCACGGAACTGCTCGGGCGTCACCGAGACGAGGTCTTCGAGTGACTGAATCTCCCCTTTGATATAGTACGGTAGTCCACACGCGCCGTATGAGACCCACTCCCCCTGCTCGAAGACGACGACGTCGAGGTCGGGGTTTTCACGTTTCGCTTTGCTCGCTGCAGACATGCCAGCGGCATCACCACCGACGACGACAAAGGTGCTCATACTGCCGTATCGTCACCAGTCTGAATAAGGTCGGTTCGTGTGTGCGGTGGCGGGTAAGACCGTGCGCCCTCTCGGCAGGTGGTCGATTTGGAGGCTACAGTGGTGATTTCGGCGAGCGAGTGGGTTCGCTGAGGTGTTCAGTCGAATTGGCTGGGAAGAATGGACACTTCGGGTTAGAGGGGGGAAGTGTTGGCTCGACCGCTGAAAACACCGGCCCTCTTGAGACGACGTTTGTATCACGGTTCCAACCCACTGCTCCCGCTGCGTCGAGTGTGAGGAGGTGACTGTGGTACAATTCAGTTGCTTCCCGTGTATTCTGGTTGCAGACGTAGTGGTTGGACCACTCGGAGGAGTTGCGGGTCCCTCTATCGGTCGGTGTCTAGAGCCCGCCGTATGGGCCTGCCTTCGATCCCGTCAAGCGCTCGACTTGCTCGGCCGAGAGGTCGATACGCGCAGCACCGAGATTTTCCTCTAACTGCTCGATGGTCCGTGCCCCGACGATAGGTGCGGTAACGCCCTCGCGGTGCATCAGCCACGCAAGCGCCGTCTGGGCGGGGCTAGCGTCTACCTCTTCAGCGACTGCTTCGAGCTCGTCGTGAACGTCGAAGTTCTCCTCGGTGAGGTAGGCGTCTTCGAACCGGCTCGACTCCGACGCTCGGGATTCCCCAGTCAACCCCTCATCACGAGTGTATTTGCCGGTCAGGAAGCCCTGGCCGAGCGGACTCCACGGACAGATAGCGATGCCGAAGTGCTTCGCCATCTCGAGATAATCGCCCTCGATTTCTCGGTCGACGAGGTTGTAGCGTGGTTGGGCGACAGTGAACGGCTCCCATCCCTCTGCGCGGGCAATCTCGTTTGCTTTGGCCACCTTCCAGGCGTTCGGGCACAGCGTCGACGTCCCGAGATAGTTGACCTTGTTCTTCTCGACGAGGCCGTTGAGCGTCTTCATCATCTCGCGAGTCGGCGTCTCGTCGTCCCAGCGGTGGATGTAGAGAATGTCTACGTAGTCGGTATCGAGGCGATCCAGTAGCGCGTCGATTCGGTGGCGAATGTTCTTGCGGTTCGTCCCTCGCGAGTTGGGGTCGCCCTCGCGAATCTGCCAGTACAGCTTCGACGCAATCGTATAGCGCTCGCGGTCTCGGTCTTCGAGCCACTCACCGATCCAGCGTTCGGAGTCGCCCCCACCGTAGACGTCTGCCGTGTCGATGAACCGACCGCCCGCGTCCGCGTAGGCATCGAGGAGTTCGTGTGCACGCTCCTGACCGATCTCGATGTTTCCTTCCTCGGTCTCCTTCCCGAACCGCCACGTGCCGAACTGGAGTTCGCTCGTCTGCATCCCTGTGTCGCCGAGTTGTACAAAGTCGAGTTCTGAGTCCTCAGTCATCAGTCTGGCTTCGGACGAGCGACTGAAAAACGCCCAGAACGCGGCAGGCTAGACGGTCGTCGCGACAATCATCTATAGCGGACTCTTGGGTGATCACTCCTGAAATGCGGGGCAAAAGCCGAGTTCAGATATCGCTCATGACTTCCTCGTGGTACCCTGCCTCGAGTGCGATGGAGACTGCTTCCTCACTGAACGTTTCGAGGTCGACTGCAGCAGTGTTCGCCCCCACGAGGGCGTGCTGCGCGAACGAGTGTGAGAGGATCGTTGTCTGAGTGGTTGGTGGCAGTTCGTTGGGGACGCCCATCACGTACGCAATCGGGCTCTCAATCATAGAGTCGATGGCTTCCTGTGGGAACGGCTGCTCGTCGCCGCTGGTGCTGACTATACTTCGAATCGTCCCGTCGCTTCTGAGCACCTGGAGCCAGAACAGCGTCAGATCGGAATCAGATAGCACGTCCGTCGCTTGCTCGAGGCGGGTCGACAGCGAGCCCCGAATCGGGTAGTCGACAGGGGCTGCATCCGACGCCTCCGATAACATGCGAGCAAATTGAGTGATGTCTGAGCCAATCTGGGTCAGGGCGTCTTGATTCGAGAGGCTGGCGGCACGGCCGTCAGTGAGGACTCCCAGATGGTGGCCAAACAGTTGCCGAGCAAGTTGCGTGATCTGTGGGTACTCGAAATCATCAGCATAGCCAGCGAGGTGCGTGATTTGTGGTGTTGTGTTTGGACTGGAGACCTCAGTTGGTGTTGAATCAAGGGTCGTTCCGTCGCCGGTTGCCTGGAGCCAGACTGCGACGATATCCGTTGAATCGAGCGTCTCAAGGGCTTTCGAGCGTGCCCTCTCGAAGCTCGCATCAAGACCACCATCCAGAAGCGAGACGAGCGCCGGATCCGGGCGATTTGCATCCGGGTTCGGGATATGTGCCATGGGTCAGTGCTTCGAGAGAGACCATATGACTGTTTGCTGAAGTGCCAATAGAGGCCCTCTTTGTATTGATATCAGCAGTTCGGAGACAGAAGATGGTTCAACTGAAGCGGTAGCGTGGAGTCCCCTCCCTCAAGGAGCGACCGAAGGGAGCGAGTAGGGAGGGGAGGAGCGCGTTCGTACCGGCTACAATTATCAGTCTATAAGTAGCCACCCATCAACATTGAATACGTGGCAGACGACTACGTGCGTCGGACGGCAATCACCCGCCTCTCGGTAGATGGTGAGCAACGCGAGTTGCTTGAGGAAACCATCTCCGAGTGGAAGCGTGGTTGCCAACTCGCCACGGACATGGCGTGGGGTAAATGCAACACCAAAAGCGACGTCCAGCCCCTCGCCTACGACACCGTGCGCGAACACACCGACCTCGGCAGTCAACACACGATTCTCGCCACCCACCAAGCTGCACAAGCCATCACCGGCTGTCTCGACCGTCGGTCCAACGGCAAGAAGGTCAGCAGGCCAACCTTCACCGCATCCACGGTGAAGTACGACACTCGGACGATGACGCTGTTTGACGATGATACGGTGTCGCTCTCCACAACGGAGAGTCGCGTCAGGTGTGACCTTGCTTTGCCCGACGCCGACGATGGCTACCAACGACAGTACGTCGACTCCGAGATATGGAGCGTCACGGAAAGTACGCTCACCGCTCGTGACGGCGACTACTTCTTGCATATCGGCTTCCGCCGACACAAAAACGATACTGAGCGGAACACTGCCGAGGACGGAACGGTCCTCGGAGTTGACCTCGGTATCGAAAACCTCGCTGTCACCAGTACCGCCCACTTTGTCAGCGGGCGAGAGTTGACTCACGACCTCCGTGAGTTCGAGACGGTCCGTGCCGGACTCCAACAGACCGGGACACGAAGCGCCCACCGAACGCTCGAACAGTCTAGTGGCCGGGAACTTCGCTACGTCCGTGACGTGTTGCACCGGGCGTCGAACGCGATCGTAGACGAAGCGCTTCGATACGACTGTGACGTAATCGCGTTCGAGGACCTGACGTATATCCGCGACCGGACGGGTGCGTCGTGGGGGCACAAGTGGGCGTTCCGAACGCTGTACGAGCAAGTGGCGTACAAAGCCGAAGCGGTCGGGATCCTGGTGAAGCAAGTCGGGTCGGCGTACACATCGAAGCGGTGCGCCGAGTGCGGATTCACGGCAGACGAGAATCGCCCAACTCGCAACGACTTTCGGTGTCAGAGCTGCGAGTCGGAAGCGAACGCGGACTACAACGCGGCGAAGAATATCGGGATGCGGTACGTCCGTCGGGGCCAACAGTCGTCTCAGCGGACGGGCGACAGTCAGCTCGCCCTGAAGTCTGGAACGGTGACGCTGAGCGGCGGATTTACCGCCCACCCGGACGGGTTCGAAGCCGAGTTCATGGACAAGCCCCATCACCAGAAGTCCTCGACTTCTGGTTAGCAGCCAGAACTCAGAGAGTTCTGGCGACACCCTCCACGAGCGAACCCGTCAGGGTGAGCGAAGTAGGGTGGGGTAGTTGACTTATCTGGGGAGAGGGCCAGTGATTTGCACTGGGGGTACGCCCGAATCGGTTCACAAACCAGACCAACCTGTCGTGGGTGGGCCACAGGCTGGACCTGGGTGGTCTGATGAGGAGTTCTATCGAAGGTGGGCCAGCGGGCTTCGGCTTGACCAGACCGTAATATCGATATGTCGTAGGTTGTGACCAACAGTGTGAACCTTACCGGAAAGAGAATACTCGTCACTGGAGGTGCTGGGTTCATTGGCTCGAATCTCGCCAATTCGCTCGCTGAAGACAACGACGTCGTCGCCGTCGACGATGGCTATCTCGGTACCCCAGAGAACCTCAACGATGACGTAGAATACTACGAGGCAAGCGTCCTCGATGACGAACTCCCCACCGATGTTGACGTGCTGTTCCATCTGGCTGCGCTCTCGTCGTACAAGATGCACGAAGAAGACCGGATGAAAGGGGCGAAGGTCAATATTCTCGGCTTCATCAACACCGTTGAGCAGGCGATGGAGGATGGCTGTGACACCGTGGTCTATGCGTCGACCTCCTCGATCTATGGGAGTCGGACGGAGCCGTCTCCGGAGGACATGGACGTGACTGTGAACACGGGGTATGAAGCGTCAAAGATGGCACGCGAGAACTATGCTGAGTACCTCGCGAATCACTACGGCCTCAATATGGCTGGGATGCGCTTTTTCTCGGTCTATCAGGGCTACGGCGGCTCAGAGGAACACAAAGGTGAGTTTGCGAACGTCATCGCGCAGTTTGCTGATGATCTTGCAGACGGCGACGCTCCGGTTTTGTTCGGTGATGGCTCCCAGACGCGGGACTTCACCCACGTTGATGACATCGTTCGTGGACTTAGCGCTGCCGCAGAGCATGAGTTGACGGGAATCTACAACTTGGGCACTGGCGACGCAACGTCGTTTAACGAACTCGTTGAGATGCTCAACGACGAACTCGGGACGGATATCGAACCAGAATACATCGAGAACCCCATCCCTGAGAGCGTGTACGTCCATGACACAATGGCTGACTATTCGAAAATGAACGCGGAGACAGGGTGGGCGCCACAAATTTCATTAGAAGCAGGTATCCAGCAGGTTTGTCAGCAATACGTGCCGAACCCCTCTCAGTAACCAGAGCACCACTTACTGTACTTCTACTAACACTCTATCGACAAGTGAGAGTACATTTCGTCTGTTCCGGTGGGCAGGTGCCACGGGTAGATACCAAGTGTATGAGAAATGTCGAGACACGGCCGCTCGGAGAGATATGCCATATTCACCCATTAGCTCCCGAATTGAGCAGGTAAACAGACGAACTGTACTCTTTCACAACCAATAGTAAACTGGCAAGGTTACTTTCTAAGCGATTGGCTTTGTGGCGATATTTCTCCCTCAGAGGGGATTAGAAAGAGAGTACATTTCGTCTGTTCCGGGGCTGCTGAATGACTACTGAAGGATGCCAGAAAGGGGGTTTTGAAGACGCTCAGTCCCTCCTCGCGCAGCGGCGTGCAGAGCGAGTGAGGCGTGGAAGTGCACTATGAGAAGTGCACAGTGGATGCTCATCTAGTAACCGGGGGTAACTAACCATTAGAAAGAGAGTACATTTCGTCTGTTTACCTGCTAGCTGAGGCTCAGCATTCGTGAGTCTCAGGTACGTCCGATTCAAAAGGAGTGCCTCAGAGGGGCAACCGATTATTGACGACAGAGGCTGACAGCAGCGACATCTTCAGCTCACAAATTGCAGCAGATTATAAAAGATCCAGAGACCACTAAGGGTATCGAGTAGCTCCCAAAGAACCGCTCGTCTATCATTCTGGTCAAAAACAGACGAAATGCACTCTCTTCGTGATTACAGCGACATTATTCGGAGGGTGAAGTAATCGAATCGTTACCCAGTTCGAGATCGTTACGCGTTTCGAGGACTATGGATGCGTCCAGATCCAACTCGTATTCGAAATAGTGTCCACCACTACGGCCTTCGTTTCTCTCATGTTGGGTGAAGAACCCCAGCATGTGGAGCTCTGAAAGATGGCCTTGAATACTCTTCAGAGTAGTCAGAGGGTCTCTGTCCCAGGAGTGCGCTACGGTCTCGTACGTCGCCATGACTTGCTTGGAACGGGCAGGCGTCTTTCCGTCTTGTTCGAGTCTAGCAACGGCTTCGAGAACAAACTGTGCATGCTTAGTCTGGTCGCTGATGCGGTTTTGCAGCCTCCCCCGTTGCACAAGCGTCCGAGCCCGAGTGATGTGGGTGTCAGTGACCTGTGAGTCGCCATTCTTCTCTGCAACCTCGGCCCCCACACGAAGCAGGTCAATCGCCTGGCGTGCGTTGCCGACGTCTTGTGCAGCGATTGCGGCGGCAGCCCTGATAGCAGACGAATCGTATCCACCTTCTACAAATGCGTTCTCTGCCCGGTCGTTGAGAATGGTCTGAAGTTCAGTTGCGTTGTACGGGGTAAACGCAATCTCAGCCTCCATCAGCGTATCCTTGACCTTTGGCGAGAGTGACTTGCGGAACGTGTAGTTGTTACTAATACCGATGATTCCGACTCGCGCATCATCGAGATAGTCGTTCGAACGTGCCCTTGGAAGTTCGTACAGGAGGGTATTCGCATCGTCAATGTGGTCGATTTCGTCAAAGACAAACAGATGAGTTCCACCGAGTCTTTCTAGTTGCTGGTATAGCGTCTCGAAGGCATCCCCGGTACCGAGACCGCGGCGAGGGAATGAACTCGCCTCTTCGGGAAGAATTTCGTTGACTAGTGTCCGGGCCACCATGAACAGCGACTTGCCGTTACAATTGACCGTGTGGATGAAGAGATCGTCGGCCTGCTCGCGAGTCTCGACCTCCTCATTGAGTGCATCCATCATATACATCGTCACGGCCGTCTTGCCAAGGCCAGCTTTGCCGTAGATCATCACATTCTCCGGATCATTTCCAAATAGAACATCACGGAGCGCGTGTCGGTACTCGTCGATTTCTTTGTCCCGCTCAAGAATCTGCTCCGGTTGATACTCCTCTTGGAGAACGCTCTTGTCTGCGAATATTGTGTCCGTGATATCGCTAAATGGCCCGGACATTGATTCTATAGCAGAGTTCGGAAGAAGGCTATTTAATTCCTTCTTTCGTTTGTTTCGTGTGTTAGTGAGTAGACACCGTTCTCGTGAGAGGGCGTATATCGGCTGCCGATTTTGCGTATCGAACCTGTCCTAAACAGACGAAATGTACTCTCTGTCTCTTGACGGCGACTGGGACGGCTTTCTGTAATCTTATTGGAGGAGTTGTGTCAGAAACGATTCGCCAATCTTGCCACGTCCAAGTGTTCCAAACGCGGGCAGTGAAACTCCAGGCGGCAGAGAACAGACGAACTGTACTCTCTTTCTCCTTTAACTGGCGGTGTGGGCGACCACTATGCCGGTATCTTTGCGGTCTAGTTGGGGACTTCCAATCGGCCGTGTGAACTACCCCGCCCTACTCACTTTCCGCTTTCGCGACTCGTTCGTTGAGGGCGGGGCTTCCTGCTTCCACGACGCGGCTTGCTTCCGCCGCCGTAGCGGACGTAGAGGTCGCAGTCTCCACAGGCGGACCTTCGGAGTGATCCACTCCTAGCTTATCGAGACCCCGTTCGACAACGTTCAACGCGGAAGCCACTCTGCAAAATTGATCTCAATATAGTCCGCGGTCGGTGTAGCGGTCGTAGATGAAAGGTCGTCGAAACTGCTGTGGTCGCTATTCGACCGTTACCGACGTTGCGAGATTGCGTGGCTTATCGATTGGCCGGCCGAGTTGGTCTGCGATATGATAGGAGACGAGTTGCAACTGAATATTCGCGAGAACGCCTGCGATATCTGGATGGGTCTCTGGGAGTGGGAGGAAGTAATCGGCAAACTCGAGTTCGCGTTCGAGGGAGGACGGAGCCACGACGATAACAGGCGCATCACGAGCCTGAACCCCCTTGAGGTTGCTGACCGTCTTGAGGTCCTCCTTGCCCGTGATGATACCGAAGACGGGCGTGTCCTCGGTGACGAGTACGAGCAGGCCGTGTTTTAGCTCCGACGACTGAGAACCCCTACTGCGAGCTTCATCTCTGCTTGAACGTCTTGGAATTACTACAATAATTGTCATGATGTCGTTCAGCCGAGCTTAACAGACTGCCAAAAGATACGTCCATAGATGCCATATTGTATATTTTTATCAGTGATGTGAATTGATATATGTAGTCGCTCGTAATTACATCCCTAATGGAAGCATTTTTGTCCTTCTACTTCTGCACCTAGGATAAGCGCCCTGATTGGACTGTCGTGTGATGCTTTGCACGGCAGGCGTGTCAGAGGGGGGTCGCAGTAACAACTATAAATAATGTCAAGCGGAAACCAAATACAGTCGGGTTCGACGGGTGGTGTCGAGACGGAGCCCACTCAGACGAAGCCGAGGGCACCAGTAAAAGAGGTTGAACCAGAAGGCTACCTTCTGTCTGCGGATAGCGAACTCCAACCCACGTTGAGCGTGGTCATGCCGACGCTCAACGAGGAAGAAGGAATTGCAGAGTGTATCGACCGCATCAAGAACGCGCTCGTCGACATTGGCGTCTACGGCGAAATCATCGTCAGTGACGACTCGACCGACCGAACGCCTGAGATTGCCCGAGAGATGGGCGCCATTGTCGTCAATCCTGACGGGAAGGGCTACGGCTACGCGTATCAGTACGCGTTCGAACACGCCCGTGGGGAGTTCATTGCGATTGGTGACGCGGACTGTACGTACGACTTCGAGGAACTGCCCAAGCTCTACGACCTCGTCGCGAACGGTGATGCGGATATGGCGATGGGCTCCCGTCTCGAAGGGAAGATCCTCCCCGGCTCGATGCCGAAGCTTCACCAGTACGTCGGCAACCCGTTGCTCACGAAGTTCCTCAATGTCTTCTACGGGGCTGGCGTGAGTGACGCACACAGCGGCATGCGCGTGTTCACGCAGGATGCACTGGCAACGATGGATTGTGAGACAACTGGGATGGAGTTCGCCTCAGAGATGATCATGGAGGCGGGGGCACGTGGCCTAACCATCGAGGAAGTTCCCATCACCTATCACGCCCGAGCAGGAGAGGCGAAACTCGATAGCTTCCGCGATGGCTGGCGTCACGTGAAGTTCATGCTCGAAAACGCCCCGGGGTATCTATTTTCGGTTCCTGGGTTTGTACTGGGCACCTTTGGGCTGCTACTGATGGGCCTAGCGTTCTTCCACGTTAGTCTCGGTGGGTTCACTCCCGGCGCACATTCGATGATGGCTGGGAGTCTACTGACGCTCGTTGGGTATCAGATTGCGAGTATGGGCGTCTTCGCAACCATTACCACGAACCCCATTCGGAAGCCCGAGGACAGGGTAACGACTTGGATCACGAACAATCTGCGACTGGAGCAAGGGGCAACCCTTGGGACAATCATCTTCGGTGCAGGGGCGGCCTACGGGGCGGTGTTGTTCGGCCAGTGGGCCAGTAGTGGATTCAGCCAGCTTCCGCTCCTGATGGCTGACGTCGTGGCCTTGACCGCGGTCGTCCTCGGAATCCAGATTGTGTTCGGATCGTTCTTCCTGAGCGCGATCGCAGAATAGACGCTGTTTTTCCTTTAACGGTAACTGGTCACGATTTAGCAGACTGTCTTTGAAGGCCGGCATCTACTAATAGGCTCGATCAGCAATCTACGATGTTACAACCTTTTGAAGGTCGTGTCCCAGCATCGATCCGGGTGCAATCGACCCGAGTCATCAGGAAGTCGTCTACTCCGATGTTAGTGCTTCATACCGCTCGGTATCTCGATCGTCTTGCCGAAGTTGTTCAGGAGTAGCTTCGATGTCACAATGTGCTCCAACCGTCGAATCGACGAGCACTGCTCCCGAGACGGTCGCTTCGCGGTCGACAACTGAGCGAGTCAAGGTTGCGTCCTTGATTGTTGTGTCAGGGAAGACAACCACGTTCTCAAGCGTGCTGTTACGGACGTCTGCCCCCGGGAGAATGCTGACGTCTCGCAGTTCTGAGTTCTCGACGAGAGCGTTCTCTGCGATCTGTGAGTCACCGTCGATTGCCCACGAAACGGCATCCAGATACCCCTCTGATGAGCCGATGTCGAACCACGCGTCGTCGAAGGTGAAGGCGTGTACCGGTTGTTGGGCCTGTAGCCACTGAATGAACCAGCCTGGCTCGTCTGGGTTATTGTCTTCGGCGAGATACGTCTCGAACTGCGGGACAACCTCCTTGGGAAACGCATAGCAGGCAATCGAGACGAGGGTGCTGTTCGGGTTATCTGGCTTCTCCTGGAAGTCGACGACGCGCTTTCCATCAAGTTCGACCAACCCGTATGATGTGGCCTTCTCACGGGACCCGACGTCGTAGGCTGCAATCGAGGGGGTTTCTTCTTGTTCGAAGAAATCGACGAACTCGCCGAGGTCGAACCCCACCAAGTTATCCCCAGCGACAACGAGCAGGTCATTGTCAATATCCTCACGTTCAACGAGTTGGGCAAGCGCGCCGACGACACCGAACTTGCTCGCTTCGTCGCTTGTCTCCTCGACCGAGAGGATTGGTTTTTCGAAGGGCTGATTATCGAGATGCTCGGCAAATGTGTCCGCGAACGCCTCGTTGGTGCTTACGTAGACGTCATCAATTCGGTCATCGGCTTCAAGATCGGCAAGGAGGGAGTCAATGACAGTCGTTTCCCCGACTGGGAGGAGCATCTTCGGCCGATTCCGTGTAATTGGCCAGAGCCGTGTCGCAAAGCCCCCTGCAAGAACTATTGCATCCATGTTGGCACTTTCATCACCCGGTGCTTAAATTCCTTCTCAATGACTAATTTGCTATGAACTACTGTCACTGACTGATGTCGAAATGTACGAATTACTACGTATCGCCAATGTAAGAGAGAAGCCTGGTAAACACCGTCTTTTGGTTTTGGGTTATAGGTCTCTGGACGATTGAACTGCTCGTTGATATACTGCCTCGGCTTGGTCTGCAACTGAGTCCCAGTCAAAACGTTCAGCCCGTCTCGTAGGTGACGTCGGGGGTTGTTGACCCGAGAGAGCAGTGGACAATGCGGTCGTTACGCCCTCAACTGTGGGTGTAGCGAGAAAGCCCGCATCGCCAATCACCTCCCCAGCAGCAGATTCGGGATGGTCAGCACCAATTACGAGGCAGTCAGCTGCCATCGCCTCTGCGTATGTGATTCCGAACCCCTCCCTCGTTGATGGTGAGGCAAATACAGAGGCCGCTCGCATATGCCCGAGAACAGACTCATATTCATCAAGAAATCCAAGGAAGGTGATTCTGTCTGCGCTATCGAGTTCTGCAGCTTTCGACTGCAACCGTTGGGCCTCGGGACCATCGCCGATAACTCCCAATGAGACATCGAACTGAGAGGCAATATTATCGAACGCATTGAGAAGCACGTCGACACGCTTGTCTTTGATAAGACGACCCGCGAAGAGGATGTCGAAACCTGGCATTCCGTCGAGCCGATACGATTCGTCAGGGAGGGGTGCCGCATGTATTTGTTCAACATCAATGCCGTTCGGGACGACTTCGATTTGACCTCGGGATGGGCCAATCTGCGATAAGCGATCGGCTGTGACTCCAGACACAGCAACTGGAGACTGTGGAAGCTGCGCGGTGAGATATTCGATTCCTTTCCCACCCAACGCGAGACGGCCGAGGTACTCGTCCCAGTAGTCTCGCCACACCTCATGCCAGGTCGTGACCAGTGGCGTCTGCGTGCCAATACTCACGAGTTTCGAACTGAGGACTGGGAAATAGGGGAAGACAGACGCAATAATGAGGTCGTGGTCATGCCTACGAAGGCTCTTTCGAAGAGACGGAGCGAGCCGTGCTGCAAAATCGATTGCCTCAGATATCGATCGGCGCTCATCACTGTAGAGTTCAACCCCTGGGGCTACTGCTCGGAGTGTCATCCCGTCGTGAGTGAACACCTCCTCCCCGTCCCAGAAGTGGCGCGCGTATACCGTGATGTTGTGTCCCCGATTTGCCAGTCTCGACCCGATTTCGTGGATTCGCTTCTCGGCGCCACCGGTAACAAACGGGTAGACGACATTAGAGACAAACGCGATATTCATGGACACATTAGCCTCTAGCTTTCAGTCGGGAAGCATACCGCTTTTGTCTAAGTTGTTACAGACGTCGCGAAGTATATATTACAATATATACACGCCTTCTGACTAGTAGAGACATTCGCCAATACGTGACATTCTCGTTAGAGATTTTGTAGTATTGAGCCGATGCAAGTTATGTGGTGACAATGATTATATAATAGTATAGCTAGTATAAAAGGATGGGTTGTCCTGCAGTGTTTGAATATAAATTTACAATAAATTCGCTCCACTCAATTGCCCGGGGGCGAAATGATTCCTCCGGAAGAGTCAAATTGCTGCATAGTAAGAAACTTCCAATGAGCGAGTCACCACAGAATATTGTCCTCCTTTCAGCTGATGCCCTGCGAGCCGACCATCTCTCCTGTTACGGGTATCACCGCGATACATCGCCAATACTAGATGCGCTCGCTGAAGAGAGCATTCAATTTACCAACGCATACAGTGCCAGTTCGCACACTCGAGAAGCAGTTCCCGCACTGCTTACCGGGAGATATCCCGACGTCGCAATCGACTCCAAATACAATCTCGCCTCTGAGTCTATCGCATCAATGCTTACTAAAAACGGATTTGCAACCGGAGGCTTTCACTCGAATCCGTTCGTCTCACGTGCCTACGGCTTTGATCAGGGATTCGACGTCTTCGACGACGATCTTCGTCTCGGCCAACACAAACTGATTGCGCTCGCACAACGAGTATTCGATAAGCTCCGGAACCGCCACTACGCACGCGCCGAAGAAATCAATACACGATCACTGAAATGGATTGATTCATTAGACGATGGCGAGCCGTTCTTTCTCTGGAACCACTACATGGACACGCATGGACCGTATGATCCGCCACAGGAGTATCTCTCTGCATATCGTGACCACGGTGCCACAAAACAAGATCTCCAGTCGCTCTACCAACGGGCAATTAAGCAGCCAGAATCGATCACTGACGACGAACGTGCGTTGTTAATCGACTTGTATGATGCCGAAATTAGATACAATGACGAGAAAATTGGGGCTTTCCTCGAAGCCCTACGTGAGCGCGACCTGCTTAAACAGTCTCTGCTTATCATCACTGCAGACCACGGCGACGCCTTCGGTGAACACGGCTATTATGAACATCCGCGGTATCTCCACGACGAAATCACACACGTCCCGTTGTTGATTCACAGCCCAGGGACACCGGGGAGGACAATTTCGACCCCAGTAAGTACGATTGATATTGTCCCGACGATTCTAGACGCAATAGGCCAAAAGACCGACGATGATCGAATTTCTTTGCTATCTCCATTAGCGAAGAATCGGAATGTCTTCTCGCAAGTTCGGGGCGAAAAAGACGAGAGTCATCTCCGTCGTTACGCGCTTCGCTCCAGCGAGGGCGTCGGCTTCTGTGAACGAGACTCGGACGCTGACACGCTTCGCTTCGAAGAGTGTACCTCGGCGTCGCATCGAGCGGACCTAGAGGCCTACATTGAGAACCGGGTTGGCGCAGACGACAACGACACGTCCGTCGAGTCTGAGGAGGTCGACGATGAGATTGAGCGTCGACTTGAGGCGCTGGGGTACAAGTAATCCCCTGGATTTCGCGATGATTAGGATAACTGGTAGGTACGTATTGACGGTGACCCAGCCTAAGTATTGAGCCCCCTCGCGTACCAGATAAATATTTTCCCTTTAATATTACTAGCAATGGTTAACCCATCAATTAAAAATTGCCAGGCGGGGCTTACTCCCCAAACTCGCTGACTATTTCAATGACGACTCGTTCAGCGACGAGTTCAAGGTCATTGATGGACCAGGAGAGTGACAGACGTCCCTACGGGCGCTAGAAGCCATACTATTACCAGGCATCTCTATTATGTAGATCTCATTTTATCGAGCGATGAGCGTAGAAGTAGTGAAGGACACTTTCAGGAGCTTTACCGATTCCTAGATCCGGATTCACTCCTGAGGAAAGTGGGTGAACACAGAATAGTCGGTAAGAAATGAGACATCAAGCTATTCGAACAGTGTCATTGTATCTGTCTATAGTGTTATTCATCTTGTTTGACCGTAGCGCTATCCAGGGGACAAACCCAGTTCAGAACATGTCAGGTTCGTCCTACAGCTTCCATCTAAGGACTTCTGCTTTGCCTCCCGTTCGGGCAAACGTTATATGTAGCCCAGATCCTCGAGGTTATCCTCAACTTCTTTGGAAAGACCGCCGTCATCTAATTCAGATTGACCAGTCCCAGCTGCCCCAGCACTAGCCCGATACTGTCCAACAAGCGTCTGGAGCTCCTGCCGTTTTTCTTCGTTGTTCGATTGTTCCGATTCCGCGGCTGCGTGAGGGACCTGGTAGAGTTCTTTTCTCCCATCGGATTCAATGTACTTCCACCCACCAACTCGAACACCAATCTCATCTGGGCCAAGAGTGAAGAATATTGGTTCTCCAGATTTCCTATCGACAGTTTGTAGTGGCTCGCCCTCCCAATGTGAGGGGATATCTAATCCTGCTGCATGGAGTAGGGTCGGCGGGATATCGAGATGTTGTGCAGGCATTTCTGACCGACCAGGTGCCAATTCCGGATCTCGAACGATGATTGGGACTTGCGTCAGAGTGCTGTACAGTGAGGCATTATGGAAGTCCCCGAACTGACCAAACTCCTCGCCGTGATCCCCTGTGAGCACAACCGTCGCATTATCGGGAACAGCCTTTAGTAACCTCCCGATTTGTTTGTCAGCACTTCTGATTCCAGCATCATAAGTGTCGATGACTTCCTTTGATGGCTCTCTTCCTTGTTTGACTTTCCCCTCTTGTCCGGGATGGATTGTGTGTTCAATATCGGTGTCTCCACGAATCTTTTGCAGGTGCTCTGGCCAGAATCCATACGGAGTATGGGCATCCATCAGGTGGACCCAGAGGAAATACGGATTCTCGACTTCATCAATGAACGATAGTGCCTGGTCAACGGTATTGGCATCCGAGTGAACGGGCTGGAACTGATTACTGTCTCCACTTCTAAAGTTTCTCAATCGGTCATGGATCGGTTCAAGGATGAGATTCCTGACGGTCTTACTCCCGAATACATCATTGACCTTTCGACCCGCTCGCATTACAAGACCATGTTGAGATGACGAATCTTTGACACTGTAGAAGGAATGGAAACCTGTGTCGTAGCGATAGTCGCGGCTCACAAACCCGTTGACCGCAAAACCGCCTGTCGTATATCCCAGTTCAGAGAGATAAACGGCTAGTGGATTATATCCCTCAGGAATGCCAAGACCGTCTATCTTGATTGTGGAAACACCAGTGTGGAGTGATTGGAAAGCCCACCTTGTTCCAGGGCAGTTTGAGTATGAATATTCAAAGAGTGTACTGTTCGAGGCTAGCTGATCAATATTCGGTGATGTTGGCCTGTTGTAGCCATAACAGCCCAGATGGTCTGCTCGGAGGCAGTCTACACTAATGAAAACGATAGGCCTCATAGACGAACCAAGCATCATCCTGCTAAAAGGTTTTCCGACTCCTGCTAGCTCTCAACAAGACAGTTGGATCGGGCTTCTACACTGAGAATCTAACCTATGGGACTGACAATAAAACCATATTATTGCTGGCTTTCTTTAGAGGGGTGAGTTCTCCCCGGTTAAGGGTGTAATAGGAAGTTTAGTAGTATTATCCATTAATGCCCTCAATTGACCATGCGAACCTGTATAGAGATTAGGACTTATCGGATTGGAATGTGCTGAGACTGTGAAAGTGCGATATCAACGATTCAGTGTAAATATCGGATAACAAACAACATTTATTGAACTATCTTTATGACGTTTGAAACCGAGTAAAAAAATACAGTCGAACTCAAAGATTATCTTCGGCACGGAGAATTCTTGGATGTCCTATTACTAATTTAGACAGGCCACTACAAACATTCAGTTTACTCTAAGTATCCAAGGGATTTGAGGCGGTCTTCAACTACTCCTCCCATATCATCCTGGGATATTTCGCCTTGCGCTAAGCTCTCGATTCGTTCTCGGAGGTCCTGCAACTCGTCATCAGGTACTGTCCCGATTAGATTATCTTGCTCATTCGGGTCCTCTTGAAGGTTATAGAATTCGAATTTAGTATCCGACCAATCCGAGTCAGTTTCGTTGAAAATGAGCTTGCGGCCATCGGCGGCCCGACACGAAATGGTCCGACCAATATCCGTTCCTAATCGCTTCACTGATGCCTCACTGAGTGCATATTCGGTCTTCGGCTGTTTCGTAATCACAGTATTTCCGAGGCTCTCTCCGAGCATTGAGTCTGGTGGGGACAATCCACAGAGATCTATGATTGTCGGTGCGAGATCTAGGAGACTCACCTGGTTTTCAACATGGTGGTTTGGAACAGCACCACCCGAAAAAATCAAAGGAACACGGATGAGCTCCTCATAGAGTTTCTGACCATGGAAGAAACCGCCGTGTTCTCGGAACTCCTCGCCATGGTCTGCACTGATGACTAACAAGGTATTCTCCCACTCACCTATATTTTTGAGATGGTTGACGAGTTCACCAACGTTGTCATCGACGAACCGAATCGCCCCCTTATAGAGCGCTTTTGCTATCTCTAGGTCACGTTCTGAGACAGAGGCAGGGTCTCCTCGGAACAAGTCCTTATTCGAGAGCAGAAGGTCATTCACCTCATTAATCTTCTGTTCAGAAATATCGCTAGATAAGAAGTTCTTGTAGTAACGCGCAGGTGGTGTGTACGGCGTATGGACATCCATATAATGGATGAAACAAAATCGAGGAGTCTCTGTTTTCAAAATGTGTTCCTGAAATTGTTCCGTAAGTTTAGTTGCATCTGCCACCGAATCCACCTGTTCAACGTCTGCAAAGTTAAGTTGTTCAACTAGCCGATGTGCATTATCAAGGACTCGATTCGGGAGATAGTCCAATATCGATGAGATATCGAAACGGGCTTCCTCATGATCTGCCAGATCAAGGAAAGTATCGAAACCATTGGCGTAATTGTTAGTCATGCTCATCATCGGTGTTGAATGCAGACCAAATGTGCTAAATCCGTTTTGGCGAAAGACCTCGGCGATAGATGTATTTTTGTTCGATATGTGGTGAGACCCTTGGATTGAAGGCAGACTGGAGGTGAGGATACCGGGGAATGAATCCTTGGTGTGTGAGGCTGTGGAGACTGCTTCGTCAAATGATACACCGGAATTCGCTAAGGTGTCGATTTCCGGGGTGGTGTTTGAGACGTCCCCATAGCAACTTACATAATCATGTCGAAGACTATCAATTGTAAGTAAAACTATATTTCGAGCGTCCATCGGCACACGACAGTCTAACTAGACCGTTAACGTAAATTCTTTCATGTGTGGCGCCAAAAATCTGGCATACGCTAATGGGTAATTCAGATGGCCAGCGCTTAATTATTCTCGTAGAGGGATTCTATCCACACCTTGGTGGTGGTTCACTTGAACAATGGCATCTCGCACAGGAGGCTGTTGATGAAGGGTTTGATGTAACCGTTTATACACCAAAGATGGATGATACTCCAAAGAAGGAAACTGTTAATGGGGTTAATATTAGGCGTCCATTCTCCGGGCCGAATGATCCAGATGATCTCACTAACCCTATGGCGATGTTTCGTCGAATAGTGTTCAATGCCCTACTTCTTCCGTATCTACTTCTTCAACTCAGAAAATCAACAGTCGATATAGTTTATTGTCCCTCGCACTTACTTCACCCGGTCGCAAAGATTGTAGCAACCCTCAAGTCTGCTCCAGTTGTCCAGTTCATTGGATTCTCACCAAGTTTGCGAAATAATGCTGAATTTGATATTTTACTGTTTCTCGAGAAAATCAATTTTCGTCTCTTCATGGGGGACTTTGTTTTCACCCGGAACTCATCTATTGCCAATCAAGTGAAAAAATACAATTCTGAAAGTGTTGTCACTACAGTAGACGGTATAGTTAACGAGGACGATATACTGGACGCCGCCAATGACTTTCATCCGGAATCACTATTATCTGAATTTGAGCTCCCAGAAGATACAACTCTTCTCTGTTGGGTCGGTCGTGTCGTTGACATTAAGAACCCTGAAGGTGCCATACAAATAATTAATGAGATGCCTGATCAATACCATCTAGTCTTCATTGGGGACGGACCACGATCGGGACGGGTTCAGGACTTGGCAGAAGAACTAGATAATTCAGATAGGATACACTTCATAGGACGTGTCCCCCACCATAAGACGCTACAACTGATGGGGATGTCTCACGGATTAGTTCTCACGTCCCATACCGAGGCATACCCCACCGTTGCGTTCGAAGCCCTTTGCTTAGACACTCCTGTGTTTTCGACACCTGTTGGTGTTCTTCCAGAAATCTCTGATCCAAACCTCTATTTAGAGGATATCTGTTCACTACATCACGTAATTGATAGATATTACACTTCAAATTCCCCTAATTCATTGAATGTAAGGGATGAAAGGCTGGAAAAATATGGGATAAAGCAGTTTTCAAATAATGTTATTAGGGCACTCTACACTCTATAATCATAAGCTGGTAGAAAACTAGCAAACCATTGCAGGCTAATGTAGAAATGCAGTCATGGAGCCGAGTCAATCGATGGCTTTCTCAATGACTTTTTGAATTTCCTCCTTTTGAAACTCATATGAAAAATACACCTTATTCTTCCACTGCTCGTTCCAGTCTTGCTTTACTAACTTGCGAACCATTTCGCTCTCTGATTTTACAACGCCATCAAGAATAAACCCAATATCACCAGCCTTCCTTGCAACTACTGGTAGACCCGACTGAAGTGCTTCAAGAATGACTAGTGGGATGCCTTCAAACTGAGATGGATGTACATAGACTGTCGCAGCTTTGTAATAGTCTTGAATCCGATTGTGTGATACATACCCAGGGAGAAGAACATTATTCGGGGAAAATTTCTCCCGAAATCTCTTACGGAATGGTCCTTCCCCTACGACAACAAATTGATAATTAGTAGATTGAATAACGGATTCCATCACTGACTCAAGAAAATGCATACCTTTTAATTTCGAGAGGCGGCCGACAAACAGTGCTATTGGACGATTTCGATCAAGGTCAATATCCTCTCTAATCGATATTTTGCCATTTCTATTTCTAAACTGCGTTTCATCAGGACCGGGTGGAGGAATCAAGTGGATATGATTTTCTGACGCTCCATGCCCCACGGCACTCGACTTCAAATTCGGTCCAAGCACTACGATCTCGCTCGCTAAACGGAGTGTAATCCGGCCAATTGCGTTGTTCAGCGCAATTACTCCCAAACACTCCGGGAAATCGTATCCACGATATACGGAGAAGACATCACCAGTGATTCGAACTACAGTTTCAGTCTCCTTACTTACTCCCGCCAATGTTAGACCGGGGGCGTGAGTAGGTGTCTTCCAAAGTTGTAAAACCACGTCAGGGTGTGCTTCCGCAATATATCTTGAAACGTGGTTATATACCCCCTTTATCTTTCCAAATGGCGTGCTAACATCATATTCTTCCACCTTGTGCCATCCATGTTTGCAGCGAAGTGCATTCGGAACGTTCTTTCCACCAATCAAATCGATTTCGTATCCGTATTCGTCTAAGGCCTTTGCCCAAGTAAACAAGACATTATTTATATTCGAAACATCGTCGGTAGGTGACCCGAGATAAATGCCAATCCGAGACATTATTTGCTGGTGATTGAATCCCAGTTAACTTCTAACCCCACTATTTGAAAATGGCTATTATCAAGCATATATTACTTGTCCGGTAGCAACGGTAGTCCGGATCAAAGACAGATATAAGTGTGTGTCTCATCGATAGTTGCCAATCAATCACATGTTTGGTTAGTTATCTGCGTTAGTCCCATGACCAATTAATTAATGCCAGGAGAATACCTCTAAAGTGGCTAATCCAGTCGCACAATGTATATTAAAGGAGTAGGGCGATGAGCTCACAACCAAACGTAGCAAATTCAATAAAATCGGCACTAATTATACCGTATCTAAGCGGTGCAAATCCGTGGTTCGAACCTAAATTGCTCCGATACAGTTCGCCAGTTGCATATGGATGGGATGGGCACAATAATTTCGAAAGACGGCTTGGCTATCTAACCGTAACGAAATCTTCTACTAGCATGCGAGTGATTAATTTCTGTGAGTTTGTCCGTTGACAGTCTCGGTGGGCTCGTTAAAAGCGCTGGCATCGTACTTGTTGGAACGGTTATTGCAAACTTCCTCGGAATTTTCGCCGAAATTTTAATTCCCCGCGCATTGCCGCCCACAGTATACGGTCGGCTAGGGCTTGCATATGGAATTATTGGTGCGATGAGTTCACTCGCTATTCTTGGCATTCCAAATGGTGTTACCCGGTTTCTATCGGCAGATAAGTCGACACATAAGCGTCTGGACGTTCTTTGGAGTGGCTATACCATCTCAATCATAGGAAGCGTCGTAGCAGCGGCGGCAATCTATCTTGCACGCTTCGAGATAGCGATTCTTATGGACGATCCGCAGATTGCGCCACTTCTCGTTGCCTTTATACCCTACCTTCTCGCGTTCCCGGTCGCGAAAGTGAGTGTCGGGGTGCTTCGCGCACAAGAACGGACTATTGAAGCAGTTCTGGCACAACAGATTGGCCCACGTGTAGTCGGACTAGCGCTTGCTCTTGGATTCATCACCGTTGAAGAACCCATCTTTGGTGCCTTTGGTTACTGGCTTTCCTTTTCGGTCTTAGGAGCAGCACTGGGACTGTATTTCGTCCACCAATGGGTCGACTTCCGCTCAGTCGTCGTTAGACTTCCAGCACATAAGACGCTCCGTGAGCTGTGGTCATTCTCATGGCCTCTTGCTGCCAGCGCCTCATTGCACATCCTGCTTTCGAATGTCGACATTATCATGTTAGGTTATTTTACTGATTCGGCAACGGTCGGCTATTATCGTGTGATTCAGCCGCTCAAACAGATGGTTTTCTTTTTTACCGGAGCATTCGCTTTTCTCTTTCTACCATTGGCAACGAAACACTACTCTACGGGAGACCTCGCAGGCCTCAACGCGCTTTACACTGTCACAACGAAGTGGATTGTCTGGCTGACGTTTCCTGTCGTCCTTGTGTTTACACTGTTCTCGCCAGGCATAATACGATTATTTTTCGGAGAATCGTACCTTCCCGCGTCTCCTGCGCTCTCAGTTCTAATAGCAGGCTTGTTCTATCGTGTTCTCGTTGGTCTAAATGGTGATATGGTCAAGGCGATTGACCGACCACGGATTGAGTTTTACTCTGCGTTCACTGGGGTCATTGTGAATATCATCATGAATGCGACACTTATTCCACTATTTGGTATCGTCGGTGCAGCGTTCTCGACGGTTGTTGGCTACTTTGTCTACAATACAATCGAAATCATCGCAATCTATCGGGAGATTGGCAGCTATCCATTCTCGGCGGGGGCAGTCAAACCACTCCTTTTGACAGCCTTCGCCGGAATCGGAGTACTAGCTTTTACTTCCGAACAAATGATTGGATTGGTTGTACTCGTAAGCCTCGGCATCACAATGTATGCTGTTGAGTTTGTTTCGATTATTCTTACCCGGAGCATTAGTGACACCGATATTTTACTGATTGAGCAGTTTGAGTCGCGTTTTGACGTCAATCTCACACGACTCAAAAAGATAATTCGCCGTAAGGTGTGACTGGTCACCAAATATCTTCAACACACTCAACTGACCCAGACTGACAAATCTCTCTACCCCAGCGTTGGCGGCGGTTGACATCATTCGAAGTAATACTTAATATTTTGTCCGATAGTTTGAAATTCGTATGGAGGTAGTGCGGTGATAACAGAGCAGTCTATACAATATTAATGGTGAATAGAGAAGTGATGCATTCCACAGTAGGTCAAATGAACTCTGCTATTAGACTGCCGTCGCGTGAGTTACAGTAACTGACTCAACTTCCAAATCCCAACCCCGCCGCCCGCAATGGCCGCTGCAACTCCTATCCAGCGGACTTTTTTAACAGAGAGGCCTCGCAGCCCGGTCGGATTGAGAACAGAAAGCACGACAACGATAGCACAGGCCGCAATGGCATAGATAGGGAGTGTAAGTGCGTTGAGGAACAGCATGCCAAGAAGGCAGAGCAGTTGGGTGCTGACCATCAGGTGCACGAACTTAAGCTGTTTTCTCAATGCGCATTCACCTCTCCGCAGAGGAGGACCATCTCTATTCGGTGCATTGAATATGCCTTGACTTAATCCTGCATGATATGAATCGCGCGGTAAAAGTGATCGCGAGTATCTTTCTTCTCAGTATTTCAGTTGCGTGTCTCTCGATCTCGAAAGCCGATATGCAGGGGTACGAATTATCAATCTACAGAGGGACCCCTATTGGTTTTTGGGTCGGTATAGGGGCGGCGCTATCCATTTCCATCATCACAGCAGGCTGGTTCGAGGGGCGACGATGGCAGCTCGTTGGCGCTGCTGGAGGCGCTATTGCTATCACTATAATAGTTGGGCTACCATTTCTCAGCGGATACGTGTTTTTCGGCCAGAGTGATCCGCTGCAACATCTAGGCTGGGCGAAGGATATCGCTGCACATCGGCCATGGGCTTCACTGAATCCCTATCCTGGCTTGCACTGGCTCGGCGTGGCGCTTCATAGTGCAACCGGACTGCCACTCAATAGAACACTTCTCTTGACGGTTCCGGTGGTATATGGCATCTTTTGCGCCGGAGTATCGCTTTTGACGCGGGAACTCAGCCCACAGGGATTGGTAAATGGGCGGCTCTCTCCTGAGGCGATTGCACTCGCGTTGACTACAGCGACCCCCATCATTATCGGCGTCCGACTTCCCCGGTTGCAACCGATCGCGACCGTCGCTGGTTTGTGCCTTGTCCCACTAACAGTTTGGATAGGGCTTACGTGGCTATTCAACGACAGACGCCCAGTGCAGAAGGCCTGGCTTCCGGCATTCCTCATTCTTGGCTGTGGATTACTCCTCTTTCACCCACAGCAATCTCTTGCGGCAGCGTCGCTGCTTTCTACCACCCTCCTCGTCACTGTCCTGATTGAGCGTCACAGGGCAGGAGCGTTTCTCCGTCCAGGCAAGGTTATCGCGGGGCTGCTAGCGTTGGGGGCAGCGTTGTACTTCTGGCTGATTACTCGACGTGTATTTGTCAGTGCTATCGGAGCCCTGACAACTGGTTTTCTCGCAGATACATCCGCGTCACAAACAGTGTCACCGGGGAGTGCGTTTAGTGCTATCGGCGGGAGCGTTCCTCTCCTGTTCGCGAAGACACTATCCGTTCAGGCAGCAGTCGCTATCGTGTCGGTTGTGGTCTTCGTTGTCGTTGGGACATTTGTGGTCCGTGCATGGTACAATGACGACTGGAGAAGTATCTCGACGTCGACCCGCAAGATATTCGCTTTTCTGGTGGGTTTCGTCCCGATTCTCGTCCTATTCGTAGTGTATCTGGCCGCGAATGGCCCAGCGCAAGCGCTCCGCTACGCTGGCTTGCTCGTAGGACTGGGCACACCTGTCGTTGCTATCGCACTCTACCACATCCAACGCTTTAGCACTCCGCGCATGGGTCGGGGCGCGGTGGCGCTTGTCATTCTCGTCGCTGCAACGGTGGCGACCCCAGCAATGTTTGGGTCACCTTACATCTACGTCGGTAACTCGCAAGTGACTGAGGCCCAACTGACAGGATACGACTGGTTATTTGAACACACTCGTGAGGGGCCGATCTCGTCCGTCGATACGGACGTCCAACGGCAAATCATCGCGTTATACGGCTACCGTCCCGCTCTTAGTTCTAAAATCAAGACGATTGGGAGCTCTCGCGGAGATACTCTCGCCGCAGCTCATTTCAATGAGTCGTGGGTTCAGTCTATCAATAGCTCTTGGTATCTCGTGAGTACCGCCTCTGCCCGCGAGCAGCAGATTGGATTATACAATGAGTTGCGATTTTCAGAGCGTGACTTCCAGCGGTTGAGCCTGTCAAGAGGGGGCGCAACAATATACTCAAACGGAGATGTTCGCGTGCGGAGGCTGGCGGGACCAAACCGAACCTCCCTGCAGATTCCCTCGAAACCCGAGCAATAGTACACTCCGAGAGACAGAAGCAACTGCTGGGAGATAAGATTTAACTCCTTCGTTGGGAAGACAATCTATGGTCAATAAGGCGGGAAAACCAGCCACCCTCTTACTCCCGGTGAGGAACTAACCGACAATGATGCCCCCCGGAATGCGGTCACCGGCATTGTAGTCTCGCTGGCAACAGCCGTGACGTACTTGCTGGTTCAAAAACCCTTCGTGGCAGCGGTAGTAGGGGTTCTTATACTCGGCGTGGCCTCTCTCATCGAAAAGTGCTCTTGAACAACTGCCGCCCACGGCGCAAACTTTGAGACCACCGCGAACGTATCAAACGATGCCCGCCCCGTCAACGAGACTCACCTACCCAGTCCCGTCGTTGAACGCCGGGGCATCGGTGTTTGCGTCGCCTGCTATTGAGGGGTCGTGATAGGCTTCGATTCTTGCATATGGGAAACGACGTACTGGAGCAGAAGATTGAGTAGGTACTACTGGATTGCTGCCTTATTACGTCGTTGGCTGCGCACCCACAGTGTGCGTCATATTCGCTGAAAATCTCACGTCTCTGAATACCGACAAAGGATGCGGAGCAACGATTCGCACACATGAACCAGCGAGTGGGCACAACCGGGCAGGCGATTATGGCGCGTTGGACAGTGACTGCTTAGCGACCAACCGAGCATCGTCGACAGCTATCTCACCAAACAACGGGTCGTTTTCGAGCGTTTGCAGGACTGCGTGAACAGGTTCGATAAACTCGAATAGGAGGTGAACACCACGAGCGAATCCGCTACTGGTGCGTTCGCTTTCCAAAACACCATACGTGGCGGCATTGCCGATATGGCTGTTGACGGTTTCTTGGGTGTAGATATCTCGGTCAGTCGACTCACTCCTGTGAACTCCCCAGCCCTATTGGCTCGATACGCTCACTCCGTGCGGACGGCGTCGTAGCGCCCCCTCTTGCAGATAACTGTCACCGCCGAAAACGGTCATTTCTGCCGCGAAAACATTCACATTTGTAGGGTCGAACGAGAGCGTATGGACGAGACGCATCGGGAGATCAAAGGACAACTGACCACGAATCTCAAACCGGGGAGACGACTGCCGCCACAGGAATGTTCATATTGCGCTCGAGATTTTGACCCAGAGGGGCCGTTGTTGTGCGAAGTCGTCCGATATGATAATCGCGCTGGTGAGGTCAGTCTTGACGAACTATTCACGCTCTGGGTTCCAGCCAGAGGTCGGTGTTCGTACTGTGAAACCGACACGCTAGCGCCTGGAACGGTCGGCTTCGACGAAGCCCTCGTCAGGATCGATGTTGAGCGAAGCGCGGACGGGTGGTGCATTAAGAGTACGGATATCGAACTCGTCGATTACTCGGTTGCGGGAGATGGGCATCCGGCACCCTGTTCAATTGGACTGGAGGTTCGCTCCTCAGAGACAGTTCCCCATCGGGAGGGGCAAGTGCTGGTTAACTTGGAAGCCGGCCGCTGGGTCGTCTTGGAGTGGAAGCTCAAAACCCGATTCACCCTCCTGGATGAGAGTAGATCCGAGATAGGTCAAGATGAATACGAACGGTTCGAGGAGGAACTCGGACCACTCGAAAAGCTGCCACCGTCGTTGGTCAACTTGATCGAGTCAAAAGCTCCCGAGTAGCGACGACAACTGTCACTGGGGGTCGTTCTCGACGATGCAGTCTCACTCAACGGATCGTCTTACCTGACACCCGTTCTGGCCGTTTTTCGTCTTCCGACCATACTCAGCAGAATTGTGAATGGTCTCGCGATGGCGCGCCTCTCGACGACACTCGCTACACTGATAGTACACACTTCCGCTTGGAATGCCGTCTGGCCCGTACTCGGTGTGTGGCCCGGTGATGAGCAGTGTTAGCCGTTCCACGTCCTTGACCGATCCATCAGGTCGCAGTGGTAGCTCGCCATCTGGGCCAGTGAGAAACTAGGAGTGGTTTACTCCGAAAACACGCCTGTGGAGACTGCGACCGCTGTGTCAACCCGGATGGTTGATGCACGTCACGTCGTCGAAGCAGGAAGCCCCCTGCCTCGAGGAGCCGCCGAAGGCGGCGAGTAGGCAGGGGTAGTTCACGAGTAGAACAGAGACGATTGGCAATCGGCAGAGGACAGGAGCCTTCTTAGAGCCAGAAGTAATTACCCAAATATATCGAATGATGAGATAGCGGTAGTCAATTCCGAGCATGTATCCGTGAGAAATCGCCAGAGGGAGTCCAGACAGACCAATCTTCGCACGAAACGCTCCATTTATTGCTGCGCTCAACCACAAACACGACATCTCACAGACTGAGATAGTGGGCATGTAGGAATTCCACGGAAAACGGTCTACAATTGGCTCGCGGGGCTCGAAGAACACCCAATCAAGGACGCGACTCGAGACGCCGATCGACCAAGCGACCGCCGAAGCTTCATGTGGACGAATGGAATCAGGTTGAGGCGTACTTCGCGGACTCCCCTGAGAAGGATTGATATGACACCGCTCGATGGGCACCGTCGTTCGTCCAACAATTTCTGCTCGAGAATGCGGAATCGAGTACGCACTCGTACATATTCGACGCTTGCTGCGACCACCGGTTCCAAATTAACGCAGCAATGGATTTGCTCCCTCACTTATTTATATGTCATAGGTTCCTACATTCTCTGCTCCATTCGACAAATGAGTAAATACATTTGATAGCTCGTAGGCGAATTCTGTGAAGTGCGTCCATGGGGGAGGGTGGCCAAGAAAGACAGGGGAGTAATCGAAAGCGCGATGGTCGTTTGATATTCCCAATCACTATTGTTGGGGAGCGTTACTGGGGACTATGAACGATTCAAGGCAGCCTCGACGCATCAAATCCGTCGACAGAGCGTTTGATATTGTCGAAGCGCTCCGAAAGAACGGAGCAACGACTATTTCGGAGCTCGCTGAGGAGGTTGACCTCTCTCCAGGCACGATTCACACCTATCTGACGACACTGGAATCACGTGGGTACGTGCAATCAGATGATGGCGTGTACAGTGTAGGGCTCTTCTTCCTCCCGATGGGTGAGCACGCCCGAGCAAACACAAGGCTCTATGAGGCAGGCAGATCAGTTGCTGATGAACTTGCCGAAGAGACAGGAGAGGCAATTCATCTCATCGTCGAAACCAATATGCACGAGATTGCCCTCTACGAACAGTTCGGTCCGAATGCAGTCGGCCAAGAGATCTACATGAAGAATCAGGGGACACCAAAGCGAAATCTTCACTGTTCGGCTGCTGGTAAGGCGATTCTCGCCCATCTCGATGACGCGTACCGCGCTGAAATCCTCGATGACTACAGTTTTGACGCCTATACACAATCTACGGTTACTGACCCGGAACAACTTCGTGAAGAGCTGGCCACGATTCGAGAGAGTGGGGTGGCGCTCAACGATGAAGAACAGATTTCTGGACTCCGTGCCGTTGGTGCGCCCGTCTTGACAGAAAGCGGTGTAGAGGGCGCAATTAGCCTCTCAGCGCCTGTCAGCCGAGTACAAGGTGACCGATTCGAATCAACATTTCCTAACCACGTGCGCCAAGCTGCGAACATCATTGAGGTGAACTTACAAGCCACCTGATATCATCCCGCGCCTGAAGACACGGGAATCCCACGGCACCGCACCGCTGAGTTGGGATATTACGGTTTGCAGTCCACCACCTCTGTCCGAGGTTGGAATCCTCGGGAGAGGTCATGAAGGTAGACTCCGGGCTGTGCCAACCAGCCGGTACTCCTATCTCCGCCCAAGTTGGGCGCAGACTCGGAGTTACTTTCGTTGATGTTGAGACGGATGTTTTCCGCCCCGTTCACGTCAGCATTGAACGCCGCATCACACGACTCGCACACGTACAACCCGCGCTCGACACGCTGACTATCGTCCTTTCTACCGCAGACGCAACACGTCTTGCTCGTGTCGCGCTCTGAAACTCCTACGACTTCGATACCCGCGACTTTCGCTTTGTATGTGAGTAGCTTCGTGAAGCGGTCGAACGCCCATCCGTGCAAGTCGAGGTTGCCGTGCCGACCCCAGTTCTTTGACTCGCCGTTTTCGTCGTCGCGGATACCAGCGAGCTTGCCGATGTTGATGCGGCACACGCCGTTCTCGACACACCGTTCAACGATATGTTTGGCGAGGGAGTGGAAGATGTGCGTGCGGCGCTCCGACCATTTCGCGTGCAGACGAGTGGCTTCAGAACCCCCGCTGTCATCGCACTTGGCGATTTCTTTCGGGAAGTAGTACCCGTCTTGCTTCAAGCGGTTGCCGGGATACAAGTCGGCTTCTTCGGTGCTGTATGAGACCGCAGCGAAGTTACAGATGCCGAGGTCGATACCAGCCGTCTCGTCTCCCGGTGCGTCAGGGGTGTCCACTTCGTGTTTGCAGACGAGGTGCAACCCCCACTGTCGCTTGGCCGGGTCGTAGACCGCCCGGACTTGCTGGATGTTTTCGACAGTGGTCTCGGGACGAGTCTCGTACTCGATGAGGATGTAGTCCCAGTCTCGCGGGTGGTCTTTGTGATTCGTCCCTTTCGAGAGACGAACTCGCTCGTTCTTCGTGTCGTGACGGATGCCTTTCTGTTTCCACGTCACCGTGCTTCGTGGGTGTTCTTCGTGGACGCGGTTGCCGTGGTCGTCGTAGTAGTTTTTCTTGCGGTATCCGGGCGGGTTTGCTCGGGCGTCTTCCTTGCGTTTGCCGAACCACGAGGTGAAGGCTTCAGCGAGTTCTTCCAGAACGCGCTGACTGGACTGACTGTGCAGTCCCTTGTAGGTTGGATGCGTCTTCAGCTCGCGTTTGAGTTCGGCTTCGTCGGGAATCTCGCCCGTGTCATCCCACTGTTCGCGGGAGAAGTAGTTAGCGACGTTCCACAGCTTCGACGCACTCCACCCGTGACAGTCGAGCATCTCAGCCACTTGTGAGTAGTTGAGGATTTTGGCTCGGTAGGTGCGGTGGGTGTGCATCGTGAAACGCGCTCATAAGTGTGACAGAGGCGTGGACTCATAACAGAGCTAGTGGTGTTATGAGTACCGCTAACTGACTCCCGACGCTGGCTCCTGCTGTTTGTTATCGTCAAACACACTTTTGCATGAGGTAATTCCTCCACAGAAGGCCGCAAAGAGAGCAACCCAACCCAATCCGAGCAGAGTCGATTACCTACGAACCGTTGTCGTTCACCAAATAGAACAGTCCTTCACCCGTATTACTGGCTTCGCGGACCACTGCGTAAATATCAAACGTCATCAGGAGACAGTCTAACGAGTCGGTTTGTGTTAGTTTCCTGTTGGTTATTCAAAAATATTTATTAATGCATGTCACAACTGGTAACGCGCAGCATGCAGCGACGCAAATACCTCAAAGGCATGGCGACGGCCGCAGGAATCGTCACAGTCTCATCCACTGGGAACGCCCAAGTTTGGGACTCCGATGAACTATCGAAGGGTGAGGAACCAAAGAACCCGTCACCTCCACGAAAGGGCGACTCAGTAATGGGGCTCACAGATCAAATCGATACAGTCAATGTAGGCATTATCGGCCTCGGAAACCGAGGCTTCTCGATGACCCAACTCATCGATGCGATGGCACCCGACAAAGGAGTAATCAAGGCCATCTGTGATATCCGGGAAAAACCAGTCGAGGAGATGTCCGACTGGATTAAAGAAGAAGGAAAGAACGACCCACCAGCGACATACTCGGGGTCGAAAAACAGCTGGCGAAAGCTGGTCCAGCGAGATGACCTCGACCTCGTCTTCGTCTTTACTCCTCACCAGGCACACACACCGATGGCGGAGTATGCGATGAAGAAAGGGAAGCACGTCGCTGTCGAAGTACCAGCGGCTACGACGATCCAGGAATGCTGGACACTGGTCGACACTGCTGAAAAGACCCAGAAGCAGTGCGTGATGCTTGAGAACGTCTGCTACTTCGATATAGAGATGTGGGTCCTCAACATGGTCCGCCAAGGGGTGTTCGGTGACAAACTCACCTATGCCTCTGGAGGGTACATCCATAATCTTGTCGCAGAGTACTTCTTCGAAGCGTACTGGAAGGATTGGCGGTCGAAGAACCACCGTAAATACAAGGGTGATCTCTATCCGACTCACGGACTGGGGCCGATTGCCTTCTACATGGGTATCAATCGCGGTGACCGGTTAGAGTACATCGCGAGCCAGGAGAGCCCAGAGACTCAGCTGACTGAACGGGCTAAGGAGTTGCCCGAAGACCATTGGGCCCATGGCGCTGACGACTGGGCGAACGGTGACACGACGCGTTCGGAGATTCTAACGGAACAGGACCGCCAAATCCACCTGCAATTCGACGTAAAGACGAACAGAGGGTATAGTAGAAAGAACGAACTCGCGGGAGTCGATGCGTACCACGAAGGATTCCCAAGCCAACTCGCTGTCGACAGCGAGGGCCATGGGTTCGTCGACGATGCAACCTACGACCAGTACTATGAGGAGTATCGACACCCGCTCTGGGTCCAGATGGAAGAAATTGCCGAAGAGTACGGTGGCCATGGTGGTGGAGATTTCCTCGAGATCTACCGGCTCTTCGATGCGTTCAACGATGGCCGGCCACCCGACATGGACGTCTATGATGCAGCGGCCTGGAGTGCAGTGAGGCCGCTTTCGGCAACGTCCATCGAATATGGTGGCATCCCGGTCAAGTTCCCAGACTTCACTCGTGGTGACTGGCAGAACAAACGCAAGCTACAGGTGATGGACTTCGACACCATCTGAATCGAGTTCACACTGACAACACGGCCATCGAGGAGATGGCCTTCGGTTAGCTTCCGCAACGCACCGATTTATTCAGCGACCTTGTATTATCCAATTGCAAGTTAATCTAGAATAACTATTTATATATTGCATTTAACTCCAGACATGCATGCCAGACGATAGCAACTTCCGAAGACGTAGCGTGCTGCGAGCCATTGGCGGTGTCAGTGCGGTGTCTCTGGGGGTCGGCACCGCGAGCGCACGGTGCAAAGAATCAACAGATGCAGCAAGATTGGAGACGCTCGTACCGGTCCCGGTCGACGTAACATCGACCGGTAGAGGCTACACAATCACTGACGCGACGACGATTACGGTCGAAGATGCCACAGCAGAAGGTGTGGCCGAGTACCTCGCAGAGTTCCTCAGAGCGCCGACTGGGTACGATCTGCCAATCAAGACGCATCAGGGAAGGGGCGGGAGAGACACTATCTCCCTGCAACTCAGCGAGCCAAGCTCTGGAGACCATGAGCAGGGCTATCGACTCCGAAGTAATCCAAGTGGGCTTACAATCCGCGCGAACGAACCTGCAGGATTGTTCGCGGGTGTTCAAACACTTCGGCAACTACTCCCACCGGCCATCGAGCATGATACCGAACAATCGACAGAGTGGACCGTCCCGGGAGGACACATCCGTGATTACCCGCGATTCGACTACCGGGGAGCTCATCTCGACGTCGCTCGACATTTCTTCGACGTAGAGACAGTCAAGCAGTTCATCGATTACCTAGCCCAGTACAAGGTCAACCACCTCCACCTGCACCTTACTGACGACCAGGGCTGGCGCATCGAAATCGATAGTTGGCCCAACCTCACGGACGAAGGAGCAGACTCAGAAGTCGGCGGTGGGCCAAGTGGGTACTATACGAAAGAGGAGTATGCAGAACTCATCGAGTACGCTCAACGCCGATACGTCACCATCATCCCGGAGATCGACTTGCCGGGACACACGGGTGCGGCCCTCGAGTCTTATGCCGAACTCAACTGTGACGGGACGAAACGCGAGGAGGATACAGGAACGAATGTTGGTGACACGACGCTATGCATCGACAAGGATGTGACCTACGAGTTCGTTGATGACGTCATCCGCGAAGTGGCAGAGATGACGCCTGGGCCCTACATCCACATTGGTGGTGATGAGGCTCACGTTGTCAGCGACTCGGAGTATAACACCTTCATGGACCGGGTAGTCCCGATCGTCCAGAAATACGGAAAGCGTCCAATCGGGTGGCACCAGATTCTTGATGCAGAGCCCCCGTCTGAGACGATTGCTCAGTACTGGTATACGGGTCATGATGCTCCCGACGTGGCTGAAGCCGCACAGAACGGACACGATCTTATCGCCTCACCGGCGAGCCACGCGTATATGGATATGAAGTACAACGAGGATACCGAGTTGGGTCTCGACTGGGCGGGTCTTACATCCGTCAAAGACGCCTACGATTGGGATCCGGGTAGCTTCCTCAACGGGGTCGATGAGTCGGCCATCATGGGTCCTGAAACGGCACTCTGGTCGGAGACCCTGGAGACGCTCGAAGACATCGAATTCATGTTCTTCCCTCACTTTCCCCCTGTCGCGGAGTTAGGTTGGTCACCTGCTGCCAAGACGGATGAATGGGACGAATTTGAACATCGCCTCGCCGCACAGGCTTCACGCTGGGAGATCCAAGGTGTCAATTATTATCAAACGCCACAAGTTCCCTGGCCGTGAGGGAGCCGTAATCCGCCACCTTCCGGAGGTAACCATTGAGAGAGATTGAGATAGGAGACCATCTCTTTGATATCGCTGCTGATGATTCACGCCGATACCTTTTTTGTTCCCAGCGACACAGAAGTTGCGTAATAGTATGAGTAGGGTCCGATTGTCGAACGTGTCAAAGGTATATGGTGACGACGTTCTCGCCGTCAAGGAGGTCGATCTCACTGTCCGTGATGGTGAATTCCTCGTGTTGGTCGGGCCCTCCGGCTGTGGAAAGTCAACGACCCTTCGTATGATCGCAGGGCTTGAGACGATCACACAGGGAGAAATCGAGATTGGCGAGACGGTCGTCAACGATGTGCGGCCCCAGGACCGGAACATCGCGATGGTGTTCCAGAATTATGCGCTGTACCCGCATATGACTGTCCGAGAGAACATGTCGTTCGGGTTGCGCCTCTCAAAGCAGTTCGGTGATGACGAGATTTCAGGGCGAGTCGAGGATGCCGCGAATCTGCTCGAGATACCTGAGCTTCTCGATCAGTATCCCAAGCAGCTTTCGGGAGGGCAACAGCAACGGGTGGCACTGGGCCGATCGATCGTCCGCGACCCAGACGTGTTCCTGATGGACGAACCACTGTCAAACCTTGACGCGAAATTGCGGACCCAGATGCGGACGGAACTCCAGCGCATCCAAGACGACCTGGGTGTAACGACAATCTACGTTACGCACGATCAGACCGAAGCGATGACGATGGGCGATCGCATCGCCATCCTCAACGACGGTGAACTCCAGCAGGTCGCTGAGCCAGAGGTGTGTTACGACCAGCCGAACAACAAATTTGTCGCTGGCTTCATCGGCTCGCCCAGCATGAACTTCTTCGACGTCGAAGTCACGCCAGCTGGCGATAGCGTGCAGGTCGCCGGTGACGGCATCGAGACGACGATTCCAGCGACGATGGAGGCTGGTGACTACACACTCGGTATCCGCCCGGAAGATCTCTCTATCGCCTCCGACGAGGAGCGATTCCAAGCCATAGTCGATGTCGTTGAACCGATGGGCTCGGACAACTTCCTATATCTCCATCCACCAGACGGCGATCAGGAGATCATCGCTCGCGTCGGGAGTGATTATCACCCAGAGTCAGGGGAGAAAATCGCGCTCGACTTCGCAGCGAACGACGTCCACTTCTTCGACGAGACGGGCGAGCGCATCATGCTCAGTGACGAATCCGACCCGATGAAGGCACCTTAACAGCAGCTCATGATTTACGAATCTATCGGCGCAACTGACAGTGAATGGGCCAGTAAATCCTACCCGGAGATTCAAGAGACTGCGAACGCCGATGGGTCGGTCCTTGTCGTTCCAGTCGGGAGTATCGAGCAACATGGTCATCACCTCCCAGTAGCGACTGATACTATCCTCGTTGACGCAGTCGTCTCCGGTGCCTCCGAAAAACTCGACGATGAGATACCCCACCTCGTGACGCCACCTGTCTGGAGTGGGTTTTCGCCTCATCACCTCCCATTTGGAGGAACGCTTTCCCTTGACTTCAACCACCTTCAGACGGTCCTCGAAGATGTTGCACAAACGGGACTCGAAAACGGGTTCGATGCAGTCTGTTTCGTGAACGGTCATGGTGGGAATGCATCGCTCATTGATGCCGTTGTCAGTACGGTAGGAACGTCGACAGACGCCGAAGTACTCGGAACGACGTACTTCACGCTCGCATCCGACGAAATTCACAACCTTCGGGATAGTGACATTGGAGGGATGGCACACGGTGGTGAGTACGAGACATCACTCATGCTCCACCTCCGGCCGGAGTTGGTCGCCGACACAGACCAGCGTGAGGCGACAGCGTGGGATGAGCACTACGAGTGGGGTGGCAGCGACTTATTGGACAGCGGACCGCTTGCCGTCTATCGGTCGTTCGATGAGTACTCAGCCTCAGGGGCAATCGGCGCACCGGAGTTAGCGAGCGCCGAGAAAGGCGCCCGTATCTACGATATCGTCACAAGCGAACTCGCGGCAGTGTTCGTCGCAATTCACGAACATAATCGGTAGCGTTCTGTTTGCGCTGAAAAAGTCTCATCGAACGCTGTTATCAGGAGGTACAGTACGTCAATAGGGAGATACAGTCCGAGTACAATGGTCAGGAAGTTTTAATATGAGTCACTGTGTTATGCCCACAGATGCCTAACGAGAAGACTGACTCACCTGGGGAAGGGAGCTTGGATCGGCGGAGGATGCTCGAAGCCATCGGTTCGGGCGGTATTATCGCCCTCGCTGGTTGTCTTGGTGGTGGGGGCGGTGGAAACGGATCGGGTGGTAATGGGAGCGGTGACGGTGGGAAGCAGACCATCCAATTCCTTACGATGGGTGTTGGTGACAACATCAGGCAGTTCTTCGAGGAGAACAATGCCACGTTCGAAGAGGAACACAACGTGAACATCGAGTTCACGAGCGTGACATGGGACAACGCCCAGCAGACAGTCAACAACCGAGTTGACGGGAATAAAGCGCCTGACGTCGCTCGCTGGCCAGCTCGCTGGATTCCACAACTCGCGGATAAAGATGCTCTGACGCCAATCTCCGACATGATGGAAAGCGATTGGGGGAATCGCTTTTATGAAGGGATGGCTGAGGGCTGTAAGTACAACGGCGAGTATTACGGTGCCCCCTGGGCAGCATCGAACAAGTGTCTATACTACAATAAGAGCGTCTTCAAGCAAGCGGGGCTCGACCCGGAGAACCCCAAACTGGACACGTGGGACGATATGCTGGCTGCCGCGAAAAAGATCAAGGCAAACACGGATACCCCTGCACTCGGCCTCGCGGGTGCCGATGCCATTGAAACGGGGTCACAGTACTACCACTACCACTGGTCGTACGGAGCGGACCTCGTCGACGACAGCGGTGCCCCAGTCGTCAACTCCAAGGAGGCAGCTCAAGCACTAGGCTTTTACTCGGATCTTCACCTAAAGCACAAGGTCACCCAGTCATCGCCGCTCTCCTCGACTCGACAAGACATCCGGCAGCTGTTCGAGACCGGTTCCCTTGGAATGGTCATTGCCCACGTCTACACGGGTCTCAACATCAAGAAAGCAAAAGAGAACGGTGAGGTTGATTTCGACTTCGGCATCGTTCAGGTACCTAAGGGACCTGGTGGCCGATTCAGTCTGAACACGATCGACTCTGTCGCAATCTTCGCCCAGAGCGAGGCCACTGAGATGGCGAAAAACCTGCTGAAGTTCTACTTCAAAGAGGATCGCCACTTCGAGTACGCGACCAACAAAGGATTCATGCCTACGATGAAGGCCGTTGGTGATCGAGACCACTTCCAGAACTCGAAAATTTGGAAGCCCTATATCGAGGCAGGAGAGTACGCCCGAGCGCGACCGAAGCTCTCGAACTTCAACCAGTTCAACACCCGAATGGTCCAGGCGATCCAGGAAGCCCTGGCCGACCAGAAGTCGCCTCAGAAAGCGCTGGACGATGCCCAGGCAGACCTCAAAGAGGCGATGAAGTGACCATCAACAGATGAGTATTGCCGAAGAGTATACGCAGTCGACAGCAGATTCCCGCCTTGAGCGGACCCGACAGTATCTCTGGAAAAACCGGTACGCATACCTGCTGATACTGCCGACGATCGTGTTTCTCGTGGCCGTCGTCGGCTACCCGATCTTTGAGACATTTCGTCTCTCACTATACCAGTCATCGGCTGGCTCGACGTTCGTAGGCCTCCAGCACTACCGCGAAATCATCGACAGCAGCATCTTCCCACTGTTGCTTCGCCAGACAGCACGGTGGGTCGTTCTCGGCGTCGTTGGAAAGACACTGCTGGGCCTGTTGATCGCTCTCCACCTCAACCACGATATTCGGGGACGGAAGTTCTTCCGCACAGCGTTCCTTATCCCATGGGGGATTCCCTACGCGATCTCGGCCGTCGTGTTCCGCTGGATCGAACACCCCCAGTATGGCTACCTCAACGCGATCTTGCTGAAGCTGGGACTCATCGATCAAGGAATCGGTATCCTCGGCAATCCAGACACTGCTTGGATTGGCGTTGTGGTTGCCGACGTCTGGATCGGGACGCCGTTCATGGCAATAATCTTCCTCGCCGGGCTCCAGTCCATCCCGGAGGAGTTGTATGAAGCCGCCGCTATCGATGGCGCAGAGAAGTGGCAACAGTTCCGCTACGTCACGCTCCCTCAGCTCAAGTCCGTCGTTATGATCGCGACGCTGCTCTCGACGATTTGGACCTTCGTCAGCTTCGACGTCATCTGGACGATGACGCGAGGCGGCCCGATCAACACGACGTCGACGCTCATCATCTGGATCTACCAGGTCGGCATCGAAAACGGGAACATCGGGAAGGGGGCAGCGTTCAGCGTCATCAGCTTCCTAATCCTGATGGTGTTCGCCGTTATCTACCTGCGAATCTACACCAGCGGAGATGATGAGCTATGACTGTCGCGGGTCAGCGCCGAAGCAGCCTGCGCAAAGTCCGTATCTACGGCATGTTACTCGCCTTACTCGGGGTCATGATGTTCCCGTTTTACGCGATGTTCTCCACAACGATCAAGTCCGAATCGGCAATATTCGCCAGCCCAGCAGATCTGGTTCCGGCTCAGCCGTCGTTCGACGCCTACATTGAGGTGTGGGGCCAGACTGATGTCCTGCTGTGGGTTGGCAATAGCTTCCTGATCTCACTGGGGACAGTCTTAGTCACGCTGCTGCTCGCGATTCCAGCTGCATACTCCTGTGCGAGGAACGACTTCATCGGGAAGCGAACATTCCTACTGGCCGTGCTGGTCGTACAAATGTTCGCTCCCGTCGTGTTAATTGTCGGTCTATTCGACGTAATCACCACGCTCGGGGTGTACAACAGCTACCTAGCCGTTATTATACCTGCGGCAGCGTTCACGCTACCGTTCAACATCTGGATGCTGTATGGGTATTTCAAGACGATTCCAGTTTCGTTAGAAGAATCCGCACGCATCGACGGTGCCTCGCAGTTGCAGGTACTCACGAAAATCGTGTTGCCCCTCACGAAGCCCGCGCTAGTCGCGAGTGTCACCTACACGTTCCTCTATGCGTGGAACCGGCTGCTGTTCGTTCTCACCTTCCTTACGGACGCATCGAAGTACAACATACCACGTGGGGTGTTCTCCATGGTCGGGGCGCTGCAGACCGACTGGCGGATGATGTTGACCGTCTCGGTAATCGGGATTCTACCGCTGTTGATCCTGTTTGCCTTCCTCGAAGAGTACATCGTCAGTGGGATGACCGCTGGCGCTGTAAAGGAGTAACTCCTTCTCTACGTTTCTCTGCGCTCTGCTTCTGGCGCACCAGAGATGCAAATAATGGTGACTCGGCAAGGACTGCTGTCGTGACTGCAGATGTTAGCGTCCTGCACCACCCGGTGAATTAACCTCTCTCCGTTCATGCTCCGCTCATGGAGTTCGCAATCTGGGGCTATCCGTGGGACATCCGTGATGAGGGGCCGGAAACCGTCGAACAGCGCCTCCGAGAAATCGGAATCGACGAACTCAACCTGGCGACAAACTACCATAGCGTGCAAGCGTTCGCTCCCCACAACCCGGAGCGCCGAACGCACTTCGCCCACGCGAGTTCGTATTTCGTTCCCGACGAGCGCTATGGCGCACTCGAACCCGTCCCCTATGAAGGGATGGACGGCGACTGGGTGAAAGCGATTGCTGAACGCTGGTCTGACCTAACACTCAACTCATGGACGATCGGCTGTCACAATTCCCGTCTTGGAATGGCTACTCCAGAAGCCACGATAGAATCGCCACACGGTGATGACCTCGTCTTCGGGCTCTGCCCATCGAACCCAGCCGTCCAAGAGTATCTCATCTCGCTCATCGGTGACATCTCAGACCGCGATACGTTCGACCGCATCGAATTGGAGACGTTCGATTACTTCTACGGGACCGGCTTTGGGTGGCACCACCAGAAGATCCATGCTCGACTCGGGGCGCTCGGTGAGTTCCTATTCGGCCTCTGCTTCTGTGATCACTGCCGGGCGACTGCAGCTGACGCTGGTATCGATGTCGACGCCGTTCGCACCACAGCTACCGAGACTCTTGATGCTATCATCGACGGTCGTGTTCCGTACGATCTCAGACCAGAGCAGTGGCTCCACTCACATCCTGCTGTCGCTGATTACGTCGACAGACGTGAGGACACCCTTACTGACCTGTATGCCGATCTCGCTACTGTGAGTGGTGAGACGCCGCTCGGTTACTACGTCGGAATGCCCGAAGCTGGCCGAGAATGGATGGCAGGCGTCGACCTTGAACGACTGGCAAATCATGTCGACTACTACTGCCTGCCCGCCTACAAATCGTCATGCGAGGCTGTCCTCGAAGCATACCAGACTGTTCAGACGCTCAGCCCCGACATCCCATTACACGTCGGTATACTTCCCGGACATCCAGCCATTCACGACGAAGCTACTGTCGTCGACATCGTAGATGGACTCCATACCGAAGGCGTCCCGCGTGTGTCGTTTTACAATTACGGCCTTCTCCCAGAGCAGTCATTGGAGTGGATTGAGACTGCGATTACCAACCTTCACTGACGAACAGTGGTCTGGATGACACCTCTCAGGCGGTGAATCTGATGGGTTTCGGTATCCGCGCAAAAGATCCGCCTCGTATTTTATGTGACCACCCTACCAGGACCGTGTATGGAGATTACAGATGTGACCGCAGTCACCGTCGATATGCCGTTAGCTGGGCTTGACCAACCCCTCGGCATCGGCCCATATGTCACAAATCACGGCCAGGTTGACTCTATGGAGCGCGTCCTCGTTCGCGTTGAGACGAACGAAGGAATCGCTGGCTGGGGCGAGATGCGGACCTTCCTAACCCCGACTGCCACAGAATCCGTCCTCGAAGATGGCATCGGGCCACTCGTTGAAGGCCAGTCGCCGTTCGAAATCGAACGGCTCCGACGACAGGTGTTCATCGAATACACGAACATCGAACTCTTCTTTGCCGCTGTTGAGACCGCGTGCTGGGATATCGTGGGCAAGGCGCTGGAGAAACCCGTCTTCGAACTCCTCGGAGGGGCGACTGCACCCCAGCAGACCGCAGCGATGAATGCTGATGCGGCGGATGACGAGACATCTATCAGTCGTGATGTTGAGTTTGCGTTCTGTCTGGGCATTCTTCCACCAGACGAATCTCGCCCAAAAGCCCGTGAAGCACTCGATGCTGGCTTCTCTGTCCTAAAGACGAAAGCTGGGCGCAATTGGCAACAAGACGTTGAGCGAATAAAGGCCATGCACGAAGAGGTGGATGGACAACTCGAGTTCCGGCTTGACCCGAATCAAGGCTGGTCACTTGACCAGGCCGTTCGTGTGGGAGCCGCCCTCGAAGATGCGGGGATTTACCTTCAGTACATGGAACAGCCAATTCGTGTCAACGCACACTCCTCGCTCGCTCGACTTCGGCAGCGACTTCGACAGCCGATCGCGCCGAATGAGGATACGTACATTCCCCACAACCTCCGATCGCTCATCCAAGAGGGAGCAATGGATGTCGCTGTCCTCGACCTGACCCCAGCAGGAGGGATTGCCGGGCTCCGGCAGCAAGCAGCAATCGTAGAAGACGCTGGGATTCCCTACACACATCATTGTGCATTCGATCTCGGCATTCGGACGGCTGCAATTCTCCACGCAGTCCATGGACTGCCCGGATTCTCGCTCCCGCCAGACACTACCTACTACGCTTGGGAAAACGACGTACTCACAGAACCATTCGAGGTCACAGACGGCAGTATGACAGTTCCCGAAGAGCCCGGCCTCGGGATTGACGTTGATCTGGACGTCATCGAGGACTATCGCGTCTAAGGAGAGCGGAGCCAGATTGGTACTTCCGCAATCATGAGCGCGGGCGGTCACTTCACACTGCTCACACCGTAACATGAGGGTAAGATTCTTTGTTTCTACGCGAGAGTCTTAGTTCGGTATGATTGAGTTGTCTTTAGCTGACCGACCGGCGATTGTGACCGGTGCATCAAGAGGGATTGGCCGTCGAATCGCGACAAAGTTCGCAGCAGCAGGCGGTGATGTCGCCATCTGCTCTCGGTCATACGATGATGTCAAACCGGTCGCTGAAGAGCTGACAGCTGAGTACGATGGTCGTGTCGTCCCAGTAGAGTGTGATATCACGGACAGTGCAGAGATTGCCGACCTCGTCGACACTACACTCGAAGAGTTCGGAGATCTCCGAGTCTTGGTGAACAACGCTGGGGGCGCCGCTGAATCAGCTGATCTCTTACACCGCTGTGATGAGGAGACCTATGAATGGATGCTCGACCTGAACTTAAAGGGGCCATTCCTCATGGCCAAGGAGGTACTCCCAGCGATGGTTGCGGCTGGCGGGGGATCGATGGTTCATGTCGGGTCAGTCAACGGATTGTTCGGTATTGGTCTGGCTGGCTACTCGGAGGCAAAGAGCGGCCTCCTCGCGCTTTCGCGCAACATCGCGACACACTACGGACAGTATGGTATCCGGTCGAACGTCCTCTCTGCAGGGACGATTGAAACAGAGAATCGCAAAGCAGAGATGGAAAATACCGAACAACGCTCGGAGGGAACGAGTGCGCGCGATCGATGGCTTGATCAGTACCCGCTCGGACGCTTCGGACGGCCTGACGAAGTCGCTGACACCACACTCTTCCTCGCAACAGAACGGGCTGGCTTCATCACCGGTGAGAACATCGTCGTTGACGGTGGCCTCACTGTTGGACTCTCGACACCGTTCGAGAACGAGATTTACCAAGCTGATGAGCAACCATCTGACGAATCCATCACTCAAAGAGAGTGACCGTCATCGAGTCACCCCTTGAGTATTCGACCCACTCTGCCAGTAGATTCAATGGCAGGTCGTGTATGTAGGTAGATATGGAGGAAGTAAGTACAGACCAGGCACCGAGTGCGATTGGACCCTACTCACAAGCGATTAAAGAAGATGGCCGAGTCTACGTATCAGGCCAAGGACCCGTCGACCCAGAAACGGATAAAATCGCCTCGGACAATATCGGTGAGCAAACCGCCCAGACGCTCGAGAATATCGCGGCGATACTCGATGCAGCAGGGACGTCACTCGATGACGTAGTGAAGTCAAAAGTGTTTGTCACAGACATGGACGATTACGAGGCGGTTAATGAAGTCTATGCAGAGTACATGAGCGAGCCCTACCCTGCACGGGCAGCTGTCGAAGTATCTCGACTCCCTATCGAAATCGGTGTTGAGATCGAGGTTATCGCGAGTCTCAAATGAGATTGAGGTAGTTCTCTATCGAAATAGCTAATCAATCGTTTGACTGGAGAATGTTGAAGTGCGAGCGCTGATAAGCTGGTAAGACTCACACATCACGTCGATCAACAATCTGTTAGATGAAGTTCACAGAAGCCAAAGAGCGGAATAACAGCTGTTGAGCCCTCAGGGTACCTCGTCGCCGTGTGACCGTCCACAGAAGTAGTCACAACGCCTGAATCAACCAAGGGGTTGTTGTCTCTGTACTCGTTCATCTAGGTAGGGCTGCACAGCATCCCTGCATCGGTATCCATCCGGTGGATCTGTTAGTGTACGGCCAACGAGCATACAAGTCAGCCCATGTGATGTGAATGTTCTTGGCAACATGGCAACTCTTCTACTTCGTTGAGAGGCGTTGGTCGACGAGTGTCCGTACCTGTGGGAGGACCGTCGTGCACGGTGGTCTACGAGACGTGACGTGGCCTTGGGGAGTCCGTTATACCTCATATTCTCAGACCATGAACAGAGCAATGGAAATACCATTAAGTCTGGGCTCTTCGAAATTAATTGCTCATTCTCTATAGGAACACCAAGATGTACTTATTACCAACATGCAGGCATCGTTTATTGCTAATTGTCGGTTAGTATTGGGAAGATTGTCTGACTCTACCACGCCTTTCGCAACGAGTTTTGAATATTGGATGCGTCTATTGGTGGGGCTACCCGATTACCAGTGACTTCCCCGTCCTTCGACGCTCTGAAAGCCGGTTCATCTGGAGCTCAGGTAGTCAGGAATGATTTTCTCCCTCCCGAATTCACAAGCAATAGTGAGCAAATATATCTGTACACCTATCGCAAATACTTCACACTGAAGAGGATTCGAGGCGTCCCGGTAATCTCGTGACAGACACGTTGAGTTTCGACCGCACCAACTCGGGTCGGGAGTACAGCGACACATCTGGAACGTTCACTCAGGAGCCACGGTCAATGACGGGAAGTAGGTCTCGTAGAAGCCACTATCGAAGCTGACCAGCGCATCTGCGTCAGCGGTTGCGTGCCCGCCGATGACGAAGTCCGCAGCGATATGCTGACGCGGTGCAAGATCTTCACGACACGCTTCACACCGGACACGTTGTTTCTCCCCGCAAGACGGACATTGCAGTCCATCTGGTCGCCGATTCGTATACTGTTGGAATTGTTCACCGGCTCGGAACAATGCCTCTCGTGACGGCTCAACGAGTTGAATGCTGAGGTCTTCGAAAAACTGGTCGAGTTCCGGCATGGTCGCAAAGTGCCCATCGGCTGCCAGTTCAGCGTATACAATCGGCGTGATAACGACACGGCCTTCCCGATAGACGCGCCGAAGTTCTCGTTCACTATTGTCAGTGTGTTCGTCGTCGTACAACAACGCGAGAAGTGCGCTCGTATCGACTGCTGTGATCACGTGTCTGCCTCGGACGTCTCCTCGTCCTCGTCATCGACATCCCGGGGATACTCACTACGAAGCCGTCGCATTCGGTCGGGCATCGTCTCATCGCTTTCAGCGCTACCACGATACTTCTCAAACGGATCGTCGCCCTCTGCCGTGGTCGGTTGTTTCTTTTGGATCGTATAGCCAGACTCACCCTCCTTAAACGCGATTTCGTCACCGGGTTCGATTCCGAGTGCGTCCCGAATGTGCTTCGGGATTGTGACTTGGCCTTTGGTAGTAACGCGCGGCATGTCCATACAAAGTAGGTAATACTCATTAGGTATTACGGCAAGTCACAGATCGATTCTCGGAGCGAGCGTGATGTGCGCTCTCGCTCCCGCGAGCTATCACCCGTATTCAACAACAGCCAGTAGTACGATGGACGTCCGTTCGATGCCTGGCTTCGAGGCCACACCGACTACAGCGGAAATACACACTCCCGGTTGGAGTGCCTCGAGGCCCGTATTCGGTGTGTGGGCCAGTGATGGTTGCCTCAGCCGTAGGTAGCTGACTTCGAGTGGATGGACAGACCCCAGCGAGAGGGCTGTAGCTGCTGAGGCGTCTTGTGCTAATCCGAAAGGTACCTCTTCCGGAGGTGGGTGACGTACTGTTTATCCCAGTGTTTGGTTTCGATGTAGTAGGTCAGGACAGCGCTGACGTACGCTGAAGAGAGGACATCGTGGCTGGCGAGTGAGCAGAGGATGTGCGGTGTCGTGAAAAGCGTGTTCCGGTCGTCGAGCGCGAGACTGACAAAGAGGTAGTTCGTGGTGTTGAACTCGTCGGTGATGAAGAGATCTGCGTCGAGATCATTCGCGAGCCAGATACCGTCCGACTCTCCACGGTCGAGCCCGTAGTCAAGCGGGTCATCGAGTCGGTCGTCGACATCGTGTGTCGTCAACTGGTCTGACGCCCGAAGGGCGAGCGCTGCCGCAGCCGAGAGCAGGTCGTCACTCCCAGTCGCCTCACTGAGTTCACCGAGTACGCTCGTGGGCGTATGAACATCGTATGAGACGAGGAGGGCCTTGAGTGGATCCGCCCCAGTGGGAGCCGTCGGTCGACTATCGACAACGGGGGTGGCGAGATTCAATAGGACATTGGCGTCGACAACAGCGACGGTTTCGGCCATCGTCAGGGGCGCGAATCCTCGTCTGCTGACTCGGAGTCCTCGTCCGGCACCCACGCTGGAACGTCACCGTCGTAGAACTCCTCGTCACTGGGGAGGTCACCGGTGAGCTGGGGTTCTGGTGGTGTCCGGTCGATCGAAGCGCGGAGGAGCTTCATCCGCATCGCCTCTTCACGACCGAGGACGGTCTCGACTATCTGGTAGTCGATTCGGTCGTTGTAGTAGGCGTCGCTGAGGCGACGGCGGAACTCCTCGTCGTTCGCGAGTTCCTCGAGCTCGTCTTCGAGCGCATCGATGAGAAGGCGCGTCCGTGAGATATCGAGTATCTCGACGACACTGTCGGCGCGCTCGACGAGCGAGGCTGGTGCGTTGAAATCAACCCGTGTTTTGTCTTCCGCCATCTCACTCATGTGTAGAGTTTACACATGATTAAACCCATTGCTCGCCTTCCAAAGGCAGCTCACTGACAGTCAGTCGAGCGATGGACATCTGCTCGATGCCTGGCTTCGAGGCCACACTGACTACAGCGGAAATACACACTCCCCGTTGGAGTGCCTCGCGGTCCGTATTCGGTGTGCGGACCGGTGATGAGTGGCGTTTGCCGTTCTACGTCGTGTATCGATCCATCAGGTCGCTGTGGTAGCTCGCCAGTGGGACCAGCGATACAGCCCGCCTTGATTTCCAAATCGACACGGCGGAGGTGCTTGCATCCCCCATCCGGTTCGCGGTAGTACCAATCTGAACAGGTACACGCTGGCAGGCGCATATCGACCGCATACACACGCCCGGAGGCAACGCGAACCTCGTAGCGACCACCTGTCCGGAGTAACGAGACAGCCATCGGTTCGGTTCGAGCACGGCGTGTTCGTGGCTGCTCGGCTGGCTCTCGCTCTACTGAAGGAGTGTCGTTCGACATTGGAATACGAGTCTCCCCGCACCCGTCAGGGGGTGATAAACCGTCCAGCGAGCGTGTCCAGTCGCTCCTCGACGCTTGCGATGACCCACCAGAAGGTTGAGAGTTGTGATAAAATAACACAACTCTGGCCGGGTTATAGCGGTGTTAATAAAAGCAGAAATGCGTGTTTGTAGCACAACTACACCGTCAGAGATGGAATACTACTTCCTGTGGCGTTGTTGTGTAGCTCACCCGAGCGAGGTTTTTGATCAGGAACCGCTGTCTCGGTTTCGATGATGTGTCGCTCTCGGTCAAGGGCTCGTACCTCGACACCTCGCCACAGGTGGGAGGTTCGCCCTCGAATCGGCCAGCGAGAGAGACAGCTGTCTCTGTAGATTGTACCACAGGCCACATCTCGTCAGCTGGCTGTAGGCAAATATTGAATGAATTCCGCCATGTTTGAAACGGGCTTCAAATGGATTCTGAACCATTGAGAAACCATTTCCAGTAATAGGGCATAAGATTTCTGTCAGTAATAATATCGCCTGAGTTCGGGGGGAACGGATGGAGCACTCTTTCGCGCGGACAGTTCTGGCTGAGTCAACGTTTCTAACTGACTCAGTGGTTCGACGATTCTATTAACTTGGTTGACCCGAACCGTAATGCAGTCGAGTCCGCTACCCTACAGTATGAGCAATACGGCCCCGGAAGGGTTCGAGGATCCCTTCGCAGAGCAGCAGCGGATGCGTGAGCTGCTCTCTCAGGAGACGTGCCACCTCATCGTGCAGGTGATTCTCGGTCACCCAGCACACCTCGCGTCGTTGGCCGAACTTGACTACATGATTCCGAAGAACGAGGTGGCCATCCTCAACCAGCTCGAGACTCTCCAAGAGGCAGGGATTCTCGATGTATACGTGCACGAACCGAACGTGTCGACGCGAAACCTCCCGTCAAAGTTCTGGGGACCGACCGAGCGTGGGGTCGAAATCCTCTACCAGCATAATTTCTTGCGGGGCGTCCCGATTGCACGCGCGGTCTACGAGGAAACAAATAAATCCGAGCGGGTGCAGCGCCACGAGGACGCACCGCGACCAACGCTTCCCAAAGCCGTGAGAGAGGCACTTGACTTCGATGAGCCGGATATGAAAGAGACTGAAACTTCATGACATTCTCCTGCGGTAAACGCGGGGGAGGATGTCACCTCTGGTCGTCTGGTCTCCCGTGAACCGTATGCTGATTGCGAGTGAGCGATCAGCAGAGAGGGTTAGGACTCTCCCATCAAGTCAGGAGACGTCGATCACTGTGCCGTCGCTCCGTCAACCGCCTCCATCCGCTCTTCGATTGCTGCAATGAGTTGCGTCGCAGTCGCAGAGAGCCGGCACAATCGCTCGCTCAGGACATCCTCGTCGTCGTCCTGCCACCGGGCGATGTACAGCGCCGAGTTATCCACATCGAGGCCGAAGTGCCGACCGACGACGTACGCAACGCTCTCGGCTTCCACCTCGCGTTTCGCCCGTTCCTCCGGAGCGACTCGACCGTCCATGTGCAACAGCGCATGGGCGTACTCGTGGATGAGCGTGCTCGCCATCTCGGCGTATTCGCCAACCCGTTTCACCAGGACGAGCGGGGGTTTCTCACCCCGGTACTGACACAGGCCACGGGCAGTGCCCAGCGGCCACTCCTCCTCCTCGACCACTTCTACGGCCACATCGAGGGCACGCCCACACTCCAACAGGCGCGCCAACAGTGGTTTTCCCTCGCCGGTTGCCGCTGTGTCGAGTGTGGGAAGGGCCCTCCCCTCTGTCTGGGAGACGTCGAACACGGGCACGGGTTTGAAGCCGACCACCCCTCGCGACCACTCCTCGGTGGGCGTCGTGTCCGCACAGTCGCTTGCCTCGTGGTACTGGCGACTCTCATGGCAGGCTGGACACCGCTCGGTGATGATCGGTGCCCAGATCCAGATGGCCGATTCGCCACCCCGGACCTGCCGCTCGAACTCGGTCTGCCACGTCCGGTAACCGGCCACCTTTGTCGCCTCTGGTGCCTGCTGTTTGATCAGCAGCGTATTTCTGAACGAGTACTCGTGGAACCGGCTGTGAACCTCAAGCCACGACTGGAACTCCTCGCTTGCCCGCGCCTCGTCAGTCAAGTCGGAGAGGTCCGCTATCCACGACTCGATGGTGTCGTTCATCGCCGCTGGTCGGTTGCTCCGCTCGCTCTCGCTGAGTGCTGGGGTTGTCGTACTAGACATGAGAACGCAGAACGCATTTCTGAGCGCCCCGCACCCGTCAGGGGGCGATAAATTGGGAGAGCGGTACCACCAGATTTCGAGCTGGAGATCGACTGTTGCCGACGGAGATGCCCTCGCTGCTGCTTGGACTCAGCGTCGGGTAGTTGACGTTCGAGCGACTCAAGCGTTCACCACCACATGAGGCAGCACATGAGATTTATCCTTGTTGCCTCCGAAGGCCATCTATGGCGACGAACGGGGAGCAGACAACGATTACTGATCACTACTCGGTAACAGTCCCGGCAGCGATTCGAGATCGCCTCGATATCGAGCCCGGTGACAAAATCACGTGGAAGGTTACAGACGATGGAGAGCTCACGATAGAAGTCATCAAACAACGATACGGAGCATTCGACGATTTTGATGCCGTTGATATGGGTGAGACCGACGTCACGAGAGAACATGATGTGACTGGCGCTGATCACGACTCGACTGAGGTCCAGTAGTGGCAGTAGCAGCTATCGACACCAACGTGTTACTCGCACGAATGAGTCGGAAAGATGCCCACCATGACACCGCTCGCAGAATCGTCGAAGCCGCTGACCACGGTGACCTCCCGACGATGCGTGTCACGAACTACGTCGTAACTGAGACACTCAACTACCTCCACGAGCGCCAAGAGCACGACGTTGCCGTCGAACTCTACGACCGGTTAGTCCAGTCCGCAGGATTCGAGCCGGTTCATACGCCCAAGGCAGATTTCTCACAAGCAGTTGATCTCTTCAGAGAAAACTCGGGACTCGCCTTCGGGGACGCGGCGATTGTTGCGTGTATGCAGCGTGAGGATATCGAGTACGTATATAGCTTCGATGATGACTTCGACCCGGTAACTGGGGTTACCCGATTGAACACTGCCACAAATCCGTTTTCACCATAGGCTCGTCTCTGTCTGGAGGCACCCATCTTCCCAGAAAGAGGGAATACCGCCCAGTGACGACCTCTCTCATGACGGCTTCGCCCGCTTGAGCCCCACGTGCGTGGTCACCGTGTTGGTTCAATGCGTTGGGCGTACAGAGCATCGTCGAGGCCGAATAGAATGCCCGCCCGACAGGAGTCAGATTCTCTTCGATGCGGTCGTTGGCGAACGGCTCAACACTCATCCAGACGCCCTCATCGGCTAGTTTCTCTTTGACGTGGGCCGCGACCCCGACGGGATCTCCCATATCGTGAAGACAGTCGAACATCGTCACAAAGTCGAACTCGCCGTCATCGTAGGTCAACCACTGAGGTAGAGTGCAATTGCCAGTGGAGCATTACGACCCCTCTTCTGGGGGAATGTCGATCAGGCACTCATCGCACGATGTACCCTATTTAATTCTGACCACCTCAAATTATTTCTACATTGGGAGTGTAGAGGGAGTCATGAACGATGAACAGGCCCGAAGTTGGACTGACGGTCTGTCGGCGGCTGAGCGCGTCGAAGCGGTTGCACTCACTGTCAGTGAACCCCGAACAGCCAATTGGATCGCTGGTGAAGCCGAGGTCGCCCACGAGACAGCAACGAAGTACCTCAACCGTCTTGTAGACGATGGCAAACTGAGCGCGGATGCACGCGGCCAGCAGACGACATACGAGCCAGACCCGGTTGGTCAATACCTTATCGAGATGCGCGAGCTCTACGAAGAGCACTCTCCCGACGAACTCGCTGTGAGTCTCGAAGAGATGAACGAGCAGATTCGAACGTGGAAGACGGAATACGACGTCGAAACCCCCAACGAACTCCGTGCAAGCCTCGGGAGGACAGAAGACCTCACAGACGAACGCCAACGTCGACAAGTGGCCGGCGAGTGGGACCACCTCAAAACGCGCCGTCGTCTCGTCGAAGATGCACTCCACCTCTACGACCGCTTCCCCGGTGAGCGACGCTCCGCCTCCGCATGAATCCTGGAGCGGAAAATCCAGCCCTGTATCGAACACTCAAGGACGTATTGGAACGGCAAGCGGAGGTCATCTCTGTCTGGTTTAAACCAGACGCGATCCAGAAACGGTACCTCACCGCTGAAATCGACCCACAGCGGGTCGTTCCGCCGACCGGACCCGAGTCACCGCAGCTTGAAGTCCACTGGAAACTCACTGCGCCCCACGACGAATTCAGGATCGACTACGCCGATCCGAACCTGGAGTTCCACTGCGGCTGGCACCAAGATGATGATCACACCGATCTCGGCGCAGCGCACTTCCAGTACCAGACGGCTTCGATGGAGACCCCACACTACGAAGGGACCGTGTTCGAAGCTGATTCTCCTCCGAAACTCCTCTGGGAGTGCTGTGGTGATCTCTTCGAGACCGTGATTCCCGAGAATACGGCAGAACACTAGCTCGTATCTCGGGATGAGAGGCCGCAGCTCTACGACCCCCTGAGAGGTTCATCCAACTTCAAGGCGGATTCACTGAGTTCGATCTCGGTGGTGTTTGTCTGCAGATACTCGAGGATATCTCCCTCGTCGACTGTCACATCGCCACTTCCAAATTCCTTCAGGATGGCTCGAATCTCAGTATCGTAGTCAGTCAGGACACCAGTTTGGTCGTGGCTGTCGTGGCGTCGCCACGGGAGCGGTGGGTGGGGAGGAGGGGTCGTGGGCACTGGGAGTCACGAACAAAAAACAAACCGCGCAGCGAGTGTCTCTCGCGTTCTGAGACGATTGGCGGAACACTACTGCTGGTCAGCCTGATTCGGCTGCCGAGACACGCTAACTGTAGTAGTTTCACGGGACGTTCGGGGACCAGGGCTTGTCGCCTCCAATGGGTCCGATGGTGTTCTTCGCGCTACTCGTGTTCAAGTGCATCGTACACCTCACGGTGAGCATCACGATCGCTCTTTGCGACCCGCAACACGAGTTCTCGGCGGATGTCTTTCATCACCGCGTCGAGTGGTGAGTCATCCCCCTCAGTCATCATCGGCAGTGTAGGCTCCACCACGCCGCTTGATTCGGGCGATCACCATCCGATTGCCATCATGACGAAAGGTCACTGCCAATCGAAATTCGCCGACACGCACCTTCTTGTGCGGACTGTTCTGCAGTGGCTCCCCGTAGTCGGGCGGGTCACGCCATGGTGAGTCAACGATCTCATCAAGCTTGTCCAAAATCCGGTCTTGGTCGTGCGAATCGAGGCGAGCAAGGTCCTCTTTCGCCTTTGATGCGAGTTCCCACGTCCACTCCCCCTTACTCATTTGTGTCACTACCGAACTGCTCGCGGGCCTCCGCAGCGCTCATGGTTCGCTCCTCGCGAACGTCCTCTTCTGCTTGGAGAAGCGCGATGAGCTCATCACGGTCGAACGTCGGAAACTCAGTCGCATCCCGCAAGGTGTATCGGATGAACTCACTTCGGCTGTTGAATCCTCGGCCCTGCCATGTACTGTCGATATCGTCGAGGAACGCCTGGGTGACTTTGAAGTTCACAGTCACGATTTCGTCGTCGCCGTCGTTCTCCGTGGTCGCTCCAGACATACGGGCGTATTACGGCTGTCTTACCAAAACCGTTTCGGCACCCCACCTGAAAGAGAACGCGAGCGCATACCCGCGTCTTCAGGCGCGGGTCGAGCGGCCACGACCGACACAGTCACTAGTCGATTGCTAACTGACTTCCGACCATATCGTCACGCTTAGGTGGGTGAAATCGCTATACATGGGCATGTCGGGCGACGAACCGAGTAGCGACGAGGACGACCAGTACACCGTCCTCGAAGCCAAACTCGTCGACCCGACCACGAACAAACGCGAGAAACTCATCGAGACCGTCAGCGAGTACCGCGAGGCACTCCACGATGCGTTCACACAGGGCTGCACCACGCGGTCAGAGACGAACGACGTAGTCACGGCGTACGACCTGAGCGGGTATGCGAAAAACGCCCTCAAGAAGTACGTTCCACAGCTCACGGGCGACTCCTACGACGCGAACACACTCGCGGAGGACCATCCTGTACGCTTCACGAACGAAGGACCACGCTTCGATCACCGCCCGGACAACCACCACGAGTGGTGCATGAAACTTCCGCACCACGAGGACTACCACCTCTGGTGCCCGCTCGCCATCAATCCTGAGCACGAACAATGGTATCACGCGCTCGTGGACGAGGGGAGGAGCGTACGTCTCGGTGAGACACGGCTGTTCGAGCGTGGCGGAGAGTGGTACGTGCACGTGACCATCGAACGCGAAACAGCCATCGCTCCCCGCTGCGGAAGCCGCGACAGTTGTCGGCGTGGACGTTGGTGAGGCGAGTCTGCTCACGGTGTGTCACCGTGACGAGCACGGCTCGCCGACCGACCCGACGCTGTTCACCGACGAAAGCACGCTCGTCCGCCGACTGAGAAAAACGTACTTCAGCGTGTCCAAACGTCTGAACGAGCGCGGCAGTACAGCCACGCTCGACGCGTACGCTGAGACGACGTGGAATCGTATCAATGACATCCTGCACACGGTGACGCGGCAGGCGATCGACGAGATACGCGAACTGGAGAGGCCAGTCCTCGTGCTCGAAGACCTGACGTACATCCGTGAAGAGTTGGACTACGGCGCGTTCATGAACCGGCGGCTCCACGGCTGGGCGTTCGCGAAACTCCACGCGTTCCTCTCGTACAAAGCCCGCGAAGCCGGGATCCCAGTGCGCTCGGTGGACCCGTGGGGCACCTCGAAAAAGTGCCATCACTGTGGCTCGACGGGCTACCGGCCGCGACAGGCAACGTTCAACTGTACGAACGATGCGTGCTGGGTGTCCGAGTATCAGGCGGACGTGAACGCAGCGGTGAACATCGGCGACAAGTATCGACATCAGATGTACCTCGCTAGAGAGACGCGACCGAGAAGACACGTGGTCGCGGATGACTCGGGCGAGGATGGGGCATTGTTGACCATGCCACAAGACAACTCACTGAGCGAGGACCACCCGTCTGTGAAGCGGGCGTCCGATGACAACGTCCCGACCAGCCAGACTCGTGGTGAGTCGGCGGGGTCGGTTCGGGAGACCGGTGAGTCGCATGCGTCTTGAAACCTCGAACAGACGCTGAGTCTGGAAATTCTGTGTCAGGATTCCTCCGCGTTCACGCGGAGGAGGAGGTCAATTCGCTGTCGTCCATCGTACCTGATGGGTTGAGAACGCTCTAGGTCGTTGTACCGATGTTCGTTCTACGGTTGTGGCTGCCGTGGCTCCGCCACGGGAGCGGTGGGTGGGGAGGAGGGGTCGTGGGCACTGGGACTCACGAACAAAAAACAAACCGCGCAGCGAGCCTATCTCGGCTGTTGAGACGAACTGGGGAACACGACGTCCGACCAGCCCGTCAGGGCGACCGAGACGCGCTCACCGTAGTAGTTCCACGCGACGTTCCGCAATCTGACCACGTCGTCTTCTGCCAGCCAAGGTTGGTTGCTCTTCGCCCAACTGGTGAACTTGACCGTTCCCGTCTCGTCTTCGAGCAATCCGACTTGCGCGATCGAGGGGTGTGAGGGTGTCCACAATGTCTTCACCCGGCCCTCGATGTCGACCTCGCTCCGTCCCACCGATCCGATTTCATCGATAGGCACGATTGCTCCGGGTGTCGCTTTCACCTCTTCAAGAGTGTCGAGGACGGCCGTCTGCAGATCCGCCCCGGCGTTCATCCGCTCTGCAATCCGGACCTCGATACCCGACTAACCCTCAAGCCTACGCTGAGTTTCTGAACAACATCTCAACGATTGTTAGCGGCCAGGTCGGTGTCGATTCGGACTTGGCAAAGCGATTCGCCACTGATGCCATGCCACCCGAGGCGGTCGCGAACCGCCTCAGAGCACTCAAACGCGGCGAGTGGCTCGTGCGGCTCCCCGCTCACTTTGGCGAGCCAGAACCCCGACCGTTCGTCGTCAACTCCCCACCGCTCCCGGCTGGTCACTCTGAAAGCGACAACCCGCTCGATGGGACGGCGGCCGTCAGCTTCGACGCACAGTTGACCCTCATGGCCGAGGATGCCCTCGATGACTACTGCCTGCCGATCGGTTCCCACAGTACAGCGACCCGAACGGACGCGCCAGATGAGACTGGTGCGGACAGCGACCACGACCAGACGACACAGCGCGTCAAGTCGCCACTCGCACTCACCAAGTGCCTCCCCCCAACGGTCCAGTACGTCCCCGACTGGGACGCGCTGCAATGTACTGCGTGCGACAACCGCTATGACCCCTGTATCGATGGCATGCGCCGCGCCATCAGCTGCTGTAGCTCGCTGGCTGCTGTCGACCGCGACAAAATCCCGATCTGTGAGCTAAACCTCAAGTGCTCGCTCGAGGAACGCGCCGCAAGCGAGTGGAGCGACCAGCAGTTACTGTTCTTGCAGGCGGTCTACAACGCCCAGCAAGGACGCTATGACAAACTCGAGTACGACCTGCTCTCGGACTCGATGCTCCGACTCCAGGAGTACATCGGCCTCGACAGCGACGCCGTCCAGGCGTTACTCGACAGCGACGTGCTCAATCACGATGGCGACCACCCACACCGCCTGTATTCGGTCACGCCCGAGGGACGCGACGCCATCGGTGAGAGCTACCGCCTGGGTGTCGACTACGGTCACGGCAAGGGTGACCTCGAGGAATCGAGTCAACACGTCCTGGGGATGGGGGTCGCGATGCGCTGGCTCGAACAGGAGTTCCGCGATAACCCCGACTCAGACGTCACCGTGGTGTTTCCCTACTATGACCTCCCCGATTCCGACCACCGCCTCGACCTCGTCGGCCTCGACGACAACGGTGAAATCGTCGTCGCCGTCGAGGTCGAACGCATCAATCACGACGTCCGCGAAGCTGCTGTCTCGGACTTCGATAAGATGGCTGCCTACGACCCTGATGAAGCCATCTGGCTCGTCATGACACAGGACGATGGCCACACCCTCCTCGACGCACTGCGCGATCCCCCCGATGGCACGCCACGAGTCGAGGCGTCGTATGCAGCCACCACGCCGCCACAGCAGTTCACCATCGACACACCCGGTCTGACGAAAATCTACCCCGTAACCTGGCTTCGTGACCAACTCGAGGAGTACCAATAACTGCACATTGATTGACATCCCCCCACCGTGAACGGCGAGGCTTGCGCCTTGTTATTTTTCCTCACCGGCCAGCCCATCCCGAGTTCATGAACGTGGTCATGCGTTCATCTTATATTCGATGAGCAGATAGGAGGAGATGGAAACAGAGGGTTCGTATGAGCAGCGACGATACCAAGCACGTCCAGACAGAGTTGAGCGAGGACGAATACGAACGATTTCGCGAGTTCGCAAGGGAACACGAGCTATCGCTCAAAGAAGCTGGCCACGAGGCGCTTACCGAGTGGGTCGAGCGACAGGAGCGAGCGGATCCCAACGACCGTGCATTCACCGTTTTTGACGAGCTCGAAGCAGACTCCCTCCCAGCGTCCGCAGAGACGGACGCACGCGATGAAGACGATCTCGTTGACGAGTGGCACGGGAACGAAGAGTCCATGATGCTAGCTGACGATCCGTCCACCCACTCGTAGTCGATGGCAGAGCCTGTTGAAACACCCATCGGGCGGGTCACGGCCGAGCATTTCCGGCCAGGCCACGTTCGACACCAAGTCGTCGTCGGCCCAAAGTTCCTGTACGCGTTGTTCAATCCTCGAGAGCAAATGCACGGTGTCACGCGGGCGTTCATGGCGTTCGTCCGCGACGGGGACCTCCCCTATCGGCGACTCATCGTCAACGATCACATCGTCGATGAGGCGGCCACTCGGTTGAAAAAGCAGGCATCGATGCAGAACGCGGCGTCGTTCCTGAGGACGCTCGACGAAAGTAGACTCTATCAGTTCCAAACTGTCTCCGAGGCCGTATTCGATGAGGCCAAAGCAACGTTCGTCGAGTGGACCGATCTGGACGCTGCATTCACTGACTTTGTCGTCGCCGCCCATATGAACACCCTAGAGGTTGACCACATTCTCACCTTCGACCGGCACTACGATGCGTTCGATGTGACAACGCTCCCATATCACAGTCAGGACTGACAGAAAGTAGTGATCTACGCCACACTGGTTCGCTCGGTCGAGACCGACCTCGCAGGTTATCGTGGCAACTCGCCATCTGGACCAGTCAGACAGCCTGTCTTGAATGTCAAACCGACGCGGCAGAGGTACTTTCACCCACCGTCTGGTTCCCGGTACTGCCACTCCGGACAGGTGCAGGCTGGAATCCGTAGATCGATACCGTAGATACGCCCGGATGCACCACGGACCGCATACCGACTGCTCGTTCGGACCGTGAAAATGGAAGTAGATCTCCCAGCGACTGTGCCTCTGACACTCCGCATCGACATATTAATTGGCTGATGTATAAATGCACGTCAGACGGAAGGTTCTACTGACACTATTTCGGTGTGGCTGTCGAGTAGCTCGTGTCCGGTCTGCCTCGGCGACCCCGCTATAGAGTCCACATTCTGACCCTATCGAACGAGTGCCCGGCGTCAAGAGGTGAGGGGAAAGGGATAGCCGATTTCGGGCCACCCCTCATGTCCCACCCATTGGTTGTCAGAGGCTGTCCCCCCATCTGCGCTCATGTTCTCTGACCTACTGGTAATCCAGAAGCTACTGTGGCCACCGAATATGAGAGTAGTAATTGTGAGATTGAACGAGATTCATCTCCCGTCAACGCGGATGAATGCCACGGTACCGAACCACTGTGTTGGGATAGTAGGAGTTGTATTCCACTACACTCACTCCTCAGTCAGTTCCAGACGGTAGTGAATCCGCCATCGTCGATGGTGCCGTGAGTCGTGATGATCGCGTCCATTTCCTCAGCCCGGTGGCTGGCGTCGATGAGTCCATCGCGGTTGCTGAGCTCATCGACTAGTTGTGCATACTCGACGAGCGCATCATCGTCGATGGGAGCGACCGAGACTGGGCCGTAGAGGAGTGCCTGGCGTGCGTCCTCTGGGGAGCCGTTGAGCGTGCCACCCGGATGTCTGTATCACGTGACACTAAGTAGAGGACTTCGACCCGACCCTGTATATCAAAACATCTTCATTTCTTTTTATTAGTGCGAATGATGGATGTCTTCTCCCCGTCAGGAGGTTAGCTGGTCCAGCGGTTCCGGCCGCGGCAAGTCCCTGATTCGAGCGTGCGGTCTAAGGAAGTTCTTCTCGAACGCGATAGCGATGGTCACCAGCGACGCCACCGCGGTTACCGGCCAAGCGGAGGCTGCACCACTCTGTCAAAACCACCGACCACTCGGTCCACCAGACCAGACCCGAGCCAACGGGTCAGGGCTCTGGGACGCCGAGAACGTTGTCCGGTGTTCGAACGATGCGGTCGGCCGCTATCGTATCGATGTGGATGTCGGTGAGCCCGTCGAAGAAGACCTGTGTGCCTGCCATCGGGACGTCCATCACGGCGACCGGCTGACCGAACTGTGCTCATACGGAACTGCATCTGCTGACTGAAGCGGGACCCCGACGATCGTTGCCGATCCATGCGACGTCGAAGGAGGGTGGTAGTTGTACACCCCTGAAACGCTGTACAACGCACGTTCGGCGTCTATCATTGCCAGCAATCGTCAGTCGGACCGCATTGCGTCGAGGATGATGTCGGTGTCGCGCATTAATCGGTGTTCGAGGTAGCTCCCCTTGCTAGGCCCGCCGCCCGTATGCGTGGTGTCGGTGATACCCAGAAATGATTGCTCCTTGAGCAGGCGCGACACTCGGTCGTACGAGAGTGGGTCGGCTCCCTCAGACTCGGCGAAGTTGACGTACACGTCATAGATATCAGCTGTTCTGAACCGCGAGGCGTCACGTTGCTCGGTCAGGGCTGCGAGTGCTCGAAGGATGAGTTTCACATGAGGGGGTTGCCCGCTCACGAGTCGCTCAAACCGGTTGATCTCTGCCTGTCGAACGGCATCGTCGACGAAATTGACAGTCACGCGGTCGGCCCCGGCGCGCTCGGCTAGCTGCCCGGCCTCGTAAAACGTGTCCACGGCCTTGCGGGCATCCCCATGCTCGCGCGCTGCGAGCGCCGCTGTCTTGGTGACGACGGCGTCATCTAATACGCCCTGCTTGAAAGCGTCACGTCGGTTGTTGAGGATGTTGCTGAGTTGGTCAGCGTCATACGGGTCAAACACGAGTTCATTGTCCTGTAGACTCGAATCAACGCGTTCGTTGAGCCGCTCGCGGTATTCGATTTTGTTCGAGATGCAGATGACGCCAACGAACGCATCGGCCTTGCCCGATTCTCGAGCCCGCGAAAGACTGCGCAAAAGTTCGTCATCGGCGAGCTTGTCGATTTCGTCGAGAATCACGACGAACGCATCTACGTCATGAAGATCGAGAAGTTCCCACGTAATGTCGCGGTAGTCCGCTGCACCGATGCCGACTCGTGGGATGGTGCGGTCGGTGGTGAGTCGCTTGACTAGCTCACGTGCCATCTCGCGGCTAGCTTTTGCCTCGGTCTGGTAGTCCGAACAGTCGACGTACGCGTACTGGAGGGAGCGATCGTTCTCCGTCGCTCGTCGGTGGGCCTCCCGAGTGACACACCTCGCAACGAGTGACTTCCCGGTCCCTGTCTTCCCGTAGATGATGGTCGTCTCGGGTGGCCCGCCTTGTGTCGCCGGGCCCAACGCTCGCCCGACCTCGTTGATTTCATTGTCACGGCCGACGACGCGGTCAAGTTCCGGGACGTGGCCAACACGAACCAACTCCCGATTGGCGAAGATATCACCCGTCGCAAAGATATCATCGGTCATATGCCCACAACCATACCCCAGTAGTATAAATTCCCCATACCCCACACCGAGTGAAATGCTCAAATCATTACTCTGTGTCACTATAGAGGCCACTGAGTGCGTTTTATATACTCAATTGGTGTGAGAGACACACCTCGTACCGAGTGAGGAGAGTCCAATATGGAATCTGGTGATAACTGAAGCAAGAGGGAGCGTTGGTGTCGAAAGGCACGGCGATTTCGAACAGCGGGACTCACTCGGTACGAGGGGTGTGGGAAGCAGCAGACACCACTTCGAAATCACCCGACGTGATGCGTGACCGCTCACTCGGTACGAGGGGTGTCAGCAACGAACCGCCACTTCTGGTTGCGGCCTCTCCCCCGGTTCACCCTCACTCGGTGTGAGGTGTCCCTCTCGTGTTCGTAGTGATGCTTCCTCAGTTAGTTCCAGACGTTCGCGAATCCGCCATCGTCGATCATACCGTCGGTCGTAATTCTCGACTGTCTCTCAGCACTTACTCAGCCACAGTCTCTCGATTCGTTGCTCTATCGCTGTGAGGATGGTGGAGTATACCTCGGGTGGATGGAGCGAAGGAAGGTTGAGGTCAGTGACTCCGGTGACAGAGGGTGGCTCATCGGACTAGTATCGGTACACCGTGGCACGGGAGCGGGCGAAACGTGAGCGCACGCCCGCATCTGTGTCGAGATGCTGGAGTTGGCTGCCGAGAAAGGAATCGACGTTGGCTACTCGACAGAGGATCTCGAGCGAGACCTCGATCGGAACTGATCCGTGGTCGTCGTCGATTCCTCGGTCCTCATACCGCTGTCGTGGGTACATCGGTTGGAACTCATCGTCTCATAACCACAGTTCGACGCAATACGAACGACAGAGTTCGTGGAGACAGAGGTTCTTATCGAGTATCGCAAGACACTCCACGACGAGTTCATAGAGGGCTGCACCACGCAGACATCGAGATTCGAGCCACTCACGCTCCCACCGAAGGCGATGTCCCGCAGCCCAACCCCCAACTTGCATTTAGCATAGCTAAATTCATGTATGGTCGCCATATATTGTCCATCCATGCATGGATGAGCGCGAGATCGGAGCGTTGGCCCCAGGGAGGCTCATCCCATACGGGAGAGAGTCCTACTACAAACCAGAGCCGCTGCCGCCATCACGAGCACTCGATTTTGAGGCATCGTTCTATGAGACGCTCGCTGATGCGACATTTTGGCTCGGCCAGCTCAGTGGTGTGAGCCGGGAGCTTGAGTTCTCACCCGTCCTCTACACGTCGTTGCTCCGGAAGGAGGCGATAGAATCCGCCGAAATCGAAGGTGCAGATGTTGACTACAACGCACTCTACAGTCTCGAAACACAGGCGTTCGACAGTATATCGAATGACCCATCAGACGGGACACTCGCTTCAGCGTCGAACACGAAAGACACCCGTGAAGTGCTCAATTACGAGCAGGCCATAGAAGACGGGATAGCAGCTCTCGACGACGGCGAGGAACTCACGGTTGACCTCATGCATGCGCTTCACGAGACGCTTCTTACAGGAGTGTCAGGCGACCGTGTCGAGACCGACACAATTGGGGCATACAAGACGGTCCCAAATCATCTTGGGGGCTTTCTTCCACCGGTTCCAGACGCAGTTGACGGGCTAATGGAGGCGTTGATCACGTATTATAGAATCGGAGGGCGATATCACCCACTCATCGATATCGGGCTGTTTCACTACCAGTTCGAGACGATTCATCCATACGGTGATGGAAATGGTCGATTGGGGCGATTGCTCATAACGTTGCAGCTGTACGATACTGGCTACTTACAGCGGCCGAACCTCTACCTGAGTGAGTACTTCAATCGGAACAAGCCCGAGTATATCGATCGAATGCGTGCAGTCAGGTACGATGGCACGTGGGAGGCGTGGCTCTCGTTTTTCGTTCGCGGAATCGCCCAACAGGCCGAGGAATCGGTCGAGCGAACACTCGCACTCGATCGGCTTCGACGACGGTATGAAAACGAGTATGGAGGCCACTCCTACACGAAGAACAAACTTGCCTGTACGCTCTTCGAACACCCCTATCTCACGACCAAGACCGTCCAAACGCTCTTCGACGTCGAACAATCGACGGCGTATCGAGCGATTAGCAGTCTCGAAGACGACGGACTCCTCGAAGAAGTGACCGGGAAAGGACGAAACAAGGAGTATCGCGCCCGGGAAATATTCGATATTCTCGAACAGCCGCCCCAGACCTATTGAACGGGGTTGAGGCGTCCATCGGTTCGGTTCGAGCATGGCGTGTTCGTGGCTGCTCGGCTGGCTGTCGCTCTGCTGAAGGAGTGTCCTTCGACATTGGGATGGCAGTCTCCCTGCACCCGTCAGGGGGCGATAACTCTGTTAGCGAGCGAGTCTAGTCGCTCCTCGACGCTCGCGATGACGCCCCAGAGGGTTGGAGGTTGTGATAAAATGGCCCAATTCTGGCCCGGGTTCAGAGGCGTTAATAAAAGTAGAATTGCGCTTTTCGGTCATAACCGCCGTTTCGTGGTGGCGTCGCCGTGTAGCTCACCCGAGTGAGTTTCCTGATCAGGAACCGCTGTCTCGCTTTCGATGATGTGTCGCTCTCGGTCAAGGGCTCGTACCTCGACACCTCGCCACTCCCCGTCGATACCGATCAAGGCTTGTGAATACCCCTTTGCATCACTCCCAGGCGTCGCGTTCTGGACGAATCGCATCTCAGCAGAGTTCAGGTTGAACTCCTTGGCCCAGTGGTCGTCCATCGCATCGAGTTTGTTGAACTGCTTGATCGAACACTGATCGAGGATCGCCTCGGCCTCCGGGCGCTGGAAGAACTCATCGACCGTCTGCGTGATGAGGCGAATCGAGAGGTCGTGATGGCGATGATGCCTGAAGATCGTCTCCAGATACTCGAGCGTCGACGTCTCACTCAGGCAGTAGCGTGCTTCGTCGATGACGAACACCACCTCTTTCTCGACCTGTTTGGCGTGTTCATACACGAGTGAGATGAGCAACTCCATCAGGAGACTCGTGTGACCGCCGAGCGAGCCACCCTGTTGGACGAGATCGAGATAGACGACCGATTCATCGCGAATGTCGAATTCACTCGCTCGGCCGAGGTTTTCGAGTTGCCCACCGCCAGCAAATGGTCGAAGCTGGTTGAGCAACCAAAGTGCATCTGTCCTGATCTTCTCGGCTTCCCGCTCACTCCGGACGACCCAACCGGTTGCATCCTCGCTCATCTCCTCCAGGATATCGAGTGCATCGCGCACAGTGGGGCTCTCATTGTCGTGTGTCCGGACATCTGTGGTGATACCCTGTCGTGCATACGCTTCGTCGAACGCCCGTTCGAGGGTCGTCCGTCGATCGCCGAGAGTGACGCCTCGTAGGGCGAAGAAGTTCACGAAGAATCCGATCGCCTGATTGCGACGTTCGTTGAGCGGGCTGGCATCATCCCCTCGTCTGTTGAGTACGTGTGGTGGGGTCGGCTTGATCTCAAGCGGATTGAGACCGCGTGTGCCGCCCACGGTGATTCGCGTTGCACCCAGCGCTTTGGCGACGCCACGCCAGTTGTTGAGCGGTTCGAGGATGACGCCGATGCGGTCAGGGTCCTGTTCGAGCGAGCGGATGAACTGCTGTTTCGCGCTGAACGACTTGCCCGACCCGGGATCGCCGATGGTGAACATCGCATATCCATCCTCACGGGCGAACGGATCGACGACCAGTGGCGTCTGTGTCTTCGTGTGCGTCCCGACCTCGATGCCACCGGGTTCAAGGACGCTCGGATTGTGCGGTGAGGCGAGCAGTGCTCCGACTGCGCCACCGAGGGCGACGACGTCATGATGGAGCTGGTCGGTCCCGATGGGTGCGACCGAGCGAAGCCCACGGTCCTGTTCACAGACGGCGGTCTTCGGTGCGAGCCGGGCTGGCCGGTCACGGAGGATCGCCTGCACCTGGCGAACCGCATCCTCGAGTTCCTCACGACTCTCTGCCCGAACGGTCAGATACGTCGCAAGCGAGAACACGCGCTGGCCACTCTCGACGGCGGCGTAGGTCGACGCCGCTTCCTCAGCCCGCTCTCGCAGATAGCGGCCCCGAATCGTCCGCTCGATATCTGCATCCGCTCGGAGTCGTTCGGCGGTGTTGCGGAGTTCAGTCTCGGCCCGACGCTGTTGTTTCGGGACGAGATGGACCGAGCAGTCGAATTCGAGCGAACTCTCCTCGAAGAGCGAGCTCAGGAATCCATCACTCGGGTAGTCGGGGTAGCCAGCGATGTAGAGCGTCGTCGTCCACTGTTCGCCAACGCGCGCCGCTCGCGTCTCCCATTCGATTGCGGCCGGTGCAACTAGCGTCCGGTGTCGTTCGCCAAGTGACCCACTGCCATGTCCGTCTTCCTCGACCATTGCATCGAGTGCCTCACCGAGGTCGACAGTCGCTGGCGAGTCATCGCTTCGGCGACGAGCGAGGAGATTCGCAACGGTGATGAGCACGAGCACTGCTCCGATTCCGTACAGTGAGATGCCAGCCGGTGAACCGACTGGTGGAAGTGCCGACCAAATCCGTTCGAGAACCGCCCGCTGATAGACGAGTGCCGTCATTCGGCATCACCTCGGCGCTCTGCGTCGACCGCGGATTCACGCCGATACTCGGTTTCCTCGACTGATGTCCCACTCCAGAACTGTGCCGCGAGGCCGATGATATCGAGTGTACTGCACCGAGATGTCGTCCAGCCAGGCACCTGATCGACGAACTCGGTATCGATCGTCTGCAGGCGGCGATCCAGCAGGTCGACCATCCGGTCGTGGATCTCACTCTCTGTGTACGTCGTCCGCCGCGTGACGAATGGTGTGAACAGCACCCCGACGAGCGGGATAGCAGCGAGTTTCTCACCGGGGGTTCGTTCTCGTTCGTTGCGGGTGTACACCTCGAAGCGGTCGACCTCCGTTCCGAGATAGTAGTGGAGTTCCTGGGTCGCATCGAGTTCCGCGGGTCGCTGTTCACGGTACTCTTCGATGAGCCCCTGGAGCGTTGGCGTCGACTCGAGCGCTGGGTCCTCAAGCCGATCTTCCAGTCGGTCGACCAACATCTCCACTGGAAACGAACGGGTCGTGACGTAGAGTCTGAGTGGGAACTCGGCCTCTGTGTTGGCGAACGTCGCCGCCGTCTGCTGGAGTGCGGCCCAGTCCCCAGACATGGCAAAGTCCATCGTATCGGGATGGAGTTCGAGGTAGCCCTGTAGCGCGCCGTCGCTCCGTTCGACAGCGCCAACACCTGGCCAGGCTCGCTCGATGGCCGTCAGGTCCTGCGTCCGTTCATCGAGCGTGATTGGGAGGCGGTCGACGAGGCCACCCTGTGTCGATGCTCGCTCTGCGTCAGCTGGTGTCCCGAGCGTTACCCGAGGCCGAAGGAGGATGTATCGAGTAACGTTATGGAGCCACGTCCACGCGCTCAGGTGCCGTGGAGCCGCGTAGACGATCATCACACTGAGTGCGAGCCCTGCACAACTCAGTGGCAAGACGAGTCTATCCAGTCCGGTGAGACTCCCGATGACCACCCCGAGCAGTGGCCCACCGAACAGCACGCCGACGTCGCCTTCCTCAATACCGAACAGCGGCAGTCTGCTGGTCTCTCCGAGACCGTCCATGATACGTCGCGTTGCGCGGTCAGATGTCGAATCCATCAGTAGTAACTCGGGTCGTTTTCCGCACGCCGGTAGGCCGGAACGCCACCGTCAGCCGACCGCGGTGCGATATTGTCGTTCGTCGATTGCTGTGCTGGTTGAGAGGGCTCGCTGCGGTCAGAGAACGCCCGCTGGGAGAGTACCTGGCCGGTTGCGGCTTTCGGGCCCCACCGAGCGGCGGTGGTGGCTGCGTAGGGACCCGCTGCGTAGCCGGCTCCGACGACGCTTCCAACGGTTACGGCAGCGACTGAGGCGGTGCCGACGACGCGAGCCGTGAGCGGGCTCGCATACCTGAACGTCTTCCACGTGATGAACAGGGCGAGCATCGGCAACGAGATGACGACGAGATACTGCAAGAACGCACTCTCTGGGACCACCATGGCGTCTCCCACGAACAGTAGCTCATAGCCACGAAACAGAACCGCAGCCGGGAGGGGAAGTGCGGCTAGCGGTATCATCTGTTTGCAGAGTCGCGAGGCAATCTCAGAGAGGACTGGGACGTTTCCGAAGGCGATGGCGAGTCCGATCGGCATCCCGTAGAGGTAGATGTAGAGCAGAATCTCGCGCAGGAAGAAGACAGCCTCCAGCGCAACCATCGAGAGCCCACCGAGGACGGCCATTATGAGGGTGATTGCGGGGTTTCCTACGGCAGTTGGTAGGATACCGAGCAGAGCCCTTGTGATAGCATCTAAGTCAGGGAGGAGTGCTATAGTCATCCCATCAATCAGGTAAAGCCCAAGTACTGCAACCCAGTACCAAGCGACAATCAGGAACGCTCCTGTCCAAGCTGAATGACGCGTTTTGCGCCCGTTGTAGGTGCTTCCCATATTGAAAATACGAATCGCATGCCGCGTTTGGACAGACAGAACAAGGATGAGTAACGCGAGTAGCATCGTCTCACCTCCAACGATTGATTCATAGATTCCTTGCCAAGGTTGGTCAGATGAACTGGGCGAACCAAACACAACATCCGATCCAGAACCCTCTGGAAGGGGAGTATCGAAGAAGTCTGGAGCGAGCTCATTTAGACCCTCTCCGATCTCAGTAGCGAACCAGCCGATGATTTGACCGATTATATCGGAGAACCACTTGACTCCAAAGTCAACGAGCGGAAGCGACTGCACTCAATCAGCCTCCGTAAGAGTAGTTTTACACTCGTACCGATCTGCGCCTTCAGAATAACTAACATTCCCCACCCACCGCGCTTCTCGCTGGCCGTGACTGTACAGAACGGACACAGTGATTGACCCATCACCGGGGCGGCATCCTCCTGATGTCTGCGCCCATGAAAAGGGTAGTGTCGTACTGTAGAGGGTCTCCTTCTTACCACTAAGGAGGACCAGTTCTTCAACGTCACCGCCAGCTTCCAAATTATAGATGCCACTTCGTCGTGCTTCCGATTGGATTTTACCCCTTTCCGATGGATTTGGAACTCCTCCTCCGAATAATAGACCAGCAATTGCAGCGGGACCTGTCCCGCTATTCAGAACTGTCGCAATTGCCTCGACTTTGCGAGAGTTTCCAAGCGAATCTGGCATCTCGTCCATGTGATTCGCACCAACACGAACGTCGAGAATCTCTATCTCCGGCGCAATCTCCAATGCAGTCGTCGCGATCTGCTCGTCATCACGAACGGCGTGAATGCGATACTCACCCGGGGTGTAGCGGGTTCCGATCTCCACGCTGACCCGCGTTGCCCCTGTCGTCACAGTGCGATCAGCGAAGGCTGCACCCGAGGGGTCGATGACTGTGAGCCGGTCGACGGTCGTCTCCGGTCGTAGTTCGATGACGAGGGTCGTTCCCTCGATGCGGGCAGCCTGAATCGCCCCGCTCCCGTTCGTTCCATTACTCGTCGATGCCGAACCGTTTGTCTCACTTCCGAGGCTGAGACAGCCAGCCAGTCCTGCCGTGAGACTACCGGCCGCGGCGAGAAGCGTTCGTCGTGTGTAGTGTGTCATGAGTATCGTGACCCGGTGAAGAGTCGGCTGAGCGTTCGCCCAGCGAATACTGCGAGCAACAGCGGTGCGAGCCAGACCAGCGCGTCGACGGCGAGCCACAACCACTCCAGTGGGTTCATCAGTGGATGCCACCGCGTCGACGCGGTCGCTGGTGTGTAGGCGACGTCCTGTGTCAACCAGGACTCTGGGTGATATCGGGCCGAGTACGCTCCAGAGTCGGCGACGGTGACAACGGCCATCCCCGATTCGTTCGTCTCGACAGTCTGGCCAGCGATCGTGAGCGACCCCTCGCGGTCCGGAATCGTAATCGGCCCAGTTGGGGGTCGGTCGTACTCCCCGAGGAAGATGGGGTCGCCACTCGCCGCTTCGCGAAGCGTCGCCAGCAGCCTCACGCCATCGTCAGTGTGGTCGAGGACGCGAAGTGAGAGCTCGCTCTGGCGAATCGTCTGCTCGGCGTCGGTCACCGAGAGCGTCGTGTTCACGCCGCGGACGACCCCGCTGACCGTGACCTGCTCGCCAATCGTCTCGTGGCGGGTCTCGATTCCCCACGTCGTGTTGTAGGGCTGCTCGACGACGTCCACGAGGATATGAGTCCCAAGGACGGGGGGAGCACTCCTCGTCCCCCACGTCCGGACCATGTCGATACTCCCACCAGTCGGTCTGGCCTGCGGCCCTATCTCCGAGGGATAGGCGTGGACAGCGACTGGTCTCGACGGTGCGTCGATCGTCGTCGTTCCCGTCGAATTCCGCGCAATGAGTTGGTCCCAGTCCCCATCACTGGCCGTGTAGTATCGCCAGACACTCCGGACGTGTTCGCGCTCTCCAAACGAATACCCCTGCCAGGGTTCGATCTGGGCGACAGCAACCCCGATATCTCCGTCTGGATAGCGAACCGTCCGCAGTAGGGGATCGAGTCGATAGACACGGACTGAGCGAGTCGCGCGAACAGTGATGGTCTCCTCGGAGATGCCTGTCGAGGGAGCCGAACTGGTCGTCGAATTGCCTACCGACGCGTTCGTCCCCGACGTGTTGTTCGAGCGCGGGAGCGGGCCCTCGACCTGAGCAGTGATGTTCGCCTCGAGTGTCAGCATCGCTGACCGGCCAGTGAGATTGTATTCGAGGATGGGTCGATGTGACCCATTGGTGCGAGCGATAACCGTCTCGTTGACCAGTAGTCGAACCTCATCGATACGGTGACCGACGCTCTGATTGGCGAGCGTCGTGTTACCGAGTGCGAGCCGGTAGTCGATGATACCGCGGACAGTGCCGTTCGGCGGGACAGCGAGCGTCGTCTCGTTCGGTGCGTCGTGGAGGTACGTCCCAGGCGTGACAGCGAAGACAGCGACGTAGGCATCCCTGATGACCTGCCCATCAACGCGATCCGTCCCCTGGGGAGCGACTGACGTGGTTGCGTTCCCTGGCTCGAATGCGAGATGAGCGTGGCGTGACCACGTGCTGGCCGTTGCTGGCGGCCGTGAGAACGTGATGTCCGTCGCGTTCGCCAGCTCGGCCATCGCCGACCGCGATTCTCCATAGGCCTCCAGATAGGCCGCGTTCGTGATGTAGCCACTGTCGTTATCACGAGACCACAGCGTGGCTGACTCGTTCGCAGAAAGGCCAGTATCGGCCCCCGGACTCGGGTCAGACTGCATCGCAGTCCCGGTCGCGAGTCCGGCGAGTGGCAGTGCTACGATGAGGAGGATGGCAAGCAGGCGACTGTCGTGACGGCCACCCATCCTCAGAATGGGATGAGGTCGACACAGTTCGCGATGGGGAGGTTCATCGTCGTCCCCGCGACGGTGAACAGCGGCCCGAGACAAACCAGGACCCCTGCGGATTTGAGTGCCGTTCGTTTGTGATTCCGAATCGAAGCCTTCTGCTCGCGGCCAATCATGACCATCTCCATCAAGGAATCAGCCTGCCAGACGATCAGCAGGCCCATCACACCGAGAGCAGTCGTGATCTGGATGAACCCTTCGATCATCCCGGCAAGCGTGTTTGAATCGTCCGTACAGATTGGGTTCTCCTCCTGTGCACTGACCGGGGCAGTCCCTGCTGTGAGCATGACCAAGAGGATGAAAACCACCAGACTGAGGCGGCGGATACTCACCATCGGGAGGTCTGGCCCCGATTCGGCGGCCGAGAGGGACCGATCTCTGCTGAGGAGGTGCCCCACGCTCCACCTGGCTGCTCGGCGAAGTGTGCATGCCATAGCATTTCCGTCATATCCGAAACCGAATTCAAATGGATTCTGAAGCATCGAGCATCCAATTCAGGTAGTACAGCATAAAATTTCTGTCTAGTAATTAAAAATGAAAACGAGGTGTGCTAATGCACGGAGATGTTCAGCTTGATGTCGTGAGAGATGGCGAGTTGGGCCCAGGGTTCCTAGTCGTGAGAATCCTGATCTCGCACAGCCGGGGGTGTACTCAATGGACTGCTTGACGTTGAGACAGCTCAGCGAAACAGCCGGGTCCAAATCGACTCCGAACCGTCTGCAGACTCAGGTTCCTCAGGAGTGGCTGCTCGTGCGGTTTCGAGTTCGTCTCGCAACTCGGCGTTCGTCTCCTCAAGCGATTGGACTTCCGCCACGAGAGATTCGATCGTCTCGCGTCTGTCTGTGAGGGTCTGAGAGAGCTGGTTCAGTTCCTGTTGGAGCCCCTTAATCAACTCAGCCTGGGAATTCTCTCCGGCACTGCCTTCTGGCTCGGCCGACGCTGAACGGGATGGAGTATAGAAATCGCTGGTCCCTGCAATCGCCCGTTCGAGTGTCTTCTCCCCGTAGGTACTCCCATCGGCGAAATGCACCTCGTCCCACTTGCTACGATACAAGCCTGAGTCCCGAAACAACCGATCCATCTGGGTGGCATCGCCTCCACTCCAGAACGCGAGCATCGAATTGAGTGCCATATCCGCCTCTGAGTGGCTGTCGTAGCCTGCTGTCGACCCACTCCAGAGGCCAGTAAACTTCTGGCCGTTGGCTGCCTGTTGAGCACGCTCGATGAGGTCCTCATCAGCGAGTTCCGAGGGTCCAGACGGCTGCTGTGGTGTGGGCGTGGCCTCTTCTTCAGCAGGCCCACCGATGTGTTCACGGTGAACTGCTCTTAGCTCGTCTGTCCGCTCGTTGATTGTGTCTGGTGTGCCCTGAACATGTGCTCCAGTCACGGTGAAAAATCGAGCAGCCTCATACAGTTCGACGTCCCCACTGCGATTGCCGCCCTCTGGGAGCGACCCGTGAACGAGGACGTGCACGCCAGTACCTGACGGACTCACCTCCGTGTAAGATGCCAGGGCGTCGATAATCGCTTGTGCCCACACGTGGATGGTCTCGGTTTCGGCGACACGGCAATGGTCGAGGTCGACGCCAACGAATGGATCCTCTTCGGTGAACACGAAACCGATACCGTCTGCTTCATCGGTTCTCGCGAATTGGTGAGCGATGTCGAAGGCTGTCCACGTTGCTGGGTCAGTTGTCGATGCGAAGTGGCCTGTCGACGGGTTAATCGGGACTTTCGTTTGCGCGTCACCACGGGTTTCGCTTCGCCAGCAGATCCACTGGTCGTACTCACGAAGCGATTCGGGAAGCGTATCTGCGGTCGGGAGTGGTGTGGTCATCTCTCGCCAAGCACCATACTCATCCAGTGGGTGGCGACCACCCTCGAAGAGTACGTCATCAGTCTGGCCTCTTGAGCGGAGCATGAAGACCGTTGTGGCACTCTCAACAGCTCTGACCAGTCTAAGCGACAATTCGAACGGTGACCCCCCATGTCTGTGGGAGTTTCCCCACAATCGGAATGGATGGTATCTCAACCCCAGAAGGTGTGCAACTGATTTATCACCCGAAACCATCCACAATCAGATCGAGATCGGGGCACTGTCGCCTAGTCAGGATGTCGAGCACCTCGATTGCTGTATACTCTTTCCCGCGTTCTGTGCCGGTCACTTCCTCGATGAGACCAGCCGATTCGAGGTCGACACACTTCACGAGAAATTTTCGCGCCACGACCAGACACGTATCAATGTGCAATTATCATAATACTTAACTATAGTACGGTCGTGAGAAATATGATGGCAAACCACACACGGCGGACGTTTCTGACTGTCAGCGGGGCCACCATCGGTGGAATCTTCGCAGCGAGCTCAACCGTCGCTGCACAGGAGAGCACAGAGCGATTCATCGTGAAACTGCAGGGAGGCAGGGTACCGAACGCGGAGGTGCTGTATGACCTCTCGGAGATTGGCTACGCCGTCGTGAAGGGGAGCGAGTCGGCGCTGAAAGAAGACGGTGCAGTCGAGGGGCTCGCACCGGACATCTCATACGACGCGAGCGACCCGGCGGCTGAGTCGGTGACTCCCGATTCGGGGGCCGAAACGGTCGACGATACGTACTACCCCTACCAGTGGGACAAGCAGGCTCTCAACGCGCCGATGGCCCACGAGACGACGACGGGTGATGGATCGCGAATCGCCATCATCGACTCGGGGATCGACGCTTCGCACCCAGATCTCGAGGAGAATGTCAATCTCGAGCTCTCGAAGAACTTCACCAACGATGACCTTGGCGCGGGCGTCCCTGGAGGCGGAGATCATGGCACCCACGTCGCCGGTATCGCGGCTGCGTCAAACGACGGGTCAACCGGCGTCGTCGGTACCGCACCCGATGCCGAACTGGTGGACTTCCGGGTATTCTCGACGGCCGACGAGGACAGCGGGTCGTTCTCCTACGTCGTCGCGGCGATGCTCGAAGCAGCCCGGACGAACTGCGATGTCGCCAACCTCTCGTTGGGAGCATATCCCGTCTCACGGAAGGAACTCGGCAGTTTCTATGGCTCATTCCTCAACCAGGCGATGACCTACGTCAACAAGGAGGGAACGCTGCTGGTCATCTCCGCGGGCAATGACGGAGTGAACCTCCAGAACGACAACGGCCAGCAGGTCGACATCGATGGCGACGGCGAACTTGAGACGCTCGAAGGCGGCCACTGGATCAGTCTCCCCAATGAGGGCGCGCAGGCGCTGTCCGTGTCTGCAACTGGCCCGATTGGATTCGGTAGCGCGCTCGTTGGTGATGAATCACTGGAGGAACCACCAGAGACCCCGGCGTTCTACACGAACTACGGGACCAGCGCCGTCACACTCGGCGCTCCAGGTGGCAACGCCGACCTCTCCATGACTGACCCGATTAATGGTATCCCGGCGTACGCGTACGACCTCGTCTTCTCAACGCTCCCGGTCGTAGACGGTGAACCACAGTACGGCTGGAAGGCCGGCACGTCGATGGCCGCACCGAACGTCGCTGGTGCTGCTGCGCTCGTGAAAGCCACCAACCCCGACTACGACGCCAATAGGGTCGAAAGCGCGCTCAAACGAGCCGCCGATGTCCCGGAGGAGTTCGACAAGGAGTACTATGGCAGCGGCTTCCTGAACATCGTCGACGCGCTGTGAATCGCCTCGAGGGCAAGCCCGGGGGTATTCGACTCGACCACCTGTGAGGGGTGACCTACTGCTGCACCACAGTCACGTCTGTTCGCGGACATACGTAACCACTAAGACCAGGATTCGAGAGATGTCTGGAAGAAGCAGTATGTCCTGTTCTCACACAGCTGCGCCACTGGTGATATAGCAACGTCATAGCAGGGCGTATCGACCAGTAGCGCCCACGTCTGCTTGGTACTCCCCGACCTAGCAACCGTTTTTTGAAGACCGCTAGACAGCAGTCGAGGTGCGACAAAAATAGCTTGTCTGACGCACTAGTTGCGCATATTAGCAAACGAGAGGCTAATTTTTCAGCCTATTTTTAACCAATGTCGGATATTACCAGCGCGCGAAGAGAACAATCTTGTCTTATAGGGGTTTGCATAACTAGAATCATTCATGTTCTACTGAATGGATGTACAATTGTAATCATTCATTCTCCGATATGTTACTGCAGAACTACTTGCTAGCAATATTATATCGGCAGAATGGTGAGAAAGACGGAAATTCAAACTCAATAACTAGAATAATGTTCTGAGTGTAACAAATCAGATTTAGAATCTTACTGGATAATAAGGATGAGGTAACACCACTGCAGTTGGCGTGTTTTCGTGCCAGCAGTGTTCACTCAGATAACTGTCTGAAATCTATTACTAATCATACCCGGGTCTTCATGTCACCTATGGCTAACTAATGCTCCAAATTCAAAGCGCCCAGTCGCATGCAACCACCAGACGACTGGCAAAGACAGACAATAGCGATACTGTTGTCAACACTCATAGTCATCTCAACTGCAGCGACAGGAATCGCCCTGGCCGCCAGCGGTGTGGGAGCAGCGGTAGAGAGTGGGCAAACGCACGCAGACCCCACAACAACCGAGCAAGGAAACTATGTGGGGGTAGGATCCGGGACCTCCCAATCCACTGCGCCGATTAGTGGGAATGGAATAAACGATTTCTCACTTATCCAGCAAACGAGTGCTATCGGATTCGAGTCAACTACACTCGGTACGAATGTCAACAACCCGACTGACCTCCAGTTCGGTCCCGACGGACGCCTCTACGTCGCCCAGCAGAGGGGCGTGATCAAGGCGTTCGAAATCGAGCGACAGGGTCCAGAGGACTACGTCGTGACGAGTACGGAGACGATCACCGCGATCAACAACCTCCAGAACCACAACGACGACGGTTCCACCAACGGCGTCCCCGGTGACAGGCAGGTCACGGGAATGCTCGTCACGGGCACAGCGGACGACGTGGTGCTCTACGTGACGTCGAGCGACCCCCGCAGTCGGTCGAGTCCCGTCTCGGACCGCTCTGACGCGCTGGACACCAACTCCGGGGTCCTGTCGAAGCTCACCCAGGACGGTAACTCGTGGAACCATATCGCACTCGTCCGCGGCCTGCCGCGGTCGACTGAGAAACACTCCACAAACGACCTGATACTGGATGAGGAGACGGGCAACCTGTTGATCTCTCAGGGTGGCAACTCGGGATCCGGCGCCCCGAACGACGAGTTCACCTTCACCCCCGAGTACGCCTACTCGGCGGCGATTCTCAGCGTCGACGTGGACGCGGTCGAGGGGATGTCTACCAAGACCGACACGGGGAACGTCCCCTACAAGCACGACCTCCCAACGCTGAATCCGAGCGTTTCTCAGGCGCCCGACAGTACTCCGTTCGGTGGTATGGGTGGCCAGAACATGGCCGTCTGGGAGAGCAACAGCCCGGTTCAGGTGTACGCGACCGGCCTTCGCAACTCCTACGACATCACTCAAACCGAAGACGGCACTCTGTACGCGACCGATAACGGCGTCGGTGGCGGCTGGGGCGCGCCGCCGGTGAATGAGGGTACCAACAGCTGCCTGAACGAACCAGTCAGTGAGGGCAACCCAGAGGATGAGGATCAGATCCACCTGATCGAGGAGGATGGCTACTACGGCCACCCGAACCCAACCCGCGGTAACCCCGACGGCGCCGGCCTCTACGAAGCCGAGTCTGACGGGGCGCAAATCGGATCGGACGATATTCTCTCCGGTGCGGTTCCCTCGGCGAACCCAATCGAGTGTGACTACCAGGAGCCTGGTTCGGAGGACGGCGCGGTCGAGACGTTCGGCATGTCCACGAACGGTATCCACGAATACACCGCGTCGAACTTCGACGGCGCGATGCAGGGCGACCTGCTTGCGGCTGGACTGAGCGGACCGATATTCCGCGTCCAGTTGAACAGTGACGGCACCTCGGCAACGGATACCAGCGAGATCTTCACGAACAATGCTGGTCCGCTGGACATCGAGGCACAGGGCGACGAGGATCAGTATCCCGGAACGGTATGGGTCGCTGATATCTACGGGAGCAGCATCAACATCTATGAACCAAACGATTACGACGGCAGCGGTGCGGTCTGTGACCCGAGCGACCCGAGCGGCGACGCCGACGGGGACGGGTTCACGAACGGTGACGAACAGGCAGTCGGAACCGACCCATGTTCGTCGGCAAGCCAGCCTGGTGACTGGGACGAAGATGGGAACCCGAACGCGTTAGACGACGATGACGACAACGACGGTCAGCCCGATACGTCCGACCCGTTCGCGCTTGACCCGGATAACGGTGCCACGACGCAGGTTGTCACCGACTGTCCGGCTGACCCAGAGGACTCGGCCGAGACGTGCCTGACCTTCTCCGGCGAGAGCTTGGACAGGACCAGCCTGTTCGGACTCGGGTTCACGGGTCTAATGACGAATGGACAGGACGACTACGCTGATCTGTACGATCGAAGTAAGATCCAAGCAGGCGGTGCAGCCGACATCTTCGGTATCGAAGAGGTCACCGGCGACGGCAGTGCCTTTGGCAGTGACGATGACCAGCGTCAGGGGTTCCAGTTCGGGATGGCACCTCCCGACGAGCCGTTCGTGGTCCATGGTGAAATCACGAACGGGTTCAACGGTGAGGTCCCGCCGGAATACTGGAACTACGGCATCTTCCTTGGCACCGGTACCCAGGCTGACTACACGAAGTTGGTCATCGGGTCGAACGGTGGGAACGGTGGCGAAATCGAGTACGCTGTCGAGGAAAGTAACTCGGCATCCAACACCCAGCTTCCGGAAGACGGTGTCATCGGCGGTACGGTCGACCTCTACATCACCGTCGACCCGACCACCGATCCCGTCACGGTCACGTACGAGTACGCTATCGACGGCGGGGAACGAATCGAGGTGGGGACCGAAACGATTCCCTCCTCGTGGGTGAGCGGAGACTCGATGGCGGTTGGGGTCATCCCAACGGCCACGGGCGCTTCGGGCACCTACTCTGCGAACTACAACGAACTTGAGGTCGAACTCGTCGCGGAGTCCAGCGCTAGCGACCCCGAGGCAAGCGTCGCCATCACCCCGAACAGTGGGGTCGACGCGAGCACGTTCAGTAACGACGGGTTCCAGATCGAGAACACTGGCGACGTCGACATCACGTCCATCTCGATCGACACGGAGACGACGATTCTGCCGGATCTCGTCTACGACCCTGCGGGGACTGCCGGCGACGGCGGTGACAAAAGCTTCGAGCTCGGCTCCGAATCGGACGACGTCGGTGTCGTCTCGACGGCCGACGCCGACCTGTTCGACGAGCCGAAGAACGGCCAGAACAGCGAGGACGGCTACCAGCGTCTGACCGTCGGGTTCACCGACTTCCAGCCCGGCGAGACGCTCCTGTTCGGCTCCGACGGGGACCCGACGTCCATCAAGGGAAGTGGCGATGCACAGCAGACCGAGGCCGGCCCAGTCTCCGGCGCGGAGCTGGCAGGCGCGACCATCACGGTTCAGTTCGCGGACGGTACGACCGAGACGATTCGGACGTTCGGCGATGGCAGTGCCGGCGGCTCGACGGTCGTCACCAGCGCCGACCAGTCGACCGCACCGACGCTCGACGTTCAGAACGTTCAGCTCGATTCGAACGCGCTCGACGCCCGCCACAGCGCAGCGACGGTCTCTGAGACGAGCCAGACGCTCACCCTCAGCGGACCCGCAGGCGCGACGGTTCAGGTCATGCAGGCGAACACCGAGCTGAATCTGGTGGACGTACCCGAGTACGACGGGACGCCCGGCTACAACGTCGAGCCCTACGAGGGCAACAACTTCGTTGACGTCACCTACCACACGGTGACGCTCGGCTCGGACGGCATCGGGACGGTCGACGTGACGGTGCCCGACGCCGACGACCAGCAGGCCTACTTCATGGCCGCAATCGAGAATGACGACGGCACGATGGGAGCTCCCTCGAACGTCGTCGTCCTCGAACAGGGCCAACCCGACGACGGAAGCGGCGACACGCCGACCGACGGCGAAGCCATCTACCGCGTCAACGTCGGTGGTTCGGAACTAGCGGCTATCGACAGTGGCGCTGCCTGGGAGTCGGACACGAACAACGACCCATCCCAGTACCGCACCAGCGCGGGATCGGACGAAAGCCAAGAGAGCGGTCCTGACGGCGACACGGTGACGCTGCAGAGCGTCGTCCCGGACAGCACGCCTCAGGACCTCTATCAGTCGACCCGGTATGACCCGGCCGATGGTTCGGAGATGCAGTGGGCCTTCCCGGTCCAGTCCGGCGAGACCTACGAGATTCGCGTATACGTCGCAGAGACGTACATCGATAGCACGTACACGGACGAACCGCGCGAATACGATGTCACCGTCGAGGGCCAGACGGTCCTTGACAACTACGACATGTATCAGGAACTCGGCCACGATGTCGGGTCGGTGAAGACCTTCGAGGTCACGCCAACTGACGGCACGCTGAACCTCGAGTTCCTCCACGAATCTGAGAACCCGATGATCGCGGGGCTCGAAGTCGTGCAACTGAGTGACGGCGGCGGTAACACGGCGCCAACGATCGATCCGATTAGCGACCAGACGGTCACCGAGGGTGACTCGACGACGGTTCCGGCCACTACGTCGGATGACGACGGCGACACGGTGTCGCTGTCGCTCGGTCAGTCGCCGGATTTCGTCAGCCTCTCGAACGGCGAACTGACGATCGCCCCGCAGTCGGGCGATGCCGCGAATTCGCCGTACACGGTCGAAGTCATCGCTGACGATGGCACCGACCAGACTACCGAAACGTTCCAGGTCACTGTGGAGTCCAGTGACGGTGGCACGGCCGATGGCGAGGTCGTCTACCGCGTCAACGTCGGTGGACCGGAGCTATCGGGGTCGCCAGTGTGGGCACAGGACGAGGACGGCTCCCCGAGCCAACACCTCGTGACGACCGATACGTCTTTCTCGGACTTCGGCGGTGCGGTCGACGAGAAAGCGTCCAACGTGCCTCAGGACGTCCCGCTCGACGTCTACAACTCCGCGCGGTACATCAACACCGATAACCAGCAGACCTCACAGTCGATGGACTGGGAGTTCAACACCCAGCAGGGGGCGACCTACGAGGTCCGCCTCTACTTCGCCGAGCCCTACTTCGGCGGGTCCGGTCCAGCCCAAGAGGGCGCTCGGCAGTTCCACGTCGACATCGAGGGCGAGCGCAAACTCGAGAACTACGACATCTACGCTGATGTCGGCTTCGGTACCGGCACGATGAAGACGTTCACCGTTACGTCCGACGGGACGCTCAACGTCAACCTCGTCGACGGAGCGGCGAACAACCCCATCGTGAGCGGCATTGAGGTTGTGCAGTTGGGTGATGGCGGCGGGAACACGGCGCCAGCGATCGACGCAATCAGCGACCAGACGGTCACCGAGGGTGACTCGACGACAGTCTCGGTCACTACGTCGGACGATGACGGCGACGCGGTGTCGCTGTCGCTCGGTCAGTCGCCGGAGTTCGTCAGCCTCTCGAACGGCGAACTGACGATCGCCCCGCAGTCGGGCGATGCCGCGAATTCGCCGTACACGGTCGAAGTCATCGCCGATGATGGCACTGACCAGACCACCGAAACGTTCGAAGTCGCCGTTGAAGTACCGGCAGGTACTACGCCTGAGGCATCGGTTTCGATCACCCCGAACAGCGGGGTCGATGCAACCACCTGGGACAACAACGCCTACCAAATCGAGAACACCGGTGACGTCGAGATTACGTCGATTTCGATCGACACGGACACGACGATCCTACCCGACCTCGTCTACGATCCGTACGGTACGGCTGGTGACGGTGGCGACAAGAGCTTCCAGGCCGGCTCCGGGTCGGACGACGTCGGTGTCGTATCGACGGCCGACGCCGACCTGTTCGACAAGCCGAAGAACGATGCCAACGGCGACGATGGCTTCCAGCGGCTCACCTTGGAGTTCACCGACTTCCAGTCCGGCGAGACGCTGACGTTCGGCTCGGACGGCGACCCGACGTCCATCAAGGGCGCGGAGAACGACGTCCAGAGCACACTCGCCGGTCCCGTCTCGGGTGCTGAACTCGCGGGCGCGACCATCACGGTCGAGTTCGCGGACGGTACCACCCAGACCGTTCGGACGTTCGGCGATGGCAGTGCCGGCGGCTCGACGGTCGTCACCAGCGCCGACCAGTCGACCGCACCGACGCTCGATGTCGAGGGCGTCTCGCTTGATTCGAGCGCACTCGACGCTCGCCACAGCGCCGCCACGGTCAGCGACACCGAACAGACGCTCACCGTCACTGGTCGCGACAACACGGCAGTCCTGGTGATGCAGGCGAACACCGAACTGAACCTCGAAGGCGTACCCGAGTACGACGGGACGCCCGGCTACAACGTCGAGCCCTACGAGGGCAACAACTTCGTCGACGTCACGTACTACTCGGTGTCGCTCGGCTCGGACGGCATCGGGACGGTCGACGTGACGGTGCCCGACGCCGACGACCAGCAGGCCTACTTCATGGCCATTGAGAACGACGACGGGTCGACGAGTGCGCCTTCGAACGTCGTCGTCCTCGAACAGGGCCAACCCGACGACAGCGGCCCCGGTCCGATTGGCGAGTTCGCAAACGCCCCGGCCGACCCCGACGGTGACGGCCTCTACGAGGACGTCAACGGCGACGGCTCGGTGGACGTTGGCGACGCACAGGCACTATTCGCGAACAACGACGACCCGGTCGTCCAGAACAACGTCGACGCGTTCGACTTCAACGGTGACGGCTCGGTAGACGTTGGTGACGCGCAAGCGCTGTTCGCGAGCATTGGGGGGACCTGATCAGTCTCCACGTTATCCCGGATCGGGTGGGTGTCACTCCAGAGGACCACCCCGCCGTCCCGACCTGGGCGACCGCTGCACGTCACGCAGTGACTCTGACACAAACGAACAACACACAATCCAAACCACAGCAATGACACAAACACATCGAAAAGCGCGTCAGGTACTAGCGCTGATGCTGGCGGTCACGGTTATCCTATCGACGACCACCGGGTTCGTCGCCGCCGCGACATCGACTGACCTGACGGCTACAATAGCTGGAGACAGCACCGTCGCTCCCGGTCAGACAGCGACAGTCGAGATCGCGGTCACAGACGTCGATGGCGGCGTCGGTGCTGCGGACTTCGGCGTTGAATTGAGCTCCCCTGGCGTCGCCACAATCACGGACGTTTCAGTGGAGAATGCCGGAAGCTCGAACAATGAGGTTGCCAGTGACGGTCAGTCGGCCAATCTGCAGTATGCCTTCGCCGATACCACCGATACCGGTAGTATCGTTATCGCAGAGGTGACCGTGCAGGCTACTGCCGAGGGGACGACCGACATCGAAATCGGTTCGAGCAGCAACACCGGTAACCTCGTCGTCTACGACGAGAATGGGGCAGGCTACACAGTCGACTCCGTCGGAAGTGCGACATTGACGGTTGAAAATGTCAATCAGCCCCCCACCGCAGACGCGGGCGACGACCAGACTGTCGGCGCAGGCGATACCGTGAGCCTCGACGGCTCCGAATCGACGGATCCGAACCCGGAAGACACGCTCGACTACGAGTGGTCCCAGGTTGGCAATGGGCCGCAGGTGACACTGAGCGACAACATGGTCGACAATCCCACGTTCACCGCCCCAGACGTTACGTCTGCGACCACGCTGACGTTCGAGCTTCTCGTCACGGACGATGACGGGGACGCGTCGACCGACACGGTCGAAGTGACGGTCCAGCCGCCGGACGCAGCGTTCTACGAACTGTCGAACCTGCAGGCACCCGGAAGTGCCACGCAGGGTGATAACATCGACATCTCTATCGATGTCGAGAACACTGGCGGTCAGACAGCCACGAAGAACGTCGAGTTCCGTGTCGACACGGACGATGACGGCTCGATTGCAGATGAGAGCGCGCTCACTTCCGAGAGCGTCCAGCTTGGGCCCGGTGCCTCGACTACTGTCAGCTTCGACGATGTCGACACGAGCGGGCTTCCGACAGGCACGCTCACGCACGGTGTCGTGACGGCTGACGACAGCGCGGTTGCACAGATTACAATCGAAGAGCCACCAGAACAGCCGACCAAGGCAACGACGGTGAGCTTCCAGCCCACCGACGCGTCGACCGCAGTTGGCGTCTCCACCACGTACCAAGTCGTGGTTGACAGCGCCCAAGGTGGCGTCGGTGCTGGCGAGTTCCGTATTGCTGTCGATGACTCTGCAATCGCGCAGATCACCGATGTGAACGTCCTCGGAAGCGGGTCGACCAGCACAGAACTCGCGAGTGATGGGTCCTGGGTAGATGTCGACTACGCATTCCGGGACACCCCAGAGACGGGGAGCGTTGTATTTGCGGAGGTGACCGTTGAAGCTACCAGTGCCGGAACGACCAGTCTCGGCATTGAACCAGCCGCTGGAAACAGTGATGTGCTCCTGTTCGATGAGGAAGGGGCCGGATACACTGTGACCGGTACTAGCGGGTCGAACCTGGAGGTAGTGGCGGTGGAGTTCCTCGTCGACAACATTGATGCTCCCGAGAAAGCAGCTGTTGGGAGCACAATCAGTGTCAACGGTCAGGTGACGAACGACGGAAGTGTCGAGAGTACCCAGCCTGTCGAACTGTACCTCGACACGAACGGAGACGAGATCCTCGAACTCGTCGAGACGAAGCAGGTGACCATCGATGCTGGGGAGACAGTCACCGTTTCGTTCGACGTCGACGTGCCCGCTAATGCTCCGTTCGGCGACCACGAGTACGGCATCGTGACATCCGTCAACTCGGCGACCGGATCCATCGAGTTCACCCCCCCAGCCGTCAGCGAGAATCAGCCTCTACCCGGCGACCTCGACGGTGACGGTCTATTCGAGGACGTGAATGGTGATGGTCAGGCAAACGTCGGTGACGCACAGTCGCTCTTCAGTAATCGCGACGATGCCGCCGTCCAGCAGTACGTAGCACAGTACGACTTCAACGACGACGGTGTCGTGAACGTCGGTGACGCACAGGCACTGTTCTCCCTCATCACAGGGAGCGATGACAGCTAACGACAACATATTCGACAATCCATGAAACCAAATCCAATGAGGAAGTATCTGAAAGGGGGAAGCATCACGCTCATCGCGGCGATGCTCGTCCTCTCATCGATGATCGCTGGCGGCGTCCTCGCTGCCGGTGGAACAACGGTTAGTATCACCCCTGCAACAGAATCGGTAGATGTGGGCGATTCGACGACGGTTCAAGTCGTTGTCGACAATGCGAATGGAGGCGTCGGCGCCGCCGAAGTCGGACTCGCAATTGGTGATTCGAGTGTGGCCACAATTACTGACGTGTCTGTCCTTGGATCGGGAAGCGAAGTCGTTGATATCGCAGCAGACGGGTCGTCTGCTGACGTTGAGTACGCCTTCCGGGACACTGCCGCCTCCGGTACGGTCCCAATAATCGAAGTCACCGTTACCGGCGAAGCGGACGGTGAGACGGAGCTCTCACTCGAAGCCGCTGCCGGAAACGATGGCGTCCTAGTGTTCGACGAGAATGGGATGGGCTACGATGTCACCAGTACGAGTGGCACCACCCTAACGGTCGGCGAAGGCCCATCTGACGAAACGCCAACCGAAGAGCCAACTGAGGAACCCACTGAAGAACCAACCGAGGAACCAACAACCGAGGAACCAACAACCGAGGAACCAACGACCGAAGAGCCAACTGAGGAACCCACTGAAGAGCCCACCGAAGAACCCACTGAAGAACCAACCGAGGAACCAACAACCGAGGAACCAACAACCGAGGAACCAACGACCGAAGAGCCAACGACTGAGGAACCGACCGAAGAGCCAACGACTGAAGAGCCAACGACCGAGGAACCAACGACTGAGGAACCAACGACTGAGGAACCGACCGAGGAACCAACGACTGAGGAACCGACCGAAGAGCCAACGACTGAAGAGCCAACGACCGAGGAACCAACGACCGAGGAACCAACGACCGAGGAACCAACGACTGAGGAACCAACGACTGAGGAACCGACCGAGGAACCGGCTGAATACCCCGAGAGCGAGGACACCTACTACCAGGTCGACTTTGTTGTCGGCGAGCCCAAGAGTCAGGTCGGCCCTGACGCAGGGTTCTACAGCGACGACGAGCGACTCATCAGGTTCGCTCACGGCGTCAACGGTGAACAGACCAGCAGTGGATCCGTTCCATCACTCGGAGCGGACGCAGCCGCGTGTCTTGACGCTGAGTACATCACGACCGACGGCGACACCGCTAGCGTCTCGTTCACCGTCGAAGAGGGCTGTGAACTCACGTTGAGTCTCGTGAGCTACGAGAAGCCTGGTGCAGGCTTCGACCGAAGTGTCACTCAGGAGATGGTCGATGCATCGACCAGCACCTTCGGTCCAGGTGAGTACACGCTCACCGTTGACGTGCCGACATCGGACGACGATACGGCCTAGTCAGACGCATCCGAGACAGACGCAGTCGAGTCTGCGTCACGTCTCGCACCTTCCACCTCGCTAGATGGACCGTCACAAGCCGAAATGGCGGCTCCAACGAGCTTTTTTAATTGCACGTAGGCGCTTCGCCCCAGTCCAACGAGCGAGCGCAGCGAGGAGAGCGAGGACACAGCACCGTCCTCAATAATGTTCACCCACTGCTCGTATGCGGCCGTGGATATTGACAGCGGTTTCGGTACTGCTGGCGCTCCCCACGTCGTAGTTGCGTTAGAAATCTTTCACACGCCGGACGGTCCTCTTTCCCCATTTCCAGTTGACTTCAGTCGAATAGAGATCGGCAATTACACGTCATACGGCGTTGTCATCCTCCCGCGCCCAAAGTCGCAAGTATTAGCCTAGCAATCGCTATAATTGCCATTATGGCCTGTTGATAGGAACTGCCACACTGCCGCCAGCCCATCTGTCTGTTTCTGAAGAACAAACTTTCATTATAGATTATATTATATTTAGATTAGTAATGCTATTCAGTAACTATCTGTCTGAACCTCCTATCGTTAGTATTACCAACCTTTTCTGTCTGGGTAGGTACTCGCCTGCAATACACTAACCGCCCCAATAATGTAGACCAACCAGAATTTATACATTTCATGGCGTTGTTCGCGTGGCATGGGGGGATACGACCCGAATGAGCTGTCGAAAAGCGCTGCGTACACTATACTTGCCGATGACCGTCGGCGAATTCTCGTCGGGATACTGCTGGAGGATCAGGGCGAATGGGAAGTAGCAGAACTGACGGCAGAATATGTCGCTCGTACGCGCGACACAGCAGTTGATCGCCTCACGGACGAGATGACACGAAGGGGAAGAATCGAACTCGAACACGTTCACCTTCCCCGGCTCAACGATCATGGCGTGATCTCATACTCCCACCGGCAACCCCTCATCGTCACTGAGAACTCGATTGCAGATTTAGAGCCCTTAGTTTGACGTCCTCCCCACGCTGAAGCGCGAGGATTTCCGACCGCACCGCAGTGTGGGAATATTAGGGTCTACGCCGCACGCACTTCTCGCGGGGCGAACGCCCCGCTCTCACGGTCGAAGTGGTACACCGAAGGCTGCGTCAACCAGCCGGTACTCCTATCCTCGCCACGAGGACTCGGAGGTACTTGCTCCAGTTCATGGCGGATATTCTCCGCCCGTCCACATCAGCGTTCGAGACGACACCACACGCGTCACACACGCACAACCCACGCTCGACACCATTCGCCTTCCGCGCTCGGCCAGAACACGCTCATGACCTGGATATGCCGCGCTCAACGACCTTCGTGACCGAGATGCCTGCCATCTCCGCTTTGTACGTGAGAAACCGCGTGACCCCGAGGTTGTGAACTCTTTAGGAGCACCTACGGCGAGAGGGTAATCGTACGGTCCATCGAAATCGTGACATCGTAGCCGCAGTAGCGGAACGTCACACTCCCCTCTAGTAACGGAGCACCCCGAGGGCATCGAAAGAGGCGATTGAGAGCGTCTGGATTGAGAACGTCATACAGGAGTACTGGAAGTCGATGAGGTTCACAGCCTTCTGCGGTCGCTATCACGCGCACGACAGCACAAATAGCTGACTCCCCGTCTCGAATTTCGTCTTCGTGTTCAGCACGCGGTAGCGCGAAGCCTCGGTCCTCAAGCGCGAGCGAAGCGAGCGGTAGGGCCGAGAGGAAGCGCGTTCGACTAGCCTTAATACAGGCCCGTGACGTACCCTGTCGTACTGCCGTCCTCGCACACGCCGGGGTCGCGAGGAGCCACCAGTAGACTGGCTCCTGTGGTGCGATTTCAACGCACCCTGCACTCGGGAACGACGACCGCGAGCGGGTTCGACTCCCGCCCCTCGCTTAAGGGCAGAGCGCGAGGACACCGAGAATTATATCGGCGGGACAATCCATGCGGACGTTCAAAGGCGGGCCTGAAATCCCCCGCCCGAAGCGTGGACGGTAAGAGGAAACCGGGCCGCGCCCACGCATGGGGTCGCGGGACACACAATGTCGTTGCGGCAAAAGCCCCGTCCTCAAGGAGTGACTGACTGCCGCAAGGCGGGAGGGAGCGAGTAGGGCGGGGTAGTTTACGCGATACCTGGTGATTTATACATGAGCATATCCCATTTGAATGGCGAATGTAGTTCTTGTATGAGAGAATAAAAAGGAAAACCGTGCAATGTGAGCAACGACGGCGGTATGCGCACAAGAGCGGTGAACTTCATCACAGTAGAGAGAACCAGAAGATTGCTGAGACTCGCAGAATCTGTTCCCTTACCTCACCGCTGAATCCTGAACTTCTTAGTTCAGTGATTAATTCCGTTTTCTTACTGTCTAATTAGATTAGAAAAATTCAATATCACTTCCGATAAGTATGATCTGTATGTCCGACAACAAGGTTACAGCGTTCCTCGGCAAGAATCCCAAGATGACCGGCGTCCTGTTCACGATTCTCCTCATCCTCAGTACTGGTGAGGCTTCTGCAGCCTTTGGAAACACGATTGCGGGCCCGTAACGCGTCACATTACCTGAACGAGGATGACGCGGAGACATGCGAGTCACCTCGACTTGGAGGCCAGCGAGACGTCAGCGGCCCCGTGTGTTCACTCGACGGAATAGCTGGCTACATCGCGCTCTGAGGATTCCTCGCGCGTCAGCGCGGGGAAGATGTCAATATTGGGGCGTCGTCGACTTCGTAGCGTGTTCCGCGTCCTCGACTGTCACTGACGCACACGAGCTGATGGTGAAGACGAGTCCGCGGAAGTTGAATGACACAGTACCATCGAGAGGAGTGTCGTCCGCGCGAGCCCCAAAGAGTGCGTCAAGCGCGTCTGGATCCACTACGTCGTACAACCGAGGACCATCGGCTCCGAATAGTCGACTCCACTCTTCCATCAATGCCTCACCCGGCGTTTCCTGCCTGCTGCGGTCCGTCACTTGGGTCTGCTGTTGTGCGCTCATGGATGTTCTTCCTCCCTACGCGTGATTGAGGACCACTATCACATATAGTTTTGTGTGACATTCTTTTGGAATTGATGTAAGCACGCAAGAAACGATACTTGAGTGACACGGCGGAACAGCGGCTTCCGACGACTAGAATTGTGGGCACCCCTATCTCCGTTCCCCCGGGAGTAGGAACAACCGTTCTGGGACATTTATTCAGCTTTCCAAGTCTGTATCGACATCTGAACCTAGTGAAGCCACACGACTTCGCGGGTCGGGCTAGAGATTTTGCATGGGGACTCCCCGTTCGCCAGCATCATTCACACGATAAGAAATATACTCTACTCCATTATATAAAACGAGAAATTCTTGCAGTAATGATTATATTGATTGCTACAATAACCTCTGCCATGCAAGTCAGTACTGAAACACTGCTTACAGATCTTAGCCGGCTCGAAGAGTCGCTCGGTCGAACCCCGACTGCGAACGATGTGATTCGAGACAGCGACCATTCGGTGAATACCTACTACAAACGATTCGGCCACCAGTGGAGTGCTGTCGTCCGTTCATACGAGGACTGGAAAGAGTCTGGTGAGCTTCCTCCGGAACCAGAGCCGTTCGACTGGCGCTCACTCCATGGGAATGAATCGACTCACATCCGTTGATGGCCCTATCAGATATGTCGACTGTTGGCCGACTCTACAGGCGGCCCAGGCCGAGTGCCTCGGGCCACACCATCATCCCAACTGGGATCGGGATTTGTCCGCGTTTACGCGGGGAGGATATCAAGCGTCAAGTCGTTCAAAGTTCTCCCATGGGCGAAGAAGGATCCATGATGTCGCATTCGAGACGTTGAGTGCAGACCCACATCCTCTGGCGCGCGGGGGAGTCAACGCTCTGATGCACCTCCCTGTGGGGAACCCCCAAGTAGTGTCTCTGTGTTATAACCACTACGGAGAGTTATAATATCCGAAGAATTATCTATTTTCGCATATATGATTGCATGATCGACTACTATGGGGGAGAAAACGGGATGCAGCGAATGCGGGCAGTTGCGTGGCAGTAGCGATGTTGCGAGCGCGCTTCAGACGCTCAAACGAAACGGATCGACACTCCTGGTGACGGGTGCAGTCAGTGATACCGTTCGCGCAGCTGTGACGCGCAATCTCATGGGCCATCCCGAAGAGAATCGCCGCCGCATTCTCGCATTGATCGATGCGGAGCGGAGCCAACCAGCCGATTATCTCCCAGCAGGCATTGCGACTGAGGACGACGAAACCGAAGTCTTGGACTTTCGGTCGGATATTCGGGCTGCAACTCAGGTTCAGTCGGCGTCCTCTACGGCTCGTCCTCCGCGACGATCGACGGAAGTGATTCGAGCGCATCTCCTAGACGCTATCACGCGAGCTCGGTATGAAGAATCATTAGCACCAGGGGAACTTCGCGTGGGAGTGGTCTCGCTCGGGCCTCTGCTCGATGAAGAATCACTCACAGATGTCCTGGACTTCGTGCGATTATTAGGAAACGAGATTCGCCGCCTGAACGGGATGGGTCACTTCCACCTTCCGAGCGAGGACAGTGAGCTCATTTCGACCCTCATGAGCAGTATCGATGCTCGCATCGAACTCTGCTCACCTGACCGTACCGCGCCGATACACCGCTTTCACCTCTCGGTTATCGGTGAAACGACACCCTGGATGAGGCTCTGAGGAAGACTATGTCGAAAGGGCTCTCTCTCGTTCCGTTGTCCGACCCTGTCGGGGTCCGTATCCTCGATGATATCCAGGGCGTCACGACGGACCTTTGGACCAATACAGCAGTGTCCCTTTCACCCTGTTCTCCTGATGCGTTCTGCTTCCCCGTCGATAGTGCATATGATCTCAATGTTGAGGAGGTCCGTCTCCCGACCGAGGTCAACGTCATCATTCGCGCTCGAGACGCGACTGTTCTTGGAACAGCGATGAACAAAGAGGAGACGTTCATCGGATCGGATCAGCGTGGGCGACGTCCACTCACGGCTGAGGTCGCGTCTCAAAAAGTCAATCTGTACTTTAGCGCTCGCGGTGGGCTGCAAACCACGCTTCGGGATGGCGAGCGTCACATCAGCACCGAGAACGGAGAACCACTGCGTATCGGAATCCGATCGCGCCACGAGTACCCTGAAGCAACGATTACAACCGATTCCTCACCGCGCAGTCTCATGCGAGCTGTCTCAGCATTCGGATCGGCGCTTAAAACAGACTCACCCGAGCGCTCCTGGCCAACGATGCGCGGGTTTCCCCCGCTGGTTGAGGTCCGTGATGGCGGCCAACAGTTCGACGACCCGGCCAATCTGGAGATTACAGCCGCTGAGAGTGACGTTCGAATCGAGGTATTCCCAACGCATGAGGCTGTATTCCACGTCGCGTCGCTCGCGTACTATCTTGGCGTGCCAGTGGTTCCCCTCCCACAGTCCGCTCGGACGGACATCAGTTCACCCGGCCGATTAATCGTTGGGTCCTCAACCGTAGAACTCGGCACGGGCACCCACCCGCATGAGCGAGTCACTGAGGTGCTCCAGCAAGTGTTCACCTTGGACTGTGTCACGCGAACAGAGGGCCTGTACCCGATCGATCTCAATGTTCGAAATGCGCTTGAGGGTCGTGGGATCTGCTTTGACTGGCATGCCCTCTATCACGACCCACTCTCCGAACGGCTCCAGACGTACCTTTCGGTGCCGTATTCACGTCTCGAAGATCTCGTCCCCCGATGGAAGCTCACCGCAGACATTGATTCAACCCCGGAACATGCAGAACAGCTTCCGTTTCTCGTGAGTGAGTTGGCGGAAGTGAGACGGGCAGGGAACGGTGCAGTCACAACAGCTGCGAACACACTGGACGTAGTCGGAGAGTTCTACCGAGAACGGCGATTGGCCGCCCCGATAGACGGGGGACCGTTACGGGCACTGCCATCCCGCGACGTCCGTAACGAAGCCAGCCTGAATGAACAGATCATCACGACAGCACCGACGGAATCGATACAGCATCTGTGGCTGAGTGATGGTGTGCCAGCAGGGGCAGCAAAGCCGACAATCGAGGCGTTCAAACGGCGTATCGATGAACAGCCGTCCGGGGATGTTCGCGTCGCAGTTGTGGTGAACGACGCGGAGATGCACGATGAGTTATCAGTTCAAGATCTTTACGGCCTTCGTGACTTCATCTCGTTCGAGGTCGATATCCACGAGAATCTGACACAACGAGAGTTGGCGATACTGCTCGCCGAGGAACGCGACTTCGTGCATTACGTCGGGCACGTCGACGAGCGAGGCATCCAGTGTGCGGATGGGTGGCTGGACGCTCGGTCGCTCACCACGGTCAATACACGTGCGTTCGTCCTCAACGCGTGTAAATCGTATGATCAGGGGGCTGCACTCATCGAAGCCGGTGCGATTGGTGGTGTCGTGACGCTCCGTCTCGTCCCAAACGAGCCTGCAACCCGCATCGGGCGGACGCTTGCACGACTCCTCAATGCTGGGTTTTCACTCGGGAGTGCACTCGATTTGCTGGTTGATGACACGATCACTGCACAACAGTATACGGTCGTTGGCGATCCGATGGTGTCGGTCGCAGATGGCAAGAGCGGGACACCAATCAGTGGGTCTATTGAACGACGTGGAGAGGATCGATTCGCTCTCACTGTCTCTGCGTATCCTTCTGAGTGGGCGAACCTGGGGGCGACCTACCTGCCGAGTGTGAGTAAAGACGGGGTTCAGTATCTCAACTCAGGGGTCTTAGATACGTTTGAACTCACAGGTGACGAGCTACGTGAGGGATTCAGTCGAGAGCGCTTCCCAGTCATCGTGAATGGGAGAATTCACTGGAGTGACTGCCTCTCCCTTGATGAGATCTTCTGAGGATTGGCATCCTTCCCACCCTGACGGGCGAGGATTCCCGACCGCAGGTAGGATACTATGGTTTACGACGTGACCTGCTCTCGCGGTGCAAAGCAGCCGCTCTCTGAATCGAACAGGTACTTCGATGGCTGTGCCAACCAGCCGGTACTCCTATCCTCAGCAGGACTCGGAGTTACTTTTCGTCGAATGTTCTCCGCACCACCCACATCCGCGTTCGCTACCACGCCGCATGAATCACAGACGTACAACCCGCGCTCCACGCGGCTCCCACCACGGTTCCGACCACACGCAGAACAGGACATCGACGTGGCTCGTTCGGAGACGAGGCTCACCTCGATGCTCTGCGCTTCGGCTTTGTAGTCGAGCATGTCGGTGACCCGGACAACACCCACGAGTGCAAATCGAGGTTGCCGTGAGATCCCCAGTTCTTCGCCAGCCCCGTCTCCTCGTCATCACGGATCCCACCGAGGTCGCCCACGATGAGTTCACCCACGTTCTGCTCGACACATCGGTCGACGGTGTGTTTCGACAGCGCGTGAAAGTAGTGGGTTCGCCGCTCTGAGAGTATGGTGTTCAACCGCGTGGCCTGTTCTGACTCAGCGTCCTCACACCGAGCAATCTCCTTGCGGAAGTAGTAGTCGTCTTCCTTGAGGCAGTTCAACGGGTACAACTCCCCGTGGACGTCTTCATAGGCGAGCGCGGCGAACGTGCAGATGCCGAGGTCGATACCCACAGTGTTCTCGCCGGGGCCCTCCTCAGCGTCGAGGGAGACCTTGCAGACGAAGTGGAGCTCCCACTCATCGCCCGTCCAGACGGCGCGGACCTGCTGGACGCTCTCGACGGTCGAGAGATCGACGTCGGGGCGAGTCTGGTACTCACACCGCACGAAATCAGACCAGTAGTCTTTGGTGTTCTCACCTTTCGAGAGGCGAACGCGTTGATTTGTCGTGTCGAGTTTGAAGCCAGCGGCTTTGAACGTGACCGTTGAACGTGGGTGATAAAGATACGAGCGCATACCCCCGTCTTCAGGCGGGGGTCAAGCGGACCATAGCCTACACACCCACCGACGACGCCACGGCTGGATTTCCCACCGTTCTATCGGTAGTATTAACCCACCGGCGAACTATAGTGTGCAACACGGATGAAGACCACACGGCACGCGACCTACAACCTCAACTACCACATAGTGTGGGTGCCGAAGTACCGCCAGTCGGCACTCGTCAACGAGGTCGCCAGTCGTGTCCGGTCTATCCTTCACGAAATAGCCGACGACAAAGGCGTCGAAATCCTCGACCTCACCGTACAGCCCGACCACGTTCACCTTTTTGTCAGTAGCCCGCCCAAGAACGAACCGGCGCTACTCGCCAACTGGTTCAAGGGTATCTCCTCGCGCAAGTACAACCACCGATACGCCGACCACGACGGCGAGAAAATCGGATGGGCGCGAGGATACTACGCAGGGACCGCCGGGCACGTTTCGAGTGAGACAGTCGAGAACTACATCCAGCAACACAAGGAGGGCGATTCGTGACCGAACTCACGAAGACGCTGGAACTCAAACTTGTGGACCCGAACGCACACAAGCGGAGGAAACTCCGTGAGACGCGAGAGGCATACCAGCAAGCCCTCCAAGACGCTTTCGACGCCCGATGTACCACGCAGACCGAAGCGAACGACGTGGTAGTCAACTACGACCTGAGTGGGTACGCGAAGAACGCGCTCAAGAAGTACGTCCCACAACTCACGACAACCTACAACGCGGGCGAACTTCATGACGACCACCCTGTCCACTTCACCAACGAAGGGCTACGGCTCGACCACAAGCCCGAGAACGCAATTGAGTGGTACGTCAAAATCCCGCACCACGAGGACTACCACCTCTGGATGCCCGCACAACCGAATCCCGAACAGCGGGACTGGTTGGAAGCGTTGCACGCTGACGACGCGACGATGGGAGAGAGTCGGCTGTTCGAGCGGGACGGGACGTGGTATCTCCACGTCACCACCACCCGCGACGTAGAGGAACGCTCCGATGTGTCCGCCGAAGAACGGACGCCCCTTGGAGTGGACATCGGGGAAGCGTCACTCGTCACGGTGTGTCACCGCGACGGCCACGGTTCTCCTACCGCGCCCGAACTGTGGGCCGACGAAGGTAAGACTGTCCGTCGGCTCCGCAAGACCTACTTCACCGCTACGCGCCGACTCCAGACGCGCGGAAGCGAGCATATCGCAGAGTCCTTCGGGGACGATATATGGTGCCAGATAGACGACGTGTTCCACCGCGTCACCCGTGAGGTCGTGGAGTACGCAGAGTCCGTCGAGAACCCGGTTCTCGTTCTGGAAGACCTGACGTACATACGGGAGTCGATAGACTACGGCGACTTCATGAATCGGCGTCTCCACGGATGGGGATTCGCCAAACTCCACGCACAGATACGATACAAGACCATCGAGAAGGGTATCCCCGTCGAGACGGTGAACCCGCGTAACACGTCGAAGGAGTGCCACGCTTGCGGTGAAGTGGGGTATCGCCCGCGACAGGCGACGTTCAAGTGTACGAACGACGCTTGCTGGATGGGTGAGTACCAAGCGGACGTGAACGGCGCGATAAACATCGCAGACCGCTACCTCAGCGGAGAGAGCCATTCAAGAGAACACACGGATGGCAATGACTCGGCTGAGGATGGGGGGCGTTTGACCGCCCCACAAGACACCCAAGCCGATGCTACCACGCAGGAGACGCTTGGGACGTATGCGTCTTGAAACCATAGAGCCACACTCAGCCTGAAATCCCGTGGTGGGATTCCCGCGTCTTTAGGCGCGGGAGGAGGTCAACCTGAGGTACGCCCGTTCAACTCCCGATGGGAAGTATCCCATGTCGTAGTCTGCAACAACCGAGCTTGGGGCATACTCGGGTTGTGATCGCACCACAGAAAATCGAGCACTCCCCTCAAGCCGATGGGCAATCTGGTCGAGTATATCGTAGTCGATTGCACCGCTTTCTGGAGGCTCCCCACTGTCCCTATCTTCCCGTAAGTACTTAGGTACGTACGTACCTAACAAGACTGCCGATGGGGACAATCAAATTCGACGTTCCGGATGAGTTGGAAGATCGCTTCAGAGAGTGGGCGATGAAGCGATTTGGCCACAAACGAGGGTCGCTTGGAAAAGCAGGAGAGGAGGCCGTCTCAGTGTGGGTCGCTGAGCAGGACATCGACCTCGAGATTACACCTGCGCAGAACCCGATTCTGAGCAAACGTGGGGCCCTCAGTCAGGTCGAGGCGTCAAGTACCGACCTCAAACATTCTGTTGGAGAAATGTTGCTTGAGGAACACCGGGCCAAACGAGACACAGACGAATGATTATCGACCAAGGAATCTTTCTCGAGTACTACCTTGATGATACGTATGCGACGGAGTGCGAGACGATTATCGAGGATTTGACCACCGGCGACATTGAGGGATATCTCACCGACTTTCATCTGCACGGCGTGTGTACGATTTTCAACACCTACTTCCAAGAGTCTGCACCAGACGAGATACAGGATTTCGTCTACTCGGTGGCTGCCGCTGAAGGGCTTGAGCTGTATCGGCTCTCGCTTGGTGATAAAATCAACATCTGTGAGTGGCAGCGAGACAGCGCGTTCGATTTCGACGATGCAACGCTCGTGTATGTCGCAGATATCCTCGAAGACGAAACTATCGTCTCGATAGATGAACACTTGGACCGAGACGGCGACATCAGCTTCGAACGGCTTCATCCACGGGACTACTAGCTCCAGAGGGTGGGGCTGCCGTGGCGTCGCCACGGGAGCGGTGGGGGGAGGAGGGGTCGTGGGCACTGGGACTCACAAACAAAAAACAAACCGCGCAGCGAGTGTCTCTCGCGTTCTGAGACGATTAGGGGAACACCACTGCCGACCAGCCCGTCAACGCGACCGAGACGCGCTCACCATACCAGTTCCACGCGACGTTCCGTAGTCTGACTATCTCGCCTTCTGCCAGCCAGGGCTGGTTGCTCTTCGCCCAACTGGTGAACTTGACCGTCCCTGTTTCATCCTCGATCAGGCCGACTTGCGCGATCGATGGGTGTGATGGTGTCCACAATGTCTTCACCCGGCCCTCGATATCGACCTCACTGCGTCCGACCGTTTCGATCTCGTCGAGAGGCACGATCGCTCCGGGAGTCGCGTTCACCTCTTCAAGAGTGTCGAGGACGGCCGTCTGCAGATCCGCTCCGGCGTTCATCCGCGATGCAATCCGGACCTCGATACCCGACTGAGCCATCCCGCCACGCACCCGCTCGGCGATTCGCGCTGCCTGCGTCTCAACCGCTACTCGCGTCTCTTCATCCAGTGCAGCCATCTGGTCAGCCCGTTCAACATCGTCTCGACCACACTGTGTGACCGACATCCCACGACACACCGCCTCGCGCTTGGATGTCTGGGACCGGTCACTCCGTTCACGTGTCTTCCGCACCTCCAACTCACGGGCTTCCCACCGTTCCTGAGCTTCGAGCGTCATCCCGAACGGCCGCTCACGCTCATCCCGCTCAACTGCCGCTGCTGCCTCGATGACGTCCGAATCGATGGTCGCCTGCACCTCCAATGCCACCGTCGCTCTCATCTCGACTCGTTCATCGACTTCCCACCGAACCTCAGAATCCGCAGTTCGTTCACTGGCGTCGCTACCTTCTTCACTCCCGCTGATCTTGCTACTCATGGTCATTAGGACCGACGGCACTCACGCGCCCGACAACCGCGACCCTTACATCGCGGTTTTCTCACCGACTGACCGTCTTCAGTCACAACGTCGTCTGCGCTCGCTCGCGCCGTCGAGCGCCCATCGGGCGCGAGCGAGCGCTTCTCTTAGACTAACCCACCAGCCCCGCGCGCTGGGCCAGCCGACACGAGCGGCCAGCACACAAGCCGGTGGCGTGTCTGCTCTGCAGACCGACAGCGCGCTTGGTGCTGGCGCACCGAGAGGGTGCGAGCGAGTGAGTGAGCGAGTGCAACGAGCGGTGTGGTCGGCTGGCTGAGAAGCGAGCGGGGTGTGCCAGACTGAGAGTGGTTTCCTCCCCGCTGTGTACAGCGGGAGTCGCCTCCTGCTACAGATGGTAGACACACCGAACGCGGGTATCGATCGGAGTCGATGATGGGTCTTCAGAATATCAATGGTGCCAACAGTCCGGAAGATGTACAGAGACTACAAACAGTACTACTGGACAGAGCGACGCTGGGAGGGATATTTCACGTCGTATCGTGCTGGGGAGACGACATCTGGACATTGGTGAAGTCGAAACGGGCACCGCCATCGGATCCTTCTCGTATGTCCACGTCCCAGCCGTGAGCAAGAGCTATCTGATGGATACTCGCCAGTCCTGTCCCGGTTCCATCTTTTTTCGTCGTGTACTCAGGCTCGAAGACTTTTTCGCGCTCCTCTACGGGAATGCCCGGTCCATTATCTTCGACATAGAACCCATCCGCGAGAGAACCGACACGCACCGTTGCCGTGTCTGTTCCGTGTTCGAACGCATTGCGAATGAGATTCTCGAACATCCGCTGTAGTGCCATTTCGTTGGCTTGAATCTGAATTCCTTCCTCGACTTCATCCGTTGCCTTTGCTGTTGCCTGTGACCGCCACGCTTGATCGAATACATCGTCCAGGCGAATCATGGAAACCTCATCCACGAGACGACCAGCCTGCATTGCCGTTGTTAGTTCCCCCAGCATAGCCGCTGCTCTGTCTATCGAGTCATCGACGGCCTCAAAGTGCTCTTCATGGCCCGTCTCGCGAGACAATTCGAGACGCCCTTTCGCAATCTGTAGGATGTTCCCGAGGTCGTGTGAGAGAACACGGCCAAACCCTTCGAGTTGCTTGATAGTCGCTTGGAGTGTCTGGCTCTTCCGCTTTTGAGCAGTGGTATCAGATAAGACCGCGACGACGTTTTCGATTTCGTTCTGCTCGTTCCAGAGTGGAGCGGCGTTTATCGAGACCCAAACGACGTCCCCCTCTGCCCGTCTGATACCATGTTCTACATTGTACACTGGTTCCCCCGTCTCCCGAACGCGGTTAAACGGAAGCGCGTTGTCCGAGATCAGCGTCCCCTCCTCGTCGACAACGTCCCAATGGGCGTCATCGAACGTTCGGTTGAGGAGCTGCGATTCACAGAGACCGAGTATCGTTTCAGCTCGCTCGTTGGCCCGCACAATCCCACCGTATTCATCCAGAACGACGATAGCCGATGGGTTGAGATTTAGTACGCGAGAGAAGAACTCTCGGCTGCGCTCAAGTTCGCGCTCGGTGTAATATCGGTCGACGTTGTTCCGAATTCGGTTCGTTAGTACCTCGCACTGTTCGATGCCACCCGTTTTCTGCAAGTAATCGGTGACACTACGACTGATCGCTGTGCTGGCGGATCTCTTCGCTTCCCTTGCCGGCAAACAGGATAAACGGGATTTCGGGGTACGATTCCTGAACGGCCTCCAGAAATTCTAGGCCGTTCCTTCCCGGCATATCGTAATCGCAGACGACACAGTCGATTCTGCTCTGTTCGAGCCGGTCGAGCCCGTCGGCCACGCACGTCTCGGAGACGACCTCGAAGGTCCCCTCCTCACGTTTGAGGAATATCGATACAAGCTCACCAAAGTCTGCATCATCATCAACGTGAAGGATTCGTGTAGCATCTCTCGCCATAGTAAGTATCACCATTGTTTGGGAAGTCTTGTCTAGATATTTCCATGCCACTTATCGGTACACATAATCATATTAGATAAGATAACATATCCTATTGATACAGAGAGAGGCCACCCCTATCGAGCTGGAGGGCGCGATTTCTCAACGTCAGTCCTCTGTATCGAGCGATTTGCTAGACTACCGTTTTGAGAGCCGTCGGTTGCAGAGACGTGCCGAATTTGCAGTATGCGCTCTCCTACGGCCACTGGTAAGAGGTTGAACCAGACCGAGGATATCGGTTCAAGTAGCGACCGTTCATTCTGTGGTGATTACCATCAGCAGAACACCCAACCCAAGGCTCTCTTGTATCCTCTATTTCTGATAGAACCACGTGTCTTGCGAGCACTACTACAACTACATCATGATTTGATATCGTAACGAAGCTATCAGCCGAACTGCGTCCACAGCGCCACTAGCAACTGAATTGACGGGAATAGCGAGACAACCATGGGCATTATTACCACGCCCTTCTGCGACCCGAATTAGTGGCATCAGACAATACCCAAAATTCAGATATATTCGGCGATTGGAACGAGCGATCCGCCATCGAAATCACGCCAACGACCGATTCATTAGATCCGATACAGGTCGTTCGCCACCTCAAGCGGTGTCACTCGGTTCTCGATGAGGAAATCTTGGAGTGGCAACTCATCCTCGATGGGGGAGGGTGCACCTACCGCATCAGTGCACCTCCGAGGGTTCTCGATGATATTCACCCGATACTCCGCGAGGCGCTCGCTGGGTACGCACTCAGACGGGTCGAGATCATGGAGCCATTGCCAATCGATGAAGCGTCGCTGTGTGGCGTCGAATTCGAGGGCCACGGTGCCCGGAAGAATGACTGGCAGACTGGACTTCGGCCACTCATCACCGATACCACACCTGCCCACAACGCACCCGCTCACAATGCACCCGCACGTGACACGAAGCCGGCGTTCACCTCGCTCGTCAACTCACTTGCAGAGACCGAGGCGACCGTCGTCTATCAGGCGCTTCTCACGGCAAGAGACGACTGGACACATCTCGCCGATGACCGCCGCTATCAGCTGAAACACAACCTCGATACTGTAGCCATGCGCTTGGGGAACTTCCTGTTTCCCCCGGATCCCGAGGCAGACATCGAACCGTATGAGGGACACGAAGACCGCATCGAGCGCATCACATCGATGGACACCAGGTGCTCGTTTACGGTTGCCGCTCGAGCGATTGCGTGGGGACCCGAAAGCGACCATGCACTCAAGAGCCTCACGTCTGCGCTCAACACATCGAGGGGGAAATACTACGAGCCAGTCGGTGTCCACAGCGATCAGCCACTGCAGCTCGCTGAGCGGATGGGCGCGCGCACGATTCCGACCTGCACGATGCTGATGCGACTGTTTATCTGGCTTCTCGGCAGTAGTGTTCGTCCGACGCTGGTTGCAGATGCCCGATCGCTTGCCCATTTCTGTACCATCGATGGTGGCCAACTCACGTCGAACGGACGGCGCAGAATTGCTGCAACACCACCAGAACGAACAGGCCTCCCCCAGCCAGCCGAGAACATCCTCGACCAGTACAAGTCGGGCTTTCCACTCGGAACTGCGCTCTCGAGTGATGGCGAGCCGACCCAACAGATAGCACTCCCACCGTCGATGCAATCACGACATATCCTGATTCTTGGGAAGTCAGGTGCCGGGAAGACGATTTTCGGGGAGTCTGGTATGCTCAATAACCAGCCGCGTCAATCCGACGCGACCGATGGGAGGTCACCTCGCCAACTCGGGGCGTCGATTATCATCGATGGGAAGGGAGATGGGATGCCCCAGGAGTACCTTCAGGCGCATTATGCGAAGCATGGAACGCTCGATGGTGTCTATTACTTCAAGTGTGCGGAGATACTCCCTGCGGTCTCGTTTTTCGATATCGAACCAGCCCTTTCCTCGAACATACCACGAGAGCAAGCCGTCGAGGATATCGCCGACCACTACATCGAGATCCTCGAAATCATTATGGGCACCGAGCGATTCCACCAGGCGGTAAAATCGCCCTCGGCAATCCGCTATCTCATCAAGGCACTGTTCGACCCAGTCCATGGGGGCGATGCGTTCTCACACGATGCCCTGGAGAAGGCAGCAGTGGACATGAAAGCGACAGAGGATGCCCCTCCGGTAAGCGATGAGAATCTCAAGCGAATGCTGGGGAGTATCACCTCCGATACAACCCAGACTATCGAGATGGTGATGGGTGGCGCAGAGACCCGCATCAACAAGATTCCCGAAGACAGCCGACTCAAAAAGCTCTTCACGCACGTTCCGGAGGAGGGTGATGCCCAGTTCGCATTTAGCGATGTCCTCGATGATGAGAACGCCACGATCATCTTCGACACCAGCGGCTTTCGGTCACGGTCACAACGAGCCCTCACGCTCGTCTTGCTCTCGAAGCTCTGGACCGCGCTCAAACACCGGGCAACCAACCAGATGGGGGACAATCCAATCGTCAGCCTCTACATCGAAGAGGCGGCCGACGTCGCCTCCACGCGCCTCATGACCGACCTGCTCAGCAAAGGTCGTGGGTTCGACCTCTCGGTCGTGCTGTCGATGCAGTTTCCCAAACAGGTACGCGCGGCCAGTACCCGCGGCTATGCCGAGCTCCTCAACAACATCTCGACGCTCATCTCGGGGAACGTTGCGGTCGATGCTGACCTCGCTACCCGGTTTGCAACCTCGGATATGTCCGCCACTGAGGCTGGAAACCGACTCCGCTCGCTCAAGCGTGGAGAGTGGCTCGCCAGCCTGCCCAGTGAATTCGGCGTTCCAGAGCCACGGCCATTCACACTCCAGTCGCCCTCACTTCCCGATGGGCATCCCGAGAGCGACCGGCCACTGACGCCAGCGATGCAGGCGGGATTCGATGGCCTGTTCGACTTACTCCGCGAGGATACCCTCGATCAGTACGGTATCGATATCACGGACACTGAGAGAGCCTCCGCAGCCCCCAGCAGCGAGCCAACGGTGACACCTGACCACGCTCACGTGTTAGAATACACGAAGCGCTTCCCGGAGGGCATCGAATACGACGCTACCGCAGAGGTGATCGTCTGCTCACACTGTGAGACGCGCTATAAGACATCACTCGATGGCTTGCTTATGGCTGTCGAGTGCTGCTATGGCCTCGACCGTCTCGACCGTGAGGACGTCCCGCTCTGTTCGCTGTCAACCAAGCTCTCGCCGGATGAGCGGGCAGCAACGGGCTATTCCAACCAGCAGGTGTTCTTCCTCCAGGCGGTCTATGACGCTCACCAACAGCGCGTCGACTCCGACTGGGAGTACAACCTCATCTGGGATTCGATGGTCAGACTTCAGGAGTACACTGGCGTTACGCAGCACCATGTGAATGAGCTCATCGACGACGGTCTTCTATCGAAAGACACGGATTATCCGCACCGACTGTTCACGGTTACTGCTGGGGGCCGCTCCCTACTGAATGAGGCGCATAAATCCGGAATCGCATTCGGTGATGGAGAAGGAGACCTTGGCGAGTCGAGTTTCCATGTCGCGATGGTTCTCCTCGGGATGATGTTGCTCCAGCGCAACTACGTCGAAAGCCCAGATTCGGCGGCAACACACGTCCAGGCATACTACGATATCGGCGGGAGCTCACGACTCGATGCAGTGGCGTTGAACGACGATGGAGAGGTCATCGTCACGTTCGAGGCCGAGCGACTCAACCACGATATCGCCGAAGCCGTTCCAAGCGACTACGATAAGATGGGAGCGTTCGACCCGGAAGAGGCGATCTGGCTCGTCGAAAGCCGGAAAGCCGCCCACAAGCTCCTCAACACCCTCAATGACCCAAACGAGGGGCCACAACGTGTCGAGCAAACCTACAGTGAATCGACGGCGCCGCGAGACTTCATTATCGACACGCCCGGACTGACCCAGGTGTACACGTTCCGTGACGTGCGTGATATGCTCGCCGAGGACACCGAGTAGTCGGGCCCTGCTACCTGATTCAAGGAGAGCGTCCCGGCCTTCAGGTCGGGCGTGATACCAACCGCGTTCAGTCCGAACCACGCGGTCATGCTGGCCGGGGTCGTCTCTCGGGTGACTCAACGCGGAAAACTGGAGGTGGTTTGGCGTTCCTCCCGTCGGCGTGGTCGATAACACACCGTCGACCGGATTCACGTCCACCGACGCACCCGCCGAAAGGCGGGCATCAAAAACGCGAGCCTGCCGCGCCTGAGCCGGTCCACCGTGGCAGAAAGGACAGGCCGGTCGATGGCACGACCCGTGCCCGGACGCGAAGAAATCGACCGCAGAGACATCAACACGTCGAGAGCCACCATGCACGGCTCGCCACAGAGCCCGCCGGGCAACCCCGCGTTCTCTCGGTTGAGACTGCTGAGCGACGAGCAGCTAGCAACCCACGAGGAGCGGCTTCTCAACGACCTGGATTACCTCGAAAAGGGTATCGAGCAGTTCACCAACGAGACGAACTAGTCCTCGCTGGCGGCCAGCGCGGTGTACCCCCCGACGAGATTGCCGACGTCGCTAGTGTGAATCGCCTCGGTCTAGGCCCGAATCACTCGCCTTGGCTTCCTGAAGAAGTGGACATCTGGTCACGTCTCGCCGACCGAGTGAGCACCCACCACTGTCAGCGCACTCCCAAGCGTGCGTCACCATCCTGTCATTCTGCCAGCGCGAAGCCGCCTCACTCTCCATCGCCGAGACTCACACCCACCCCTCAGGAGAGCCCGATAGCTGAAGATGTGTCATGACAGTCCCGACTCGACGGATGCCATCGAGCACCCACTGTTCCACACATGGCCCCAACCCCCGGTAGATAGCGTTACTCTCCAGTGTGTGGGCACTCACCGCCGTCAGGCCAACCGATCGATAGCCACGGGTGACGGCCCGACCAGCGTGGCTCAGTAAGCCCTCCGAAAACAGCGGGTACAGCCACTAACACGACCACCTGCAAAGCCGCTCATGACCATACGCCACAGGCGAAAACCGATAGACTGCGGCCATGTGTGGAACGCTGTATCCCCGTCCAGTCAGCCGGTAGGCGCCGTTCAGTAGTATTCACCAGCACCAGCGATTCACCCGCCAGCGTGCAGTACGACCTCTCAGACAGTGAATTTCGACCCCCACTATGCCACCGTCAGAAACGCAATCCCCAGGTATTCACACATGCATAATCGCACGAGGGCGTCCATGTGTGGAACTACTCTCCCCTCAGGGAACACGAATCGCAGTGGCACTCCACCCAAGCGCAGCACAGTCACGACCCGTACTCGGCCGCAAGACGGCCAGTAGCCCCCATATATCGCTGTTTTCGGACTCACCGGCGACTACTCGGACACACCGGGGGGAGGGCGTCCCACGGACCAGCTACAGACACCAGTCGCCACATACCGCAATAGAGGGCATCTACCGGTCTTTTAGTCCATGTGTGGAGATTCGTTCATCCATGGAAACACGAAGCGGTGCCCGTCCATCCGATCTAGTCAGTGAGCAATCGTGAGTGCTGTCGGTCGAACGGCATTCTGCAACACGACATCAGGGAATAATGTTCGCCAACGCTGGTCATTGCTCGTTCCGCGAAGCGGGCTCGAGTAGGATGGTGCGCATTCACGCCGCAGGTCGAAAGTCTCCATATGTCCACTTTCCCAGGTGGGACTCTGCAGCCGGATTGGCGCTGTCAATCAGCTTGTGCAGAGCATTTCGGAGAGCGCCCCAACGTCAATCGCGGGTGTGCGCACCGTCGTACTCAAGCAGCTGATAGAGACAGCGAAGGAATCTCAGATAGACACGGCGAGAGCCTCAGGGCGTGAACAGCGAGCGTCGAAACGAACCAGTCGGACGCTTTCACCAACGGGAGAGGGTTACGCTAATAACCGCACTAGACCGGTCCAGAACCCTCCTGCAAGCGTGCAGTTCTGAGCCGGTGCCATCACCTTGCGCCACGCGGAGCAGAGACTACTGCGGTACCGCCACATGCACCTACCCTGCAATCCACGGCTGTTTTACTCAAACACAATGGTGGGCTCAGGGAGGCGAGTGACTCGGCGACTGATGGCCACAGGGGTTGTGATAGCCGTCTTTAGCGTCGCTCTCGCAATCCGTGCGCTGTCGCTTTATCAGAGTCCGCTTCCGTTCATCGTCGATGGCGTAGAGTATGCTGGCCAAGCCACTGACACGGTCGTGACCAGTTCGTTTCCACTAGAGGACCTCACGACCGACGAGATTGCCTTCACATAGCTTATTGCCGTCGTCAGCCGGGCGACCGGCATCCCACCACTCTACATAACACAACCACTCAGCGTCGTCATCGGGGCGCTTCCAATCCTCGTCGTCCTCTCGCTCGTCATCCATCTCGGGAAGCGCTGGGGGTGGTCACCTCTCCGGCGAGAGACTGCCGCGGCTGTCTCCGGCTTACTGCTCGGTCTCAACTGCGGGTTTTTACAGCGATCCTATGCCACTGATGAGCAAACGCTCGCCCTGTTTCTTGTACCACTGCTTGGGATTGCAGCGATAACCGCTCTCGAGACTCGTGACTGGCGTTGGGGCGGACTGGCGACGCTTCTACTCCTCGTCTTCCCCACTGCACACCCTTTCGAGTCTGGTCGCTGCACTCCTCCTCACCAGCATCCTGTTCTACACAGTAGTGAACACCGACTCTCCTCCGGCAACTGCGATGGCGACAATCGGGTTAATCGGGGCTGCCATGTTCGTCTGGGTGTATTCACTTGGCTATCATCCGTTTGCAGTACGAGCGATGGGCCTACATATCGTCCAATCAGAGCGGCTGGTTCGAGCACCGGGGTTGTTCGTGGCCTGGGTTGTGCTCATTGGCGTCGGTATTGGCTGGCTGCCGAATACGAACCGGCTGACGCATCTTCTCATCGCAATCGGAACACTGGGGGTTGGGTTCGTTCTGCTCGTTGCCGATACAGCGCAGTCACTCTACCCAGGGACGTCGACGATTCCACCATTGACGATGTACCTCCTCTTGCCCTTGGTGGTTCCAGTAGCCATCGCAGGAGGAGGGCTCGCTCTGGTCAAAAATCGAAGTTGGCCCAAAGTCACGATCCTTTCGCTGTTCGTCGCACCCCTTGTGATCATCGGGTTTTCACTGACGGCTGGCGTGACTATTGACTACTTCTTCACGCTAATTCGAACCCATCTGTTCTTGTACCTGCCAGTGATGGCGCTGGCTGGGGCTGGCGTCGGCTGGTATCTGCTCGGTCCGTCGTCATCGAGATGGCGTGCAGCAAAACGAGGAGCCATCTGTGTCATCGTGCTCTGCGCTGCAATCTCGGCACCGGTCTCATTTCTCGGGCCTGAGACCCGCATCATTGAGGGAACGACGACAACCGCTGAGTTCGAGAGTATCGAGTTCGCCGACGAGCACGTCACCGGCCAGTGGGCAACGGACGGACACCTCGCCCGAGTAGCCTTGTATCAAAATCCTCCGAAGAGTCGGAAGGTCTCTGGAGAGCCACTCCCGCCCCAATCCACGCCGATAGCCATCAGTCACTGGACCCACGCTGGCGAAAAATTCGGGCATATATAGATTAAAAACACCATCTCAAAACGCCAACACATCCGTCACTCTTATGTGACAATTCAATGAAATCCACATAACAATTATGACGAGAGGAGGGTCGGGAATGGCGGCACCAGCGTGTCCAGAGTGTGGGAGCTTTCGAATCAGCGTCTCAATCACACCAGCGGGTGAGGAGGTGCCAGTCAGATGTGGACAGTGTGGCTGGCGGCGACAAACCGAGTGAAGTCCCCCGCACTGAACCACAGGGGACTCTGCTTGACTCTCTGTAGCGGCACTCGCATCCACCGTAGCCAAACCCTCAATATTGTATCATCTATTCACTACTCTCCCGGCCAGAGAGATGAATTTAAGTAGAAACGTGCGCTGGTAACTCACTACTGCCGTACTGGTGGTGTAGCACTACGCCATCGGAGGGCGGCACTATTGGATTCCACCGCGCCTCACGTGGCGGACTCCTCTTCGTAGCGCCGGAATCAACGGCTGTGGCAACTCCGAACTCGCCCAAAGAGTGGGAGATTACCCACTCGGGACGGGGGGTGTCATGGATGTGTCATCGTGGTAATGATACAATCTCGAGGGGCGCCATCAACGGGGCCTGGAGAAATCGAGGGATGGCCGGGACGCCATTACCACCGCGGCGTGACCGGCCTGGGGAGTTTGTGTGCCAGAGAGGGGCGGTCGTCGGAACCGCGTCAGAACCTACTCAGCCACAGATAGTGGGCTTTCAGGTGGGACAAATCCCAGTTGTACTCACGCGACGTTCACGGCGGTGCTAATATACCCCGTTGGACAGTCGCCCACCCCTCCGTCACAGTTCTCGAGGGAAGAGGCAATGTCTGCACAACAGCGTCGATCGAGGATTGACATCCTCCACGCGCCTGAAGGCGAAGGCATGCGCTTGATTATATGTCACCCATCCACCTGGCGACCGCTTCCGACGACGCAGATGCGAACGGTTCTCGCCCAAACGATTCGTCAACCTGGCACGGCCACCAATCACACGCCCCAACAATAGTGTCGCAATCGGTACCTGCGAATCGCACACATCAGATAGCCAGACCTGACTGGCAAATGAGTCCAGACTGCGCCCAGTACCCAATTGAGCGATATCGATGGTACCACTATATCGGGGGTGCTGTCTCCAACACATATTTCACCACAGAACTTATGGTGAAATATACAGTCGGTGGAGCGATTGCAATGCTCCCGCTCGGCTGAGTACCGCTTGCCATGCTAGCACCAGCGAGTGAAAGCCTGCCACTCGCTGGTTCGCGGTACTGTGCACTCTCGAGGGGTGTCTATGTTCTCCCCGAGATCATCGAGCCCCACTCACACTCTCGCGAACTACAGAAGTGAGGAACGCTCAGGTCAGAATCCCCCTTTGCTTGTCACCCGTGAGACGGTCTCTCGTTCACAGATTCACAACTTAAGGTATATATTCACTCAGAGCGGAGTTAAGATATCGCGGCCCGGTTTCGCTTCCTCTCGGTTCGGTGCTCTCTGGGTGCAGCGAGGTTCGATATCAATGTGGCAAGAGTACATTATCACCGCAGTGACGCTCGTTTTGACGGTCTCGGTTCTCCCGACGATTCGCGACCGACACGCACACATCCCGCTTACGACGTTTTGGGTTGACGACGGCAGGCCTCTTCGTGAAGACGCTGACGTTCGGGTCGATGGGGATGACGTATCCAGCAGTCGGCGCTGGGCTGGGCTGTTTGATGTGGGCGCTGCTCGCCTACCTGCGGTCGGGCATCCGTGACCGGCTCGTTCCGTCGTCGTCCGTGACACCAGACTCGTCGGTCGCCGAGTTCGCCGTCGGCGATGACTGACGGCGAGCAAGACACGTCCATCACAGTAGAATTTGGAGTTGGTCAGTCGCCCCCCCCCCTCTTGAGACGCGAACCGCTCCCAGCAGTCCGCATTCGGTAGCCAACGACTGTCTGTGTGACAGCTACTGACCACCACAGAAGTCGTGTGGGTGACAACCCATCAGACACTTCCAGTTAGACAATCTTATCTGTTGTCAGAACGTGCATTTCCGTGGGTGCGGCGAAAGGGAAAACGGCTGTCAGAGGCACTGCTTTCCCAGTAGGCCCACTCGCCCGGGGGCGGGGCAGGAACCGCTTCCACCTTCCACATCCATTTCTGCACACTGACGTGCGAGCAGGCCCACTAACTACGGCGACACCTACCTACTTAACATTTCAGGGTTTATTAAGCAGATTAAAATGTCTGACAAATGATTTTGAGTAGTAATGTATTAGTGGTGTGCGGGAAAAAGGTGGTAAGAAGCAGTAGATGACTGATTCGCTCGCGGCACACCCTAACAGCAGATTGCCCTCCACCAGTACCTGAAGACGCGGGTCTGCGCTTAATTCTCTACTAGACGAGTCGCGGTGAAAGAACGTGCTATACAGAGAAGGTGGTATCCGCACCCAGCCTATCGACACACTTCCACCGCCCACAATGGAATCCGAATTGTCACCTCGAGTCACCCACTACCACCGAATTCTAACGAGGTTCCTGGAGCGACAGGAGAGTCACTAACGGTCAGTCGTGAATTCAAGAGAGGAAACCCTCCCTGACACGAGATTCAGTAACTATTAGCTGGAGACATATCATCACCACTCCGAGCCATTCTCGAGCTGGATACTTTATTACTACCAGATAAGTGTAAGTAGCGAGGCTTCCTGAGTACTCTGCATGGTCGGGAGAGGGCCGAAGCGAGCGCGTGGCAAACGAAATCGCCGTCAGTTCTTACTCGCTACGGGCGCCGGGATTATCACGATAAGCGGGGGCCCTCAAAGCGGTCGGGTTCACCACTGGAAACGTCGATAGGGATGCTGCTATCTCTGTCGCCAATGACTCTTCGGCGGTTATTGGGATTGAACGCGCTGAGTCCGTCGCTGTGGGCCTGAGCGGGCAGCGCCTTGCGACAATTACGAACGGATTTCACTCGCGTGCGACACTACGCGTCACATTCGATGATGAGGCGCAGGGGTACGTTGAGAACACTCCCCTTGAGGTCGAACCGGGGGAAGTCGTCGAGATACAGTGCTCAGTCGACGATGCAGCGACCAGCGGCACGGTCTCATTCACAATCTCGCTGGCAACGATCGACCAGTCGACACGCGCCGAGCTTCAACGCTCGGTCCCAGTAAGTGAGTCCTCTCCCGAATTCTGGTGGACCATCGTAGATCGCACGAAAAACAGCGTGGCGAAGTACACCATTCAGTACGATGCAAGGGGACTTGCCGGCTTCGACTCACTCGATATCGAATTTGTCAACCAGGAACTTGACTACGACTCTGCCAATCCGACTCTCCCGTCCTCGCCCACCACGGACGAGCGTGGGAGCCTCACGCTGCGGGATGGAATTGGCGGTGCTGAGAATACCGAGTACGCCATTACGATACGAGCGTACGATGCCAGTGGGGCCGTGATCTTTGCGGAGACGCGAATGGATGTCGCAGGCGTAGACGACTCTGGTGGGTCTTCACCACCAGCACTGAACGCCGGTACGATTGACTCAGTCACTGTTCGAGATGAATTGGAGCACAACAGCGGATGGCTCTATATCGACTACGACGTCTCGGAGACGAACGACCACTATCAATACGTCGAGGTGGAGTACGAGAATCTCACCAACGATTGGGCCAGCAAGGTCTCGACCAAGCAGAGCGAGTCAGGTACGATTGACGTCGACTTGGGTGGGCAGGAAGGCAATGACGTCGTCATCACCGTTCGCGTCATCGATACTACCGGACTGACGGCTGATTCCGTTCGACTCGAGCATACCATCGGCCAGGCTGACGTCCTGGCTTGGCCATAGCCCCAACGGTTGGTCCAGAGGGCCAACACTGGTGGTTGACATCCTCCCCGCCGTGAATGGCGAGGCGTGCGCCTCGCGACTTTCCGTCACTGGTTGTGTGCCCCGATTCGACAGTCGCTACCCCCGTTCGGACGAGTACACCCTGAACGTTGCAGGACATCACGAACCGCGCCCACACCGCATCCAGCTTATTCCAAACATTCTGTGGCAGTTCCAGCATGCCTTTGGCGTTACGCTCCTCAAGAAACACCGCGTCGTACTCGCGGACGAGCCACCAAGAGAGCTTACTGAAAATCCTCGACTACCACCTCCACTCGCGGACTCGACCGTACCCACCGAGCAGAGACGTTCTTCATGGCCCACTACTCAGCGAGTGCAGCGCTCGTCGCCTCAGCCAGTTCGCACAGGCGGCCCGGCGCAATGGGGAACACTGCTTCGGGCGTGCCGGCCGCCGCCCACACCATCTCGTAGTCCAGCAGCATCTCGTCCATGTAGACAGGTACATCCGCGTCGTGACAGAGCGGCGGGACTCCGCCGATGGACCAGCCGAGCGTCTCACGGATGACGTCGGCGTCGGCCATCCCCACGTCTGCCACGGGGACATCTCGGAGGGCGGCAACGGCGGCCATGTCGACGCGGTTCGCTCCGCTGGTGACGCAGACGATGAGGTCCGACCCGGCCCGTACGGCGATGGCGCTCGCGATCTGGCCGACGTCACAGCCCACCGCGTCGGCCGCCGCGGCGGCCGTCTTGGTCCCGGCTTCGAACTCGTGGACGTCGACCGAGACTCCGTACTGGTCGCTGGCGCGCGCGGCGAACTCCTCGGCACGTGGATGCATACGGGCCGACTGTGACCGGCGGTGACAAAGAGCTACGGGAAGTTCGAGCGAGGCGTTCGGTCGCGTACGTAGCCGGTGCCGGTGATTCCATCAATATCTGGCTGTGGAGGCCTCGAGTCGGTCGTGAGTTGGCGTGGTTCAAACGACTCTCTGTTGCTCCCAAACGGCCTTTTTTTTTTACCAGCTACAAGGGCGTGTATGGACCGACGAACGTTCATCGGTACGGTCGGTGCGGGCATCGCTGCCACGATCGCTGGCTGTACCGACGCCGGGTCAGGCGGCGACGGGGACGGTGGTGGCGACGGTGGTGATGGGCAAACCGGGACCGACGCGACCGGGACGACAACCGGAACCGAACGCACAGAGACACCGACTGACCCCACCGAAACGACGGGAAGTGGTGAGACAACTGACGCTGACGGGACGACCGACGACACCTCGACTGAGTCGACGCCCGACACGACAGCAGAGTCGCCCGGAACGGGCACTGATGAGGGTACCGGCACGGCGAGCGGGTCGCTCGCCGTCGTCGACACCTCCTTCGAAGTGACGAGCAGCGAGTGTGGTGGTGGCGTCAGCGAGGCGACGGTCTCGGTTGACAGCGACACCGTCAGTATCGACGGCACCATCGGTGGCCGGAACGGCTGTGACACCGCCCGAATTGCCGGGACGACGGTAGAGAGTGGCACGCTCACGGTCTCGGTCGAACGGTACACCCCCGAGTCCGAGGACCCGACCGCGTGCGTGGACTGCCTCACCGACATCGAGTACACCTCCTCGGTCACCATCGAAGGGACGCCCGATACCGTCGTCGTGAACCACGGCGACGAACAAGTCGCCAAGACATCGGCCTGAGGGCGAGGTATCGGGGCCAGCCGATCCACTGCCCCGAACGGGAGTCTCTTCTGCCATCCCAACGAATCACCGGCGTGTCTCCGAGTCCGCGCGTCGCCATCGTGCAGTGTCCGGTCGACGACCTCGACATCGACGCGAACCTCGACCGCCTCCATCGACGCGTCGCGGCGCTCCCCAACGACGTCTCGCTGGCCGTCTTCCCCGAGACATCGCTCACGGGCTACGTTCCGGACGAGCGACTCCACGAGGTCGCCCTTCGCAGTGCCGGTCCGACACTCGACGCAGTCCGGTCGGTCGCCGCGGAACACGACCTGGACCTCCTCGTCGGCTACGTCGAACGCAACGGGGAGACACTCTCCAACGCGACGGCATACGTGACGCCGGACCAGACCACCCACGAGACGACCGTCTATCGCAAGCGTCACCTCTGGGGGAGCGAACGAGAGTGGCTCACGCCGGGGGACGAGCGCGTGACCGTTGAGACGCCCGTCGGTCGGGCCGCACTGCTGACCTGCTATGACCTCAACTTCGTCGCGGAGAGCCACGCACACCTCGACGAACGCGTCGTCGCCCTCCTCGTGCCGGGGGCGTGGCCAGCCGAACACGATGCGAACTGGCGACTGCTCGCTCGTGCCCGAGCCCTCGACGGCGTCCGCTGGTGTCTCGCAGCCGGACGGACCGGTTCGCGTGACGTCCCCGACGCCCAGGACACAGTCTACAACGGACGGTCGCTGGTCGTCCGGCCGGACGGCAGTATCTCGATGGCACTCGACCGGAGTGCCCAGAACCTGGTCGCGACGCTCGACAAGGCGGTGCTCGACCGGGCACGGGAGACGGTGGGGGTGTTCGGCGAATGAATGAAACGAAGCCGAAAACGCGAACTCGATTTTAGGTTCTCCAAAGAATTCTTTCTCACATGGAAACGGTTAAGTGGAGGGCGTCCGAACACTGAGACGAGATGAGCCACCAGGAAGAGAGTTCGATACGGCAGCGTGCGGACGAAGTGGAGCCGAACGCGCTCCGTATCGACACCGACCGAGCCGAACAGATTATCGAGGCGCTGAACACGGACCTCGCGAACGCCTATGTTCTCTACCACCAGTTGAAGAAACACCACTGGACCGTCGAGGGTGCGGAGTTCCTCGAACTCCACGTGTTCCTCGAAGAGGCGTACGAACACGTCGAAGTCGGTGCCGACCTCATCGCCGAGCGTGCCCAAGCCCTCGGCGGCGTCCCCGTCTCCGGGATGGAGGCACTCAGTGACCGCGCGACGGTCGAACACGAGGGCGAGGACGTCTACGACGTCCGGACCTCGCTCGAGAGCGACCTCGCCATTTACGGCGACATCATCGAGGACCTCCGCGACCACATCGAACTCGCCGACAACCTCGGTGATTACACGACCAAGGAGATCCTCCAGCACGACGTGCTGAAGAAGGTCGAGGAGGACGCCCACCACATCGAGCACTACCTCGAAGACGATACGCTCGTCCTCGAAGAAGCGACCCACTGAGCGGCTCTCCGCTCTGAACTGAAGGGCAACGCTCTATCTCTCTTCATTCTCCGCGCGCTACGAGCCAAGAGCTATGACCTCGTCGGTACGAGCTCCATAAATCAAGTGACCGGTGGCAGGAAGCGCGTGAGACTGTCCGTTACAGCGCGACCCAGTCGGTAGAGACGTCGGCCTCGTGGAGGTGCCAGCGCTGTTCGACGTGTCGGGCCCCGGCAGGGAGCTGGACCTCGATGGTCCCATCGAACAGGTCGGCGAACCGTGCTGCGGCCTCGCCGCCACGTTCGACTGGGAAGTGGACGTGGCACATCCCGTCAACGTCGCGGACGGCGGTGAGCACGTTGTCGAGGAACCGCTCGACCTCGGCTGGGTCGTGGCCGTCGACCAGCGTCCGGAGCGAGTCGAGACAGACGCGGAGTTCACCGGGGTCGAGCCCACCCGCTTCGCGCTCGATGGACTCGACGGCCGCGATAATCTCGCGTTCGAGCGTCACGAGGTCTGACGGCCCGTCACCAGCGGGCGACGCCGACGCCGTCGCGCCGCGGGTCACGGGCCGACGATCGATGACCCGGACCGACTCGTCGTCGGTGCGGTCTGCTGCGCCTGGGACGCCATCGGTGAGGACGACGAGTCTGTGGCGTAGCTGGTCGCTCCCGTCGCCGAGGAGTCGACGGCAGGCGGCCAGATGCGTCTCCTGGGCGGCCGCCCCGACGACGAGCAAACCGCTCCCGTGGCGCTTCAGAGACGCCAGCGCCTGTGTGAACGTACCGATGGAATCGCCTGCCATACGGATTCTTTCTAATCCTCGGTTGGGGTAGATAATAAGATTTGCGCAAGTAAATAGGGCGGTAGATGTTTTGCCGGGTACCTCCTCGGACGAGACATGAGCAGACGGTCCGACGACGATCTCTCCGCCCTCCTCGACGAGCTGTCGGGGACGCTCGACCGGCTCCAGACGGAGCTCGACGACGACCGTGGCCGACGCGGGCGCGGCGAGCGACGAGGCGACCGGGACGGGAATCGCCGTGACAGGGGCCGCCGTGACAACCCCGAGGAGCGACGAGCGCCACGACGTCGACGGGAGCGGAGCGGTCCCCAGATTCCCCGACCAGGCACGTTCCTCAAGTTCACCGAGGAGTACACGATTCCCGCACTCATCGCGTTCCTCGAAGCGAACGTTCGCGCGCTCGAACTCCTCCAGGGACTGCTCCGCCTCCTTCGCGGGGGCGAGGTCTCCGAGAGCCACGTCGAGTCGGTCGGTCGGCGGACACTCGGACAGGTCGATGGCCTCCTCTCGGACGTGCAGGGCGCACTGGAGGGCCAGCCGTCGAACCCGGAGGCGCGCGACCTCCTCGACGAGGCGCGGTCGCTCCGCGGGGAGATAGACGACCGTATCGCCGGCGGCGCGATTCGCCGTGAAGGAGAGCGAGGCGGACGTACCAGCGGGCGAGACGACGACCGTCCGACCGGGAACGACCGCAGGAGTGACCGGCAGGGTCGCAGCGCTCCGGTCGCTATCGACGTCTCCGACGACGACGGACGGGGGAACGACCGCCGTGGAGACGAGAGTCGGGGGAGCGACCGGCGACCGAGCGACCAAGACCGCGAGGAACGACGGGGCGAGGACCGCCGCGACGGCGAACGCGCCCGCCGCGACGAGGTGGACGTGGATTCGGAACTCGACTCGCTCCGCAGGCAGGTCCGGGGCGACGCGGACGACGACACGAGCAACGACGTCGATGCTGCTGGTAGCGACGACTCGGGAGGCGACGACGCGGACGACGGAGACGGCGAGTAACTGGACGGCGCAGAAGGTAAAGAGTGGTATCGAGACCTGTTCTCAGACCGGGTCGAACCGGTAGCCGTCCCACGACTGGCTAGTCGGTTCGCGGATGCCCGCGTCGGGGTCGCGCAGTTCGCCAGCGAACACCGGTTCGACCTCGTCGCCGATGCTCACGTCGCCGGTCGTGAGCTGGCCGAGCGCGCGGACCGGTTCGCCCTCGACGTCGAACTCGACGATGGCGAGGTGGTTCGGCGAGCGGACGCCCGGCGGCGGCGACGTGGCGGTCGTCCACGTCACTATCGTGGCCGTGTAGTCGCTCAGGTCGACGGTTCCGACCGGTTCGTTCCCGTCCGGGCCGACCGGGTGACCGGGGTAGCCGAGACTGCCGTCGCTGTACCGAACCGCCTCCAGTGGCGGGTAGGCGACATCGCCCTCGCCGTCCGTGGCGTCGTCGTGGGCGGACTCGTCGCTCATCGCTCCGCCTCCAGGATGGTCGTCGTCACGCAGTTCCCGAACCCGCCGACGTTACACGCGAGACCGACGTCGCAGTCGACCTGTCGCGGTCCCGCCTCGCCGCGTAACTGCTGGACGAGTTCGTACACCTGCGCGACCCCGCTCGCGCCGAGCGGGTGGCCCTTCGACTTCAGGCCACCCGAGGTGTTGATGGGTAACTCGCCGTCGCGGTCGGTCTTGCCCTCCTCGACCGCTTCCCACGCCTTCCCTTTCTCGAAGAAGCCGAGGTCTTCGCTCTGGAGGAACTCGAGGATGGTGAACATGTCGTGGAGTTCGGCGACGTCGACGTCCTCCGGGCCGCGGTCGGCCATCGCGTACGCGCGTTCACTGCTCTCGACGACGGCACCCATCGTCGTCGGGTCCGCACGTTCGTGGACGACGTGGGTGTCCGTCGCGCCCGCGACGCCCGTGACGCGGACGTACGGCTCGCCACGCGCTTCGGCCTCCTCGACCGAGCAGAACAGCAGGGCAGCCGACCCGTCGGTGATGGGGCAGAAGTCGTACAGGCGGAGCGGGTCGGCGACGACCGGCGAGTCGAGTGCCGTCTCGACGTCGATCTCCTTCTGGAACTGGGCGTGGGGGTTGTCGACGCCGTTGCGGTGGTTCTTCACGGCGACCTTCGCCAGCGACTCGCGCGGCGCGTCGTACGTGTCCAGGTAGAGGCGAGCCGTGAGGCCCGCGAAACTCGGGAGCGTGACGCCCTGCTTGTACTCGACCGGGTGAGTGAGCGACGCGATGACGTCGGTCGCCTCCGCGGTGGAGCGGTGGGTCATCTTCTCGCCGCCGACGAGCAGCGTCATCTCGCTCGCGCCGCTGGCGACGGACTGCCACGCGGCGAACACGCCCGCGCCACCCGACGAGGAGGTCTGGTCGATGCGCTGGGTGTACGCCGGGACCGCGGCGAGGTCGTGGGCGAGCATGTTCGGGACGCCGGTCTGTCCCTCGAACTCCCCCGACGCCATGTTCGAGACGTAGAGGTGGTCGAGTTCGTGCGGCGCGACGCTGGCGTCGTCCAGACAGTCCTTGCCCGCCTCCGCGAGCAGGTCGCGTATCCACTCGCCCTCTCGCGTGCCGAACTTCGTCATCGACGCGCCGACGATGGCGACGTCGGTCATCCGCGGCCACCGGGCCGTCCGGCCCTCGTGCGATGGTGCATCTCGGGGAGTGGTGCAACCGCGGACGGGTTAAGTGTCGTGGATGGGAGTCACACGCGCGCGTAGCGGTGGGAAGCAACGAGAGTGGACCGGACCAAAGGAGTGCCCCGTTCAGACGCGGTCGACCGACAGGATGCCGAGCGACCCGTCGAGTTCGACGCGCAGGGAGTCTCCCTCGTGGTCGATGGTGACGGTGAGTCGCCACGGGTCGCGGGAGACGACCTCGGTGTGGTCGTCGCGGACGCACCACGACAGCGTCCAGTAGGGGGTGCTGGAGAGGTCCACGTCGTGGTCAGCGTAGAACGCGACGACGGGGGACTTGTCGAGCAGGGAGAGACCGACCGTCGAACAGAGCGTGTGGCCGCACTGCTGGCAGACGTGGTCCGCGCGCAGGCCGTCGCCGAGACAGCAGTTGCCCTCCTCGGCGAGTTCGGTAACCATTCGACCGCTGCACTCGGGGCAGACGCCGTCGGCGGCCAGACAGTGCAGGTGGCGGACGCGCTGGTCGAACGCGCGCGCGATCTCGTCGTCCGTGCGGTCGTTCAGGCCGCCGGGGGGGAACGAGTAGCTGCCGTGCTGGCGGTCGCAGTCCCGACAGACGACGGTGAGCATCTCGTCGTCGTAGCGCGCTTCGAGGGTGCCGTCGCACCACGCGCACGACCCCTCCACGGTGAACGGGTCGAGGCGTGGATGTTCGTTGAACGACCCCGAGATGATGGCCCGGACCACCTTCTCGCCCGCGTGGCGCAGGTCGTATCCGGTCCCGTCGCCGTTCTCGACCTTCACGACGTACTGGTCGGTGAGCTTCGAGAGGTGGTAGTTGAACTGGGCGCTGTCGCGCATCCCGACCGCGCTTCGAAGCTCGGAGAAGCGAACGGGCCGGGCGTCCGCCTGCCAGAGGGCTTCGAGGATCGAGAGTCGCGTCTCGTTGGCGATGAGTGAGAACGCCTCCGCGGGCGCGACACACTCCTCGCACTCCTGGAGACTCGTCTCGGACGCGTCGCTCATATCCGAGCATGTGTTCCCCGGTGGCTAAAGCGTTGGCACCAGAGAGAGCAGTTCTCCCGACAGAACGCCACTACCACCGCCGCGGGTCACTCCGAGCGACGGACCAGGTCGACGGGGTAGCGCTCCCCGTCCTCGTACCAGTACCGTTCGCCCGCCTCCTCGTCGCGCGCCGCCTCGTGGGAGGCGTCACAGAACGGGGGATCCTCGGTGAGCCCGCACCGACAGATGGCGATGTCACCTTTCTCGTCGTCGATGTCGCTCTCGTCCAGACGGACCGGGCCAGTCGCGTCGTGTTCGACCAGTCGTGACATGCGCTACCAGACGAGTCACCGACAGAGATGGTGTAAGGAACCAGAAACATTCGCCGCCTCCTCTGCAGTAGCCCCTCGCATTCGGTATAGCAATATACAATTTACGTGTCCGGATTCGGTCGCAGATATTGTTGCTACAGAGGCAACGTAATACCGGAAGTAGTCAACTGGCTGCCACTACACCGTGAGAGGAGACCCAGGTCGAGAGACCGCCTTGGCCCTTCATGAACGACTCGATAGGACCCGAAGCCCCTAGAACGCCACTCACAGCCACCAGACCACCTGTCCGACGATATCGTGCGGAGTGACGCTCGACGTTCGGCAAGGAGTGAATCAACATGAACATTTATTATAGATAGCGATGTTTGGATGATGTAGAAGCAGGTGGTCGGCTGACGACCGCCGCTCAACAGCTATGATCGACGAAACCAGTCTCTCCGACGACGCGCCGCTCGTTCCCGAACTCGCCGACCGGTCGCGCGCACTCACCGACGGCGGGACGCCACGACGCGCCACCCGCGAACCACGGCGACGACTCGCCGCCCGGCCCGTCGACACCTCGTACGCGGAGGAGTCGACCCGGGGGTTCGAGGAGATCCTCCCCGAGGTCGAGGACCTCTCGGACCGCGACTGAGCGACCCCGTTCTCCGGCCGGAGCGACCCGCATAGCAGTGCGAACGTCACGAGTCAGAACGCTTTTTTCCCGACGCTGACCCCACCGAGTATGCACGCCATCACGCGGAGCGGGTGGGTCGAGGTCATCACCGGGTGCATGTTCTCCGGGAAGACCGAGGAGCTGCTCCGCAGACTCCGTCGCGCGGAGATAGCGGGCCAGGAGGTCGCCGTGTTCACCCCGTCTCTCGACGAACGCTACGGGAAGACGACCATCGGGTCGCACAGCGGCCACAGCTGGGAGGCGCACGTCATCGAGAGCGAGGGCGAGGACGTCTGGACCATCGCGGACGACCTCAACGGCGAACAGGTCGTCGCCATCGACGAGGCGAACTTCTTCGACGACACCCTCGTCGACGTCTGCGAGCACCTCGCGGACGACGGCCGTCGCGTCATCGTCTCGGGCACCGACCAGACGTTCCGCGCCGAACCGTTCGTGCCGCTCCCGCGTCTCACCGCCCTCGCCGAGTACGTCGACAAACTCCAGGCCATCTGCATCGTCTGCGGCGAGCCAGCCACCCGCAACCAGCGCCTCGTCGACGGCGAACCCGCCCACGTCGACGACCCGACCATCGTCGTCGGTGCGGAGGAGTCCTACGAGGCCCGTTGCCGGAACTGCCACACGCTCCGCTCGGACTGAGCCACCACTGGGAGACAGCGCCCGACTGAACACTTTTCACGGTCCAGTCGTCCGGTTCTCGTATGGACGACCTCCTCGCTGCTGGTCTGGTCGTGTTCCTCACCGGCGCGAGCCTCTTCGCCCTCGGGACGCTCGGTCCGCTGGTCCTCGGCGGACTGATGATACTCGCCGCGCTCGTGTTCGAGGAGTCCCCGAAACGCGACGACGACGACGACGAACCGACCGAGAAGACGAACTGCCCCGACTGCGGCGCGCGTAATCCCGCGACGCGCGACGAATGCTACTACTGCGACGCGACGCTCTGAGCGACCTTCGACGGTCGACGCGCCACTACAGCGATTCGCGGACGCGGTCTGCGACGGTGGCCATCGCCTCCTCGGCTCGCTGCACCTCGTCGGTCAGGCTCAGGAAGCCGTGGCACATCGTCGGGTAGTGGTCGTGAACGACCCCGACACCGGCCTCCCGTAACCGCTCTGCGTACGCCGCCCCCTCGTCGCGGAGCGGGTCGTGCCCCGCCGTGACGACGCACGCGGACGGCAGTCCCGAGAGGTCCCGCGCCCGTAGCGGCGAGGCGTAGGGGTTCGCGCCGTCGACCGAACTCCGGAGGTACTGCTCCCAGAACCAGCCCATGTCGGCCCGCGTGAGGAGCGGACCGTCGGCGTTCTCCTCGTAGGAGTCGGTGTCGAACGCGTGGTCCGTGATGGGGTACAGGAGAAGCTGAAAGGCCAGTTCGAGGTCGGCCACCGGTTCCTCACGAAGCCTGAGCGCGGTGACGGCCGCGAGGTTCGCCCCGGCGCTCGTCCCGGCGACGCCGACCCGTTCGGGGTCGCCGCCGAACGACGCCGCGTTCGCAGCGACCCACCGCACGGCGGCGTACGCGTCGTCGACGGCCGCCGGGAAGGGGTGTTCGGGCGCGAGGCGGTAGTCGACGCTGACGACGAGACAGCCAGTCCGGTCGGCGAGTTCGCGGCACGCTCCGTCGATGGAGTCCAGGTTCCCGAGCGTCCAGCCGCCGCCGTGGTAGTACACCAGCACCGGCATCGGTGCGTCGGCGTCCGCATCGGGACGGTAGATACGAACGGGAACGTCGCCACTCGGTCCGTCAAACGCCAGGTCGCGGACGAGGTCCATCGCAGGGCCGTCACCGCCGCCGAACACCTCGTCCTCGACGCGTCTGGCGCAGTCGACGCTCATCGCGTGCCACTCCGGGACGCCCTCGCGGTCGAACCGGTCGACCACGTCGCGGACCGCGGGGTCGAGTTCCTCGCGCATACCGCCACGACGCGCCTCGGGCACCTCACTGCTTGGGTGGGACCGGACGGCACCCGACCGACACACAAGGCTCAATCGGGCGGGATTCGAGAGCCTCGTATGGACGACGCCCCCGTCGACTCGCTCGCCGCCGCACGGGAACGCGACCGCGAGGACCCGCTGGCTTCCTTCGGCGAGCGGTTCCACCTGCCCGAAGAACTCTACATGGACGGCAACTCGCTCGGGCCGATATCGACGGACGCCGAGCGGACGCTCGACCGGGTCGTCGAGGAGTGGCGCGAGCGGGGAATCGAGGGCTGGACGGACGCCGACCCGCCGTGGTTCGGCTACGCGGAGCACCTCGGCGACCGACTCGCGCCGCTCGTGGGGGCACACGAGGACGAGGTGGTCGTCGGCAACTCGACGACGGTCAACATCCACACGCTGATCGGGACGTTTCTGGACAGCGAGGCCGCTGCCTCGGACAGCGAGGCCGCTGCCTCGGACAGCGAGGCCGCCGCCTCGGACAGCGAGGCTGCCCCCGGTGCCGTCCTCGTGAACGACCTGGACTTTCCGACCGACCACTACGCCGTCCGCGCGCAGTTCCGCCAGCGCGGTCTCGACCCCGACGAGCACCTGATAGCGGTCGAGTCGCGCGACGGCCGTACCATCGAGGAGGACGATATCGAGGCGGCGCTCGAATCGCACGACGTGAGCATCGTGTTCATGCCGAGCGTGCTGTACCGCTCGGGGCAGTTGCTCGACGTCGAACGTATCACGCGAGCGGCCCACGACCACGACGCCCTCGCCGGGTTCGACCTCGCGCACTCGGTCGGCGTGGTCCCACACGACCTCTCGGGACTCGGCGTCGACTTCGCCGTCTGGTGTCACTACAAGTACCTCAACGCCGGTCCGGGGGCCGTCGCGGGGCTGTACGTGAACCGCGAGCACTTCGGGACGCCCCCCGCGCTCGCGGGGTGGTGGGGCCACGACAAGGCGACGCAGTTCGAGATGCGCCACGAGTTCACGCCCGCCGACACTGCGGGGGCGTGGCAGATAGGCACGCCACCGTTGCTCGCCGCAGCACCCCTCGACGGGGCACTCGACGTGGTCGAGGACGCGGGTATCTGCGCCATCCGCGAGAAGTCGCTGGCGCTGACCGACGTGCTGGTCGACGTCGTCGACTCGCTCCCGGAGTACGCGGTCGGGACGCCACGCGGACACGAGCGTCGCGGCGGCCACGTCGCCGTCGAACACCCGGAGGGGTATCGCATCGTACAGGCACTCGGGGATCGGGGCGTCGTGGTCGACTTCCGACCGCCGAACGTGGTCCGGGTCTGTCCCTCCCCGCTTTACACCTCCTTCGAGGACGTCTGGCGGGTCGGGGAGCACCTGGAGAGCGTCGTCGCAGACCGCGAGTACGAGCGGTTCGACCCCCGAGGCGACGGCGTGACCTGAGCCGTCGCGTCGGTACGAGACCCATCTCCCGCCCCGGAATCGAGACCGGGAGGGGACACTGCTATGTGTCCCCATCTCTAGTGGCCGGCAAATGAGCGAGCAATCGGAGGTGGGGCCGCCACTCGACGAGGGGTCGCTGGCGGACGTGCTCTCTCGTGTCACCGACGCCGTCTTCGCGCTCGACGAGGAGTGGCGGTTCACCTTCCTCAACGACCGGGCGGAGGACCTCCTCCAGCGTGACCGCGAGGAACTGGTCGGCACGGTCGTCTGGGACGCGTTCCCCGAGGCCGTCGGGTCGCGGTTCCACGACGAGTACCGCGAGGCGATGGCGACCCAGGAGACGACGACGTTCGAGGCGTTCTACCCGCCACTCGACGTCTGGTTCGAGGTCCGCGCCTACCCATCGGAGACCGGCCTCTCCGTGTACTTCCGGGACGTCACCGAGCGTGTCCGCCGCGAAGAGGACCTCCAGGGCCGTGAGCGTGCACTCCAGCGCGCTTACGAGATCGTCGCGGACGCCGACCGGACGTTCGACGAGAAGATCGACGCGCTGCTGGGCGTCGTCCGGGAGGCGGTCGGGACCGACTACGCGACGCTCTCGCGCGTGCAGGACGACCTGTACGTGTTCGAGGCGGTCGACGCACCAGCGGACGCCGATGTCGAAGCGGGCGACACCGTACCGCTGGAGGTGACGAACTGTGAACGGGTGCTATCGACAGCACGGACGCTCGTCCTCGACGACATCGAGCGCGAGGCACCGGACCTCGCTGGCCGGTCGGGCAACGCGGAGTGGGGTATCTCCTGCTACCTCGGTGCGCCGGTCGTCGTCGGTGGCGAACCGTACGGGACGTTCTGCTTCTACGATACGGAGCCACGCACCAGACGGTTCACCGACTGGCAGGTGACGTTCGTCGAACTGCTCAGCAACTGGGTGGGCTACGAACTGGAGCGCAAGCGCCACCTGGACCAGCTCGCCGTCCTCGACGAACTCAACGGCGTCGTGCGGGCGGTCACCGACGCCGTCGTCGACCAGTCCACCCGCGAAGAGATAGAGCGCGTCGTCTGCGAACGACTCGCCGCCACCGACGCCTACGAGTTCGCCTGGATCGGCGGAGTCGGCGAGTCTCCCGACAGCGTGACGCTCCGGACGGAGGCTGGCGTCGAGGGGTACCTCGGTGACGGAGGGATGACGTACGGCGACGACGAGGGGGGTTCGACACCGACCGAACGCGCCATCCAGAGCGAGTGCGTGGCCGTGGCGCGAGACGTCGAACACGCCGCCGAGCAGCGTGACTGGCACGACGAGTCGACCGAGTACGAGTTCGACGCCTGGGCGGCGGCCCCTATCTCGTACGAGGGGGCGCTCTACGGGGTGTTGAACGTCCACTCCGCTCGCCGTGACGCGTTCTCGGCGCAGGAGACGGCCGTGGTCGAACAGCTCGGCGAACTGCTCGGACACGCCATCACGGCGTCGCAGCGCAAGGAGGCGCTCATGAGCGACGACGTGGTGGAACTGGAGTTCGAGATCAGCGACGCGTTCACGGCCGCCGGGGTCCCGCGTGGGGAAGACGGGACGATAACGTTCGACCGGACGGTGACCGTCGGTGACGGGAACTACCACGTCTACGGCCGGACCGACGACAACGGTGTCGAGACGCTCCGCGCGGTCGTCGAGACGTTCGACGCCTGGACCGCCCTCGAACTGCTGAGCGAGCACGGCCAGGAGTACCGGTTCAGGGTTCGACTCACCGAACCGCCCGTCGTCTCGGTCGTCGCCGCACAGGGTGGCCGCGTGAAGTCGGCGAAGATCGAGGACGGTGACTACCGGATGCGGGTGCACCTCCCGCACAGCGTCGACGTCCACGCGCTCGTCGACAGGGTGCGGGCGTCGTACCCCGACGCCCGGGTCATCGCCCAGCGACAGACGCCCGAGCAGGGGGCCTCGAACACACGGTTCTACGCGGCACTGCTCGACGACCTCACCGAGCGCCAGCGTTCGGCACTGGAAGCCGCGTTCTACGCGGGGTTCTTCGAGTGGCCACGGGACAGCAACGGCGAGGAAGTCGCGACGTCCCTGGGCGTCTCGCCGGCCACGTTCCACCAGCACCTGCGGACGGGCGAGCGAAAGCTGCTCCAGTCGCTCCTCGTAGACGACGAGTGACAGGAATCGTCCGCTCTGCGAGAGTCGGCACCTCGGTTCTGGGTATAGCCTCATGCGATTCATCCGTCGGCGTGATACTCATCTTACCACACCAGAAGGCGAACAGTTAGTCGAACACCGCTCGACTTCGACGGCGGTACGCCGACGCCAGTGGCCCGGTCGAACATCTCGCCGGACGAGAAGAAACCGGAGCGCTCTCGCGCCGCTGGTCGAATCCATCGCAGAAATCCGCCCCACGACACACAGCCGAGGTGAAACGTGACAGCGCCCGCCTCAGGACCTCTACGACAGAATCAGCAATATGTTCCGTCTCCGGGTGCACGAGTGACGGCGAGTTCGGAGCCCCCTTCCGAGCGTCGCAAGTCGAGGAGCGAGGGCGCTACCCACCCACGGCCGGTGGTTGCGGAGCGACCAACGGTACGGTTCGAGTCATCTGGCAGTAGTGGCCGAGAAAATCGTTATCCAGGCTGGCGATACTAGCTGGAGAAACCAGCAGTACCATTGAGAGAGATAACGATGATTAGCAGCGTCCAGTAGGGACCCATCACGAGAGATAAGGTGCATTATCCACTCTCGTGGGACAACACCTAAGTCGATACCGTCACAGCGTCGAGTATGGCCGAGGACGACGAGCGGGTCGTCGTGAAGACGTACGTACCCCGCTCACAGAAGGAGGCGTGGGTCGACCACGCCGAGTCGCTGGGGATGAGCCAGAGCGAGTTCCTGCGAACGATGGTGCAGTCCGGTCGCCGGGGGTTCGACCCCGACCCCGTCGACACCGATTCTCGGGACGCCACCCCTGGGGGTGAGGGCCTCGAAGAGCGTGTCCTCGCGATGCTCTCCGAGACGGGCGTGATGGGGTGGGAGGAGCTGACCGACCGACTGACCGAGGGCGTCGAGCGCGACCTCGACGAAGCACTCGGGACGCTCCAGGACCGGGGAGCGGTTCGCTACAACGGACGCCACGGTGGCTACGTCGTCGCTGGCGAACGACCGTCGGACGACGGTCAGAATAGACGCCCCGGCCGTCAGGGGTCCGACCGGACTCCCGAGGAGTCGCGCACACCACGCGATAGTCGGAGTGGCGAGGACAGACGGGAGCCTGCCGAGCGGGTGCGACCCGACCGAGAGCGCGAACGACCGCAGCGCCGGAGTGGTTGGTCGGACGAGCGCGGCCAGACGGCCCGGCGGCCAGCAGAGGGTCGGCGACCGACCGACGGTCGTGCGGACGACCCACCGGCCGACGACTGGGGAGACGACCGACGTGTCCGTGACGACAGGCCCCGGTCCCCCGACCGTCCCCGACGCGACCCACCCCGCCGCGACGACGGACGAGAGAGGCGACCCGACCGTCGACCACGCCCCGAGGACGAACAGCACCGGGTCGACGCCCTCCGGGAGGTACGCGAGTCACTCGACGGGTCCGACGACGGACGGGAGCAGCGCTCACCCTCGGACGACGACCGCCGACGGGAGTCGGTGACCGACGAGGACCGCTACGATGAGTACTGAGGCGGTCGAGGACCCCGTCGCGTACTTCCTGCAGGACCTCCAGTACCACGGCCGCTCGGAACGGACGCGGACCGCCTACGAGCGAGTCCTCCGCCGGTTCGAGCGGTTCGTCGCGGCACGCGACGCTCGACCGGCGACCGCGGGGCAGCGCGACTGTCTCGCGTTCGTCCACGAGTTGCGCGGCGAGTACGCGCCGAGCACCGTCGCGACGTACGCGACGTACGTCCACCGGTTCTACGACTACATGATCCAGACCGAGACGTTCGAAGGGAACCCGATGGCGCTGGTGATGGCCGAGATGGACGAGTCCATCGACACCGACCCGTCGCGCCGCGAGGTGAGCGTCGCCGATATGCAGTCGTTCGTCGCCGGAATCACACACCCGCTCGAACGGGCGCTCGTCGTCACGCTGCTGAAGACGGGGATGCGTGTCGGCGAGTGCGTCAACCTCGACCTCCGCGACCTGGCGCTCGACGCCGAGATGCGCGAACAGTACGGCGTCGCCCCGCGTCCGCAACTCGACACGCGGCCGAACTCGCTGTACGTCGACAGCGAGGTGGCCCGCGGCGCGGTGGTCAACGGCGAGGAGCGCGAGGCGTCGAACAAGCGCAAGCGAGCGACCGTCGTCCCGGTCGACCGGGAGCTACGCGGTGAACTGAACCGCTGGCTCGCGATCCGGCCCGACAGCGCCTCGCCAGCGCTGTTCCTCGACACGGGCGACCGGTGGGGCCACCGACTCACGACCGAACAGGTCCGGACGGTCGTCCGTCGGCACGCGGAGGACCACGGCTGGCACCGCGAGGGAGGAGGGGCGAGCGAGAACGTCACGCCCCACTACTTCCGGCACTTCTTCACCACCCACCTCCGGGACCGCACCGGCGACCGGGGCGTCGTGAAGTACCTCCGCGGCGACGTCGCCACCGACATCATCGACACCTACACCCACAACTGGGGCGACCGCGTGCGCGAGGTGTACGAGGCCAACGTCTACTCCCTCCTGTAGTTCAGGATCCGATTTTCGAGGTTCGTCGGTGGTTTCAGTTGCTACTGTAGCGACAGAACACTGTCGCCGAGCGAACTCGTAAACTGTATGTCGCTGTATCAAATCGGCCGTGGTTTCGGTAGCGAGTGGGTCCACCAGAACGGCTGATTCCAGGCACCTCGCGTCGTCTCTGGGTCGTTCGGTGTTGGCGACACGCGGGAATCCCGCTCGGCGGCCACTGGACATGGACCCAACAGTGAAGAGGTGGACCACCGACCATCACCCATCCATGCGGACCCATACCATCGAGGGTGGCGACGGTGTCGGACTCCACGTCGCCGAAGCGGGGCCGACCGACGCGCCACCGGTGCTGTTGCTCCACGGCTACTCACAGAGCCACCGGTCGTGGAGCGAACAGTTCGACTCCTCGCTCGCCGACGAGTTCCGACTGGTCGGGATGGACAGTCGAGGCCACGGCGAGTCCGAGAAACCCCACGAGGCGTACGACGAGACTGAGTCGTGGGCAGACGACGTGCGAGCGGTCGTGGAGTCGCTCGGACTCGACGACGTCGTCATCGTGGGGTGGTCGTACGCCGGCCTGGTCACCCTCGACTACCTCTCGGTGTACGGCACCGACCGCGTCGCCGGAGTGAACCTCGTCGGCGCGGTGTCGGCCATCGGAACGGAGGCCGCGACGGCACTGCTCGGGGAGACGTACGTCGGCCTCATGGGCGGGATGACGTCGACGGACGCCGAGGAGTCCGTCGAGGCGCTCGGGTCGTTCGTCCGCCTCTGTCGCCACGACGAGATACCGGTCGACGAGTTCTACCGGACCCTGGGGTTCACTGTCGCCACCCCACCTCGCGTGCGCGACGCGCTTCGCGCGCGCACGCTCGACCATCGCGACGTCCTGTCGTCGCTGGACGTTCCCGTCCTCCTCACCCACGGTGTGGAGGACCGGGTTGTGGACGTCGACATCGTCGACCAGCACGCCGAACTCGTCGAGGACGTTCGGGTCTCGCGGTACCCCCAGACCGGTCACTCCCCCTTCGTCGAGAGCCCCGAACGTTTCGACGAGGAACTCCGCGAGTTCGTCCACGCGTGTCGTCGCTGACCGGCGAGCGCCTCAGAGAGCCAGCAACACGGCGGCGTAGCCGACCGTCCCCGCGACGAACGAGCCGAATCGGCTCGTCTCGGGGTCGGGGAGCTCTTCTTTGGTCACGTTGAACACGATACCACCGGCGAGGAACGCCAGCAGGAGCGCGAGCGGCCCCTCGGCGACGGTCGTCAGCGTCCCGACCAGTCCGCCGAGGAGGATGGCACCGGCGAGTAGCCACCGACCCAGGCGATGGTACGTCCGCCCGTGGTGTCTGCGCAGGCCAGCGTCGGTGACGAGGAAGTGCAGGCCCATCGCGACTCCGTACAGGACCAGCGCCGTCGTGCCGGAGCGCTCCTGGTGGAAGACGAGGTAGCCGATGAGCGCGTTGTACACCCCGAACGAGGCGAGGTGTGCCCAGAAGGTGACCGACGTCTGGTCCGTCTCGCCGTCGGTCGTCCGGGACGCGAACACGTGGACGGCGTAGAACGTCAGGAACCCGGTGAGGACGACGACGTACACCTCGACGTCGCGACCGAAGAAGCTCGCCGACCCGGCGTCGCTCTCGACGACGTGGAGCACCGCCTCGTTGATCTCTGGCAGGAGGTAGACGACGACGTACGCGAGCGACGCTCCACCGGCGGCCGACAGGACCCGCGGTCGATAGTCGCTCCCGGCCCAGAGCCGACCCGCCAGCGAGTGGACGACGGCGAGCGCGACCGTAATCGCCGCCGCCACTGTCGGCGAGGCAGCCGACTGCCCGACGACGACCCACGGACCGAGAGCCTGCTCCAGAGACCACATCGCTCTGGTCCTCCCGTCGCGAGCCTGCCGTATCACGGTTCGGCCAGCGAGCGACGACGACGTACCCGAACGACGACCACCGACGACAGCGCTATGTCCACGGCGTGGCAATCGACCCCATGACCGACCGAGTGAGACACCCGCGGCTCTTCTCGGCGTTCCGAGCGGCGCTCTACCTGTCGGCGGGACTCGTCGTGACGCTCCTGTCACTGGCGGGCGTCGTCGCACTCCTCGCGATTCTCGTCTTCGCGGGAGTCGGACTGCTGACGGTGGGCGACGTGAACCTCCTCGCCGTCGGAGGGCTGGCGGGGCTGGTTCTCGCGCTGGTGGCTCTCGCCCTCGGTGCCGTCCGGTTCGCCGTTCGTCACGTGGAGCGTCGGGTGCGTTCGGCCGACAGTATCCCGGACCCCCTCGACCGGGTCAAGGGGGAGTACGTCGCCGACGCCATCGACGAACGAGAACTCGAACGTCGTCTCGACGGCGTGCTCGACCCGAGTGACGGTCGTGGGGCGAACCTGTCGAGTGGCGAATCGAGCGCCCGAAACGTCCCCGCGTCGCCCGACGGAACCGACGTCGGGTCCGGCCGGCGGACCGACGGACGGCAGAAGAGCCGTTGGCTCACGGAGTCCCGTCGATAGCGCGATTCATCAACCAGGAGCACGTACCGTGCTAGCGATGCCCACGACCATCGAACTTCCGGACGACCTGGCGGAGCGCCTGGCGGTCCACCTCGAGGAGGACGAGACGTACGCCGAACTCGTCGAGGAACTGCTCAACATCTACGAGGGCACCCGTTTCGTCCAGGAGGGCTACTCGGAGTGACCGCGGCGGCACGCAGCGGAATCAGGTAGCCTCGACGGCAGACGTCGCGTCGGCGGGCGGTTCCTCGGTGCGCTCCGTGTACCGGCGGACGACTACCCCGACGAGGAGGTAGAGCGGGAGCGACGCGAGGAGCACGCCAGCCAGGACCAGCCAGTCGCCGGACGCGAGCGGGACGGTCCCGAAGTAGTCGGCGAGCGGCGTGTACAGGACCGCGAGGTGGAGGCCGAACGAGGCGAGGACGGCGGCCGCGAGCGCGGGGTTCGAGCGCGTCGGCGTGCGTCGCGTCCAGCGGACGACGTACAGTTTCCCGAACTCGACGACGACGAGCCCGGTGAACACCATCGTCCCGGCGTACGCCGTCACGGACGCACCACCGTCGAGCGTGAACGCGAGGAGGGCGAGCATCAGCAGCGTCGTCACCGTCGCCGTCCCGCCCACGAGTCCGACCATCGCCCGGTCGACGACGCCCGTATCGCGTCGCGGGCGACGCTCCATCACGTCCTCGGCGGTGGGGTCGGTACCCAGTGCGAGCGCCGGTAAGCCGTCGGTGAGCAGGTTGATCCAGAGCAACTGGACGGCGGGGAGGACGAGGAAGCCCGCCAGGGACGCCAGCAACACCAGCGCCACCTCGGCGACGTTCGCACCGAGCAGGTACGCGACGAACTTCCAGACGTTGTCGAAGACGGTCCGCCCCCGGCGCACCGCGTCGCGGATGGTCCCGTAGTCGTCGTCGAGCAGGACGATGTCGCTGGCCTGCTTCGCCACGTCGGTGCCCCGAACCCCCATCGCGATGCCCACGTCGGCGCGTTTCAGCGCGGGCGCGTCGTTGACGCCGTCGCCGGTCATCGCCACCCGGCGACCGCTCGCCTGGAGCAGTTCGAGGATGCGCACCTTCTCCGTCGGCGTGACGCGGGCGAATACGTCCACGTCAGGGAGGCGTTCGCGGAGGTCGTGGTCGTTCATCGCGGCCACCTCGCTGCCGGTCAGCACCCGGTCGCCGATACCGACCTGCCGGGCGATGGCCCGCGCCGTGACGCGGTTGTCGCCGGTCACCATCTTCACGTCGATGCCCGCAGCGCGCGTCTCGGCGATGGCGTCGGCCACCTCCGGGCGCGGCGGGTCGACGAGTCCCTGGAGACCGACCAGGACGAGGTTCTCCTCCAGATCGCCGTCGTCGTCTCGGGGTTTGTAGGCGAACGCGAGGACCCGGAGCGCGTCGTCGGCGAACGACTCGACCCGCGCGGCGACGCGTTCGCGGGCCGCGTCGTCGAGCGGACGGACGCCGTCGGCGGTGAGTAGCCGTGTCGACCGCTGGAGCACCGTCTCGGGAGCGCCCTTCACCAGCACCTCGTCGTCGTGGACGGTCGCCATCCGCTTTCGCTCGGCGGAGAACGGCCGCTCGTCGGACCGAGGTCGTTCCTCGCGGAGTCTAGCCACGTCGAGACCCGCCTCGCTCGCGGCGTCGACGAGCGCCCGCTCGGTCGGGTCGCCACCGTCGCCGTCGGCGGGTCCGTCGTTGCAGAGCGCACCGATTTCGAGCAGTCGGCGGACCCGGTCGTCGCCCGCCTCCGTACCGGTCGTCCGGTTCCCCCTCGGGTCGACCGTCTCGTTGTCTGCCCGGTCGACCGTCTCGTCGTCCACCCAGAGGCGACCAACGCGCATCTCTCCTCTCGTGAGCGTCCCGGTCTTGTCGGTGCAGACCGTGTCGACCGACCCGAGCGCCTCCACCGCGGGGAGCGTCCGGACGAGCGCGTTCTCGTCGGCCATCCGGCGGACCCCGAGCGCCAGCGTCAGGGTGACGACGGCCGGCAGCCCCTCGGGGATGGCCGCGACGGCGAGCGAGACACCGGTCAGCGCGGCCTGCACGAGCTCCGTCCCGCCGAGGACGAGCACCGGAACGAGCACCGCCGCGAGGACGACGACGGCCACCCCGAGACGCCGGGCGAGCACGTCGAGGTCACGTTCCAGAGGCGTCGACCGACGCTCGGCCGTCCGGAGCGAGGTGGCGATGTGGCCCACCTCGGTGTCGAGGCCCGTCGCGACGACGACGGCCACTCCTCGTCCGCGAGTCACGCTCGTCCCGTCGAACACGAGGTTCGAGCGCTCGGCCAGCGCCGTTCCGGGGGACAGGACGCCGAGCGACTTCTCGACGGGCGCGCTCTCACCGGTCAGTGCCGCTTCGTCGACCTGCAGCGTCGACGCCTCCGCCAGACGGGCGTCGGCGGGCACCACGTCGCCTTCCGCGAGCAGTATCACGTCGCCGGGGACGAGGTCGGTCGCCGGTACCATCGTCCGCTCGCCGTCGCGCCTGACGGTCACGGTGGGCGTCGCCAGTTCGCGCAGCGCCCGGAGGCTCCGCTCGGCGCGGTAGTCCTGGACGAAGCCGAACGCGGCGTTGGCGACGACGATTCCAGTGATGAGGACGGCGTCGACCGTCTCGCCGACCGTCGCCGAGAGCACGACGGCGAGGACGAGCACCCACACCAGGGCGCTCCGGAACTGTGCCAGCAGGATGCGGGCCGGTCGACGCTCGTCGTCGTCCGGGAGCTCGTTCGGTCCGAACCGCTCGCGTCGCGCCGCCGCCTCTTCCGGGCTCAGCCCCGACTCGCTGGTGTCGAGACGCTCGAAGACCGCCTCGGCGGGCTGCGCGTGCCAGTCCGCGGCCGACGAAGCTTCGACTCCCGACTCCATCCCGGACCGGTGGGCCCCCGACGGACCGCTCACGGCACGACCACTCCTGACGCGCCCGACGTCCTCACCATACGTCGTCTGCTATCGCCAATCGGGAAAAGTGTCGGCTCGGCACCGGGTTCGGTTACGGGACGACCACCCCGAACTCGCCACCCGGCTCGGCGACGTGTGCCGCTCGCATCGTCGTCTCGTCGGTCATAGACGAACCGGTACTCGCGGCGGCGACGAAATCGGCTATCCAGACGTGACGCGAGAGTCGCCGCTCGCGACCTGTTCGTGACCGTTTCGACCGCCGTGGACGCGACAACGCTCGAGCGTGTCTGTCCCATACCGTTCGGATACACTGAATATCGCGATACGAAATCGGCCGATCGTAGTTCCCGGCCGCGGAACGTTGATGCCCGTATCCGACGTTCTAGCGGCTGTTATGAGCACATCTGGGACGCTCTCCGTTCAGCGGGTCGAGGAGTTCGTGCTGGCGAACCGGGTGATCAGAGCACCCGACTATCGAAAATCTCACGACGAGGGGGTCCAGTTCACGGACCTGGACCGGGGGCTCCAGTGGGGTGCCGACGTGGTCCCGGCCCTGCAGGGGTTGTTCCGGGTCGAACGGGACCCACGGGACGACCGTCCCGACGGCTGGGTGGGGTTCGCTCGCCACTGGCGAGGAGCGACGCTACAGGTCGAGTTCGACGAGTTCTCCGACCCGTCGGGGTCGGACGCGGTCCTGGTCGTGACCGGGGTGTTCGGTCGAGCGGGAACGGAGACCATCACGGACAAGACCGTCGGGGAGGTCGCGTTGCCGGAGCAGGTGCCGACGGAGGGGGAGTGGCGAGACCGGCGAAAGCGGTACGAGGCGGCGCGGCGGTCGGACGACACCGACGGGGCGACGGCGGTTCGGGCGTACGTCGCAGCGCTGCCGGGGTGGAAGCGCGACGTCGCGACGCGGTTCGACGAGATTGTCGGCCAGAACGTCCCCGACGTGCGCCGCGCCGTGCGGTACCACCAACCGTTCTACGGCGTCGAGGGCGAGGGCTGGTTCGCGTCGTTCAGCGCCTTCTCGAAGCACGTGAAGCTGTCGTTCGTGAGCGACTCGTATCTCGAACCGCGGCCTCCCGCCGGTTCCGGGCCGGAACGGCAGGCCCTGGACGTGACGGAGACGGACACGCTGGACGAGGAGCGGGTCGGGTCCTGGGTCCGGCAGGCCGCCGCCCATCCGGGGATGGGATGGTGAAGCTGGGCGGCCGACCGGTCACTACCGCCGGCCGGCCCCCGAGAACCGTGTGACGAGTCGTTCCATCGAGACAGAGCGTCGAGACACAGCGTCGAGTTCGACAGTCGAGCTGTACGGAGGCCTTATTTTTACCTATATTACGAAGAATTAAATCTCGATGGTAGACCCAGATGGCTCGGTCGTACTCACGGACCACCCGCGTCTCGTCGGCGTCGTCTTCACAATCCTGCTCGCGCTCTCTCGGGCAGGCGTCGCGGCCTCGAACACCGGTAGTACCGTCACCGGGCCGTAAGTCGGGACTAGAGCGTCGGGTCGACGTCGTCGGGGAGGTCGTCGCTCCAGCAGACACCGTCGTGGTCGGGCGTCGTCACCGGCAATCGCTCCATCGAACAGAACTCCTGGAACTCCCGCGCGGACATCGTCAGGGTCGTCATCCGACCAGCACCGAGGAACCGCCGCTCGACGCCGTCGACGGTCGGTGCGTAGATGCCCCCCAGGTTCCCACGGGTCGGGAAGCCGTGCACGGTTATCTCGAACCGGCCGTCGTCGGTCCGGACGAGGTCCCAGCGCATCGGGATGCCGCTCCGGTTCTGTGCGACGGTCAGGTTCTGGTCGCCCACGACGAGGTACTGGTCGCCCGCGGCCGTCTCGCTGCCGAGGACGTCGATAGCCCCCCCGAGGGAGAAGCCCGCGTTGAGCAGGCGCGCGACGGTCCGGCCGAGGCCGGTCGCCGCCGCGTTCTCGACGTTCTCGACCGTGGCGACCCCGCCGATGGCCCCGGCGTCGACGAGGTGGTGTGCCTGGACGTACGACCGACACGCGTTGAGCATGAAGGCACGGACGGCCACACGGTCGAGGGTGGCGGCGTCGAGGTAGCCGTCGGCGCACTGGAGGCCCCGCTCGTCGACGTGGCCGACGTAGTGGAGGAAGTCGCAGTCGGTCTGGAGGAGGTCGACGAGTTCCGCACGCGTCACCTCCTCGTAGGTCTCGACGCTGAACGCCACGAGGTCTCGAAGGCCGTAGAGCCCCGAGACGGCGAGCTCCTCGCGCATCTCGGGGTCGTTGGCGACCACCGCCACGTCGACCTCGCCGCTGGCGGTCGCGTCGAGGCGGCGTCGACTCGCGCCGAGGTCGGGTTTCGTCCCGCCGACCGGGTAGCCGTCGCCGACCCAGACCTGTTCGATGCTGTCCGTCGGTCGCGGGACGACGACCGTCTCGTCCGCGAGCGTCGGTGAGGCCGACCCACCGTCCCCGCGCGACGGGGCAGCCGACTCCGGAGTGTCGTCACCTCCACGTTCCGTCGAGTCCCCCGGCAGGCGCCCGTTCGTCGTGTCCGTCGCGGTCGGCAGAGGCCGCTCGCTCGCCCCGCTCGGTCCGGTCGGTCCGCCCGGTTCGGCGTCACCCCCTCGGACGAACGCGTCGAGTGCGGTGGTGCCGCCGCGTTCGTCCGTCTGCGGTGACGGCGACAGGCAGCGAACCACGCCGAGGTCGTCGGCGACGTACGGGAGGTGCTCCAGTCCGTCGTACCGGGGGGCGACGTCGGCCGTGAGCTTCCAGCGCGGGACGGCCGGTGTGACGACGTCGAACGGGACGTCGAGGTAGGCGCGCGTCCGATCGGCGAGCGGCGCGTCGTACAGCGCACCGAAGTCCAGCGACCGACCCGTCTCGGCCAACCGTCGTTCGACGCGGCGGCGCTCGTCCAGGTCGAACGGGTAGAGCCCCTCGGTCCGGGTCACACACTCGAAGGTGAACAGGTGCTGGAGCGTGCGCGCGACGCGTTCCTCGAACGACCGTGACCCGCCGACGTGACGCCGTCCGCGGGCGTCGGTCTGTCCGGCCGCTCCTCCCGATGTGGTGTCGTCGAGCGGGAACGTCCACCCGTGGTCGTCCGTCCGGAGGCGTGGCCGCGCCCCGAGTTCGACGCGCGCGTCGAGGAAGAACGCGAGCGAGGTAACTGGGTAGAGATACCGGAGCGACGGCGGCACCTCGACGACGAGTCGCCGTGTGCGACGGTCGCTCGACAGCGACTCCGGGACGTGGAGTTCGTCGCCGCGTTCGAGGAGGGGTGGGTGCCCCCGGAGCGTGGGCCACGACCGTTCGGGCGACGTCGTCTTGAGCGCCGACCCGAACTGGGAGAGCGCCGCCGCGACACCCTCGGGCGTCTCCGGGACGGTGACGGTCGCCGCCGGGTGGTCGTGGCGGGACCGTGTGCCGATTCGGAAGCGGGTTGCGTCCGCTGCTTCGACGACTCGTCCGTCCTCGTCGGCGTAGGTCGTGAACCCACCTTCGACGTGGAGGTACGTCTTCACCGCCGTCGACGACAGTTCGACGGTCCAGACGCCCGGTCCCAGGCTTCGCGTCTCTCGGCCCGCGACCTCGCAGGCAACCTCGCCGCTACCGTCGCGGACGATCAGGACCGGGAACTTCGGTATCCGGACGGCCCGCGTCCGGAGGACGACGGCGTCGTCGACGGGGAGACAGAACGGCTCGGTCGAACACCCCTTCGGCCGGACGGGCGTCGGCGTTCGGAACTCCGCGCGGACGCCCATGACGTCGTCTGCGACGACGAACCCGGTCGGTGACGACGTGGGCGTGACGTTCAGTCCCGCTCGCATCGGCCCGGTGGATGGGGGGCGGCGGTCACCGGCTGACGGTGCGACGACTCGGCAGGTGAACTCCCGGTCGACATTTCGTGCGCTAGTCCGCCCCCGCATCAAATATAGTTTCGCACTAAAGATATGGAATTAAAGTCGCGCGTTGATGTGGCTCCCGACACCAACACTCCAGCGAGATAGACAATATTTCATGGCTCTCAAAACTATTATTTATAACTGCGATGTAGAGAAAATTGAAATGGTCGAGTTCGCCGACCCGCACGACTCCGCACCACCTCGCCGCCGTCCGACGGCGACGCCCGACGAGGCGTCGCTCAGAACGGACGACACCACGCTCGGCGAGACGTTACGGGACCTCAAGCGGCGGGGGTGCTCGGTGCTCGTGACGGGGGCGGTCCCGTTCGAGACGCGGGCCGCCATGTCCCGCCGCCTGTTCGGTGTCCCCGACGAGCGGCGCTTTCGACTGCTCGCCGTGACCAACAGCGTCGGTCTCCCGGTCGCCCGTTACCTCCCGGACGGTCTCGGGGCGCGGGACGACGCCGTGACCGTGGTCGACTTCGCCGACGAACTCCGGGGAGGAGTCGCGGCGAGTTCGGGCGACACCGGTACCGCCACCGGTTCGTCACCCACCGTCCGCACCGACGACGCGGACCGGGTCGCGTCGCTCGGTACCTCGCTATCGTCGGCGGTCGCGACGGTCGCAGACCGCGTCGATACGTTCGCGCCAGGCGAACTCCGGGTGGGCGTCGCGTCGCTCTCTGGTCCCTACGACGAGGAGGAGGCCGACCGCGTGCGCACGACGCTCGGCTCGATGGTCGAGGACGTCGTCGACCACCGGGGGATGGTCCACTGTCACCTGCTCGGCGAGGCCGACGGCCGGACGGCGAACGGGCTGATGCCGTCGTTCGACGTCCGCATCGAACTCCGCGACCGCGGAACTGGGACCCCCGAACACCGGTGGGTCGTCCCCGAACAGTCGGTGCGGACGGCGTGGGTCCCGCTGTGACAGCGCGACTCGCCATCGAGGCGTCGTCGGACGCCGGCGTCGTCGTCGTCGACGACGTCCAGGGTGTGACCGTACGGTTCGACACGGCGTCTCCCGTGTCGCCGGTCGTCGAGTCGCCGGAGGACACCGCCCTCCCGCTCGACGCCCTGGCGAGCCTCGACACCGCGGCCATCCGCGTGCCGAAGTTCGTCAACGTCATCGTCCACGACGACCACGGGACCGTCGTCAGTCAGGTCACGAACCGCCAGCGGACCCGTCTCCCATCGGGGCAGTACGTCCTGGAACTGGAGAGCCTCGCGGTGAAGACGTACCTCGTCGTCGACGGCACCGTCGAGACGTACACCGACGAGTCGGGCCGCGTCGTCCGGGTGTCGGGGGCCGACACGATACGACTCGGTGCCCGGTCCCTCCACGAGTTCCCGGCCGGGACCATCACCACCACCGACGACCCGGCGGACGTGATGGCGGCCGTCTCCCAGTTCGGGTCGGCGCTCAAGACGACGTCGCCCGAACGGTCGTGGCCCACGCTCCGGGGCCACCCGCCGCTCCTCGAACGCGGCGACGAACTCCGCGTCCCGGAGTCGGTCAGTGGGGACGGCGACCGGCCCGTCACGATTCGGGTCCCGCCCCGTCTCGACGCCGTCTACCCGGTCGCACCGCTCGCGTACTACCTGAACGCCCGCGTCGAACCCGGCGAGTCGCCGGTCCTCCTCGCCGACGGAACCGAACATCCCCTGGACGACCCGAACGTCGAGACGGGCGTCGAGCGGACGCTCCGCCACCTGTTCTTCCTCGACTGCCTCACCCGGACGGAGGGGCTCTACCCCATCGAACTGGCCGAACGCGAGGCCGTCGAGACCGTGGACCTCGGCCTCGACTTCGCAGCGCTGTACGACGCCCCGCTCGCCGACCGGACGAGGGCGTACCTCGACGTCCCGTTCGACGCACTCGACGACCACCGGCCGCGCTGGAAGACGACCGCCGACGTGCGGCCCGTCTCGTCGTCGGTCGAACAGCTACCGTTCCTCGTCAACGACCTCTGTACCATCCGCTGTCCCGGCCCGCGACGGGACAGCGTCACCTCGCCCACGACGAGTACCGTTCGCGAGTTCGCTCGCGGCGACCCGGTCGGTCGGGTCGGTGGCCGGGTCATGAGCGACGGTGGGACGGCCCGGTCGGAGGCCGCCGACACGACGCGGCGCTTCGACGACTGCGAGCGGTCGGACCGCATCGTCGGCCTCCCCCGAACCGGCAGCATCGAGCACGTCTGGGTCGGCGACGGCTACCGCATGGGGTCGGCGAAACCGACCGTCGCCGCCAGGAAGCGTCGGTTGAACGCCGTCACGAGCGGTCCCATCGACGTGGCCGTCGTCGTCAACGACCCCGAGATGCGTGCCGAGGGGAGCGTCCAGAACCGGTACGGCCTCCGCGAACTCGTCCAGTTCGACGTCTCGGTCCACGAGGAGCTCGACCGTACCGGGCTCCGCTCGCTGCTCACCGAGGACCGGGACTTCGTTCACTTCGTCGGCCACGTCGACGAGCGGGGCCTCCAGTGCGCCGACGGCTACCTCGACGCCGCAACGCTCGACCACGTTCGAACGCGCGCGTTCGTCCTCAACGCCTGTCAGTCCTACCGGCAGGGCCAGCACCTCGTCGACGCCGGGGCTATCGCGGGCGTGGTGACGTTCGTGATGATCGGTAACGACGCCGCGACCCGCATCGGACGGTCGCTCGCGCGTCTGCTCAACGCGGGGTTCTCCCTCGGCGGCGCGCTCGACGTGGTCGGTGAGACGGACCTGTTCGCCAAGCACTACGGCATCGTCGGCGACCAGAACCTGACGCTCGCGTCGTCTCGCGGGTCGACCCCCATCAGCGTCGAACTGTGCCGACTCGACGACGACGATGGTGCCGACGGTGACGATGGTACCAATAGTGACGACAGTGACGACGACGAGCGGTTCCGCATCTCCCTCCACGGTCACCCCGCGGGCCGCATGGGGCCGGGAGCGGTGTACTCGCCGAACGTTCCCACGAACACCCGGCGCTACCTCAACGCGGGTCACGTCGACGACTTCGACCTGACTCGCGACCAGCTCGCGACGTTCCTCCGGCTCGAACGGTTCCCGGTCGTCGTCGACGGTGACCTCCACTGGAGCGAGTCGCTCTCGCTCGAAGACGTCGATTGAACGATAACAAATCGCCGAGAAACGGACTGGTGTCGAGAACCGGTCGCCGACTACGGGCCACCCAGCGTCGACCCTGCGGCCGCGGCCGCCGAACCCACCTGTGAGAGTGCGATGAGCGCCACGAAGAGGGCTCCGGTCAGTTTCGGGTGGTTCGCCAGTCGTTCTGCAACCGTGGTCTTCGACATCACGTCTCACCGAACAGGGGTTATATAATTGAATCTAACTTAATAAATTCTAGAGTATATTGTATAAAAAAACGTACTACCGGTTCAGAACAATTCTCGGCTGAGTTGGACGAGTGCCGCGCTGGGAGAGTGCATCGCGAACGGAGAGGAGGTTCGGTCGAAAACGCTGAGACGGTGTGTCCGGAATCAGCGGACGGCGAGTTCGGTCTCGAGGGGCTCCAGAACGCGTTTGAGTCGGTCGTCGGCCGGCCCGGACTCGGAGGCGTTCTCCAGGAGCACCGTCTCGGAGGGGAACAGGCGCTCGCCGAGCACCAGCCCGTGGTCGCGCGCCGTCGACCCGGTGACGGTGACGTAGACGCCCAGTCCGGCGTTCGCGATGGCGGCCTCCTCCTCCACGCCGTCGCCGGGGTAGCAGAACTCGACGCCGTCCAGCGCGTCGGTGCCGACGACCGCCTCGACGAGGCGTTCGTAGCGCGGCGAGATGCAGACGGGGCCAGCGTACTCCTCGACGAACGAGCGGTCGAGGTCGCCGTCGGCGACCGACGGGGTGGCGAGGAGCGTGTGGTACACCGTATCGCCGAGACCGGAGACGAGGCGAACGTCGGTGTCCCGCGGGTCGATGCGGTCGTTGACGTCGGCCATGTCGCGGAGGGGGTCGGGAGCGAGGCCGACGACCTCTTCGAGGACGAGGTCGGCGCTGTCGAAGCCGAGTGCGAACTCGTGTTTCCGGAGCGCTCGGAACGGTTCCTCGCGGCCGACGAGTCGGACCTCGTAGTCGCCGAGCGACCACGTCAGCGCGTCGAACGCGATGCGTCGCGGGAACCCCTCGCGACTGTCCCGGAGGACGGTGTAGTCCGCCGGACCTCGACTGTAGTCGGCGAGGCGGTCGTACACCGAGCGGTCGGTCGACTGCGTGCCCTTCGTGATGGCCTTCTCGTAGCGGAGCGTCGAGATGACCTCGTCGGCGAGGTCCGGCGTTCCCGTATGGGCCGCGAGCCGTTCGAGGACGGCTTCGAGCGGACGACCCTTGCGCGGAACGGCGACGCTGATGGCTGCCATTACGCCGAGAACAGCTTCCGGCGATAAAACGCGACCGATTGCCGACCGGTCTGTCCGCGGTGCGTCCGCGGTGAACTGGGTTCGACTACTCCTCGTCCGCGTCGTCGGCCGTATCGTCGGCAGCGACACCGGGACCGCCACCGCCGAAGACGCCGGCCATCCGCTCCTGGAACGCGTCGAACTGCTCCAGACGCCCCTCGGCGTCGTCGAGGCGGTCCGAGAGGTCGTCGAGGTCCTCCAGCGTCGCCTCGACGTCGTCCAGCGTCTCGGCGAGGTTCTCGACGCGGTCGAGTTCCTCGTCGACTGCGTCGAGTCGCTCGGCGAGGTCGTCCGCACCGTCGAGTGCGTCCTCGACCTCGGCGACCCGACTCTCGGTGTCTTCGACCCGGTCGACGGTCGCCGAGAGTTCCGTACCGGTCTCGTCGAGGTCCGCCGCGACGGCGTCGAGGTCCTCGCTGCTGGCGGCCTCACCGCGGAACGTGTCGAGGTGGTCCTCGACCGCCGAGAGGTCGTCGCGGAGGTCCTCGACGTGGAGTTCGACGTCCACGAGGCCGTCCTCCAGGTCGTCCGTCGACGTGTCGAGGGTCTCGACGGCGTCGGCCGCGTCGTCGGTTCGCTCGTAGAGGTCGTCGATTTCCTCCCGGACCGCGTCGAGTTCCTTCCCGACGGTCTCCGAGCGGTCGTCGACCTCGTCCATCCGGTCGTCGACCGCCTCGAACCGCTCGTCGGTCTCGTCGGCGTGGGCCGCGAGTTCGTCGACGCTCTCGTCGAGGGCGTCGACCCGTCCGTCAACGTCGTCCACGCGGTCGTCCACGTCGGCGACCTCCGTCTCGACCGTCTCGACCCGGTCGTCGACCGCGTCAACGTCCTCGCTCGTGGCGTCGAGTCGCTCGTCCACGTCGTCGACTCGGGTGTCGACCGTCTCCACGTCCTCGTCGACCGAGCCGATGCGGTCGTCGTGCGCGTCGAGCCGCGTCTCCAGCGAGCCGAGTTCACCGCGCAGATCGCGCAGCAGAGTCTGTGCGTCGCCGTTCTCGTCGAGGAACTCCTCGAGCGCGTTCACGTACGCGCGAAGTTTCGTCACGTCCTCGCGGATGGTCGCTAGCTGGGCCGTCTCGCTTCCGGACGGCCCCTCCGCGCCGAGCGCACCCCGGAGCGCGTTCTCGACGGCGGGGTCGACGCTCCCGTCGCGCAGTTCGCGAGCGAGCGCGGCGGCGACGCCGCCAGCCGCGGGGGCGGCGTCCAGAGCGTCGTTCTCCGTCGGTGGAGTGGCGGACGTCGTCGAGGCGGCTCCGGCCGCGTCGGTGGCGTCGTCGCCGTCGGGGGTCTCCGTCGTCTCGTCGGTCGTCGAACCGGCCGTCGCCGAGTCAGTCGTCTTCGAGTCGGCGACGGTCGAACCGGACGATTTCGACTCGGTCGACCCGCCGGCCTCCTCGTTCGGGTCGCTCAGCTGGATGGGTTCTATCTCGTCGTCCTCGTCGGTCTCCGCCTCCTCGACGAGGTCGACGGCTTCGGCCTCCTCTTCGAGACCCGGTACGGTGTCGGCGTCGCCCGAGATGACGTCGCGAACGGGGTCGCCGCTGTTGGTCCCGAGGACCGCCGCCGCGGCGTCGTCGACCTCGAGGGTCGGGTCTTCGAGGAACGTCTCCGCGGCGTCGACGTCCTTGTCCCGCAACGCGTAGACGGTCGTCACCGACTCGCCCGCGGCGAGGTCGCGTTCGAAGACGAGGTCGCCGTCCTCGACCGACCAGAACTCCTCGCCGAAGTCGGGGTGGAACCCCACGTCGTCCGGCGTGACGTCCTCGGGGAGGTGGTCGACGACGCGGCACGTCACGCGCTCCTCGCGCTCCGACGTCACCACGAACGCGATTGCGGGCACCGGGAACTCCTCCGGTTCGAACGACTTCTCGACGGTGACGTCGTTCGCGGCGACGACACCGGTAGCCAATTCACTCATTAGTGGACAGTATTACTTTCCGATAATAAACCTGTCCGTGAACTGTATAGCCCCCGACGCGTCTGCGTCAGACGACCGTGCTGTCGCCGATCTCGAGGAGTTCGAGCCGCCTCGGGTGCTCGAACCCTCGGACGTGGGGGCCGAGCGCCGTCGGGTCGGCGGTCAGTCCCTTCCACATGTCCCAGTGCGTCGGCAGGAACCGGTCGAGGTGCAACTGTCGAGCGGCCTCGACCACGTCGTTCTCCCCGGAGTACCACTGTGTGTCGGTCGGTTCGCCCGTCTCCTTGTCGGGAATCGTCCCCGCGCTCCCGAACGCGAGCGCACCGAGGTCGATGTCGTAGCGCTCCCCCACGTCGGCGAAGTGGTCGCTCGGGCGAGCGTCACCGCCGTGGAAGAACGTCCGACCCGCGTGTTCGACGACGTACGACACCGGGTGCTCGGCGTCGGGGTCGTGAGCGGGTTCGACGTGGACCGTCACCTCGCCGACGTCGATGGTGTCGCCCTCCGCCACCTCGACGAACCGGTCGTCGTCGAGGTCCCACTCCTCGCGCCACCCCTCCTCGTCGACGACGTCCAGCGAGGCGTCCGGCGCGAAGAACGGCGCGTCGGTGTTGGCGAGGATCGGTCCCTGGCTCGGCCCGTTCGCGTGGTCGGTGTGTTCGTGGGTCGCGAAGACGGCGTCCGCCTCCTCGACGTCCGCCGGGTCGAACGGGACCGGAATCATCCGGACGGTCCGCGGGGGGTCGCCCGTCGCGAGATACGGGTCGACGAACAGCGTCGTCCCGTCGCTCGCCTTCACGACGAAGCCGTTACAGCCGAGATACCAGACCGCCAGTCCCTGCGGGTCGCTCCCCTCCACCGCCCGGAGGAGCCAATCGTCCCAGTCGGAGTGCACCTCTTCCATACCGGACGCTTCCGCGCCACGCACGTAACTCCACCTTTCGTACCCGACCGGGAGTTCGTCCTCTGCACTCGGGTCGCCCGGCGATACCGACTCCGCACGAGGAACGGACATCACCCGCAACGGAGACCACGGTCTACCGCACCTCTCACTACCCTGGCGGGTTCGAGACGGCCGTTCCGTCCGAGAACGTCGCGTTGACGACGAAGCCCAGCATGAGCACGACCGCGGCGACGTAGAGGCTCGTGAGGACGAGTATGATTCCGCTGAGGACACCGTAGATAGCGTACGTGGCCGCGTGCGTGACGTAGTATCTGACCACGGCGAGAAGCCCCGTCCAGCCGAAGGCGACCGTGAGCGTCCCGGGGAGTGCGGCCGCCAGCGAGGGAATCTCGGTCGTCGGGACGTAGTACAGCGGTAGAAAGACGAGCGTGAGCGCGACGAACAGGACGACCAGTCCGCCGGCGAAGACGTGCGAAGCGCCGGGCAGGAGTGCGAAGAGAGCGGTCGCGGCGACGACGGAGGCGACCCCCAGTCCGAGCGAACCGAGGACGCTGACCGCGTTGCGGACCCGGGCGGCCAGGGAGTCGTCGGACGAGCCTTCGACGCGCCCGACCATCGTCTCGAAGCCCGCGGTGACGTTCGCCGCACTCCAGACGAGGACGACGACCGCGAACAGCGTCGCACCAGCCTTCCCGGACGCGTCGTCCAGTCCGCTCGACACCGCCTGTTGTGCCTGGGGGGTGAGGAAGTGGAACACCCCGCCTCGGACGGGTTCGGTGACCGGTTCGCCGATCACCGCGACCAGCAACACGAGCAACGGGAGCAACGAGACGAACCCGTAGTACGCGAGCGCGGCCGCTGGATACTGGATCTTCTGGTCGTACGACGACTCGGCGATGGTGAGCGCGGTCTCGGCCGTGTCGTACTGGCGAAACACGTTCGGCCTAGTGGGGTGAGCGTGAAAACCCTGTGTTCCCACTCGGGTACCTGTCCACTGTCGTGAATCGTTCGCCCGGCCGACGGAGGTCGGCGTCGTTACAGTCGAGCGACGAGAGGGTGGCGTTCAGTCCTGACAGCAGCCGCCAGCCTTCTCGCCGAAGTCGACCGAGAGCGGCGCGGAGATCATCTCGTTGAGCTCCTGCAACTGGAGTTCGAGGTCGGACTGCGCGCGGAGGTAGTCGCTCATGACGGGGATGTCGTGGAGCTCCTCCTGTGCGGCCTGCAGGTCGCGGAGGTCCTCGTTCGAGGCGTTACCGGTCTGGCGGGCGAGCATGAACTCCTCGCGCTTCTGTTCGAACGACTGAATCTTCTCCTGGGCATCCTCGCTCTCCTCGACGGCCTGCTTCGCCTCGGCGAACTCCTGGTACGCGGGGAGGTCGCTGATGGCGTCTCCGAGGTCGGTCGCGAGTTCCGTCGCGCGAGCGGCGGGGGGAATCTCGTCGGCCTCGTCGGACTCCGGCGTGGTCTCGATGCTCATGGTCGGGGTTGGGGCTCGGTCGGTTTAGGTCTGCCGAAGGTCCGGGAGGTCGGCGGCGACTGCCTCCGCGAACGCCGTCACCTCCCCCCAGTCCGTGTACTCGTAGTCCCGGGAGGTGTCGGTGTCGCCACCCTCTTTCCGGGCGATACGTCGCATCACGAACCGCTTGAGGGGCCCGTACTGGGAGTAGACGATGGCACCCGCGAAACTGGCGACGTGGTCCGGCGTCCACCCGGTCTCGTCGAGGAACGACTCCTCGATGGCCTCCACCTCCGCGACGCTCTCGGGGCGTTCGCTGGCCGCCGAGAGGCTCACCTGGTAGAACGCCGAGACGCAGTCGTTCAGCACCTCGCGGTTGCGCTCGACGAACTCCCTGACGTAGGCGTGGTGCCGACTCCGGTGGATGGAGTCGCCGACGACGACCGCGTCGTACGCGGGCAGGTCGAGCGAGTCGGGGAGGCGTTCGCCGTGGACCAGTTCCACCGCGTGGCCGCGGCCGGTGAGGACGCCCGCCACGTGGTGGGCGATCTTCTCGGTCTGTCCCTCGGAGGTCCCGTACAGTAGTAGGATGGATGCCACGTGGGACGTAGGACTGCGGGTGGCAAGTGAGTGCGGGGTGGGCCCCAACCCGCGAGAACTGCCAGCAGATTGATGGCCGTTCGTGGTGACCGTTCACCTATGACAGACGACAGTCAGCGGACGACTATCAAACCCGGACAGCGCGTCTACGACGACGACGGGACCGAACTGGGTGTCATCCGTGGGCTGACGGAGACGGGGTTCCAGGTCCGACTCGGCGAGTCGGTCGACCACCTCGACCTGGAGACCGACCCCGGCCACGAGTTCGGTGAGGGGTACCTGATGTGGCGCTGTGACGAGTGCGGCGAGATGGGCGACCTGGAGGACGGCTACCCCGAGGAGTGCCCGAACTGTGGAACGCCGAAACGCAACCTCTACGCGTGGCTGGAAGACTGACCACGCTGAAGGGAGACCGACCGAGAGAAGCGAGTCGGGCGGGCGCGTGAGCACCACCCGCACGGTCGCTGCCGACCGTACACGTTAACCGCGTCCAACCGCTGGCTCTGGTAATGAGCCAGGAATCGCAGCACGACTACTCGGAGGGCGACCTGCGGAAGACCGGGATGGCCCTCAAACACGAGCGAACCTGGGACTACGAACTCGACCGCATCGTCGAGGCCGTCGAGGAACGCGGGGCCGAGAAGGTCGGTCTCCAGTTCCCGGAGGGACTGAAGCGACGCGCACCGCACGTCGCCGACGACCTGCGCGCACTCCTCCCCGACGACACGCGCGTCCTCATCTCCGGGCAGCCCTGTTACGGCGCCTGTGACCTCGACACCTACATGATGCGCCGGACGGACGTGTTCGTCCACTTCGGCCACTCGCCGATGAAGGAGTCGGACAAGATCATCTACGTCCCGCTGTTCTCGAACGTCGAGGTCGAACCCATCATGGAGGAGTCCCTCGAGGAACTCTCCGACCCGGACGAGGACCCCGACGTCGGCCTCGTGACGACCGCCCAGCACATGAACAAGTTCGACGAGATGAAGGCGTGGCTCACCGAGCGCGGCTACGAGGTCCACACCCGTCGGGGCGACGACCGCCTCACCCACGAAGGGCAGGTGCTCGGCTGCAACTACGCCAGCGCCGACATCGACGCGGACCAGGTGCTGTACGTCGGCGGCGGGAAGTTCCACCCGCTCGGACTGGCGATGGAACACCCCGAGAAGAACGTCGTCATCGCCGACCCGGTCAACAACGTCGTCACCATCGCGGACACGGAGAAGTTCCTCAAGCAGCGCTACGGTGCGGTCCACCGCGCGATGGACGCCGAGACGTGGGGCGTCGTCTTCTGTACGAAGATCGGGCAGGGACGCTGGGAGGTCGCCAACGACATCGTCGAGGAGAACGAGAACGCCTACCTGCTGACGATGGACGAGGTGACGCCCGACCGCCTCACGCAGTTCGGCTTCGACGCCTACGTCAACACCGGCTGTCCGCGCATCACCACCGACGACGGCCCGCAGTTCAAACAGCCGATGCTCACCCCCGGCGAGTACCAGATCGCCATCGGCGAGGAGCCGCTCGACTCGCTGTCGTTCGACACGTTCCACGGTACCTGGTAGTCTGGCCTCGTTGTCTACTCCTGCCCCTCGACCTTCTCGGCGCTCATCTCGTAGGTCGTACCGTGATACTCGAACAGCGACGGCTCGCCGAGACCGAATGGCGGTGTCGACCCGGTCACCCCGGTCAACCGTACTGTCTCGACATCGTGGCCGGTTAGCAGGGCGAGGGCATCGCGGAGTGGGCGGGGGCGGACAGAACCGGGCTGGAGTAACTGTTCGGTGATGAGCCGTCGCTCTGTGCTCGCATCGGTGGTTCGGAGCACGAACGCGGCAACGGAGGAGTACTCGTGCTCTCGACCGGCCGTCCACCGAGCCCCGAGTGTCTCGCCGTCGACCGACACGTCGGTCACGTCGCCGGTCGTCGTCAACTCGGCCGGTGGTCCCTGAATCTCGACTGTCGCGACGGCAGCCGTCTGTTCTTCGTGGTCTCCACCAGCGAACCAGCCAAGGTTCCCGAACACGTATCGGCCGCCACCGAGCCCACCGACGATTCTCGTCGTCTCGCTGTCGCCGGGGGCACCGTTCGGTTCATCGATCGGTTCTGAATGAGGGTACACCGTCCAGCTGTGGCGGTCATCACCTGAGAGGGGTGTAAGCGGCTGGGGCCAGGCGGTTGGTGCGACGTGAAACCACTCGTCGTCGACCTGCTTGTGCAGGCGCGCTGCGTAGTGATTGGTCTGGAAGGCGGCATCGGTCTCATTCCGGAGCGTGAACGTGAGACTACCGGAGAGGTCGACAGTTGGCTCGGAGGGCGTCATCCTGAGCGGCACGTCGTCGGGCGCAGCCTCCGAGCAGACGACGGTGGCGACGTTATCACCGTAGGACGGACAGTCGCCGGGGTAGGCCTCGATGTTGGGAGGGGTCGGCGTCGCTGTCGAGTCGTTTACCGTCGTCGACGGGGACATTGTGTCGGTCGTCGTCGCTGTCTTCGTTCCGGTCGTCGAGGTGGTCGTCCCGTTCGCGGTGGTATCCGCTGGCGAGGTGTCGGAGAGACATCCCGTGAAACCGACCGCCGCGAGCGCGAGGACCTGTCGGCGTCGCATACAGTCGGGTTCTGTCACGCCGGTAAAAGCTTTGTAGTCGCCACGGTGCGGGTCGGGGTCGTCGAGACTGCCAGCGTCTCCGAGCGTACTTAAACTCGGCCGACGGTCTCTCGGGCGGCACCGACCGGTGCGAGTCAGTCCGGCGGTGGGTTCTCCCCCGTCGCAGTCTCGTCGGCCGGTTTCGCCAGCCTCCACGCTCGTCTGTCCGGCGACCATCAATTCCAATAGACCCAACAATCATATACTCCAACTCGTAAGGGTCTGCAATGAGCGAGGACGGCAGTATCGAGACGACACTGATCGAGTGGTATCGGCGCTTCATCGGTGAACCCGAGCGTGAGGTCGACGTGTACGCGGGGTTCGCGATGTTCTTCGGTGGTGTGGCGCTGGGGCTGGTCGGCCTCGGACTGTTCGTCGTCGAACAGGTCGTGTTCGGCCCGGGGAAGACGTTCTGGCTGCGCGAGATCGCGTTCGCCATCGGCGCGTCGGGGCTCCCGACGCTGTTCCTCGGCGTCACGGTGCTCCTCCCCGTCGAGAAACGAGCGCGAATCGGCGCGGTGACGGGCGAGGCTATCAGTCTCGCCGCGGTCGCGTTCTTCGTCTGGGCGCACCCGTGGCACTGGAACGTCGACTCGGGCGTGGACTACAGCATGCAGGGCGTCGGCATCTACGCCCTCGGCGTCGTCACGGTCATCGCCGCGACGTTTGCCGCGCTGGTGAGCTACCACGTCGAACGGGCCTCACCCGACCAGGTCGTCGCCGAGGCGAGCGAGGAGGACACCGGCCCGGAAGTGACCGACGAGGACGTCCGTCGAGACATCGACGAGGCGATGGCGAACACCGAGATGACGTGGGGCGGCGTCCCGAAGGACAACACGCGTCGCATCACGGTCAAGGACAACTCCGACGGCCTCGACACGTCCGGCTTCGAGGGCGTCGAGGCGAAGTCCCACCGGTCGTCCGGAAGCGGCGTCGACGCTGCCGTCGCGGGCCTACAGGGGATGCGCGGCGGCGAATCCGCCCGCAAGACCGCTCGCGGGTCGGGCACGGACGACCAGGCGGCGGCGCTCGCACAGCTCCAGGAGAAGAAACGGAAGGACGCCGAGCGAGAGGAGAAGCTATCGGACCTCAACAGCGGCGGTCTCCTCGGGCGGCTGAAGTCGATGCTGAACCTCGGGTAGTCGGTCGTTCGCGGCTCTTCTCGTCGGTACTCCGTCCCGTCGTTTGAATTACCGATAGGTGTAGAGTTTGTTGAATCCGAATCTATACCAGTAGAGAGAAACTTTATATTGGTTTACTCATAGAAGCCGATATGGCGAAAGGCCTAGACGTCGGCACGATGAACATCATTTCGGGAAAACAGGACGACGGCGACACCGTCTTCGTCCAGCAGCGCAACTCCTTCGTCGAGATAGAACACTCCGACATGGCAGAGCAGATGCTCTCCCGTTCGGACGTGCTCCACATCCGCAAGGACGACAAGGTGTACGTGGTTGGTGACGACGCACTCAACTTCGCGAACATCTTCAAGCAGGAGACCCGCCGCCCGATGCAGCGTGGCATCCTCTCGAACGACGAGAAGAGCGCCATCCCCATGATCAAGCTCATCATCGAGCAGGTCGCGGGCGAGCCCGAGTACCCCGGCGAGCGAATCCACTTCTCGACGCCGGCAGACCCCATCGACTCGGACCTCTCGACGCTGTACCACCAGAAGACGTGCGAGTCGTTCCTCTCGGACATGGGCTACGAGCCCGAACCGATCAACGAGGGGATGGCAGTCATCTACAGCGAACTCGCGGACAACAACTTCACCGGCCTCGGCGTGAGCTTCGGTGCGGGCATGACGAACATCTGCCTGGCGTACTACGCGGTGCCGGTCATGACGTTCTCCATCGCCCGCGGTGGCGACTGGATCGACGAGCAGGCCGCCCGCGCGACGGGCAAGCCCGTCGACAAGGTCACCTCCATCAAAGAGGACGACTTCGAACTCGACTTCAAGACGGACGTCGGCGGCGTGGAGGGCGCGCTCGCCATCTACTACGAGAACCTGCTCGACTACGTCATCGAGAACATCGCCCGCGAGGTCGACGACGAGGACGTCGAGGAGGGTCTCGACGTTCCCGTGGTCGTCACCGGCGGCACGTCGTCGCCCAGCGGCTTCGAGAAGCTCTTCGAGGACCACCTCGAGGAGTCCAACCTGCCGTTCTCGGTCAGCGGCGTGAAGAAGGCCTCCGAGCCGCTCTACAGCGTCGCTCGCGGGTCGCTCGTCGCAGCGCGCTCCGAGGAGGACCGCGACAAGCCCAACAAGAGCAAGCCCGTCAAGTCGTCGAGTTCCAGCGGGAACCAGTCGAACAAGGGTAGCTCCTCGTCGTCGAAGGGCAAGTCGAAGAAGAACAAGTCGTCGAAGAAGCAGAGCCAGAAGGCGTCCTCGGACAACTGACGACGCGGACGACTACTCGGTATTGAAGCGGTCCAGCGCGGACTGCCACGACTCGATTTCTTTCGGCTCGCTCCGATGCTCCACCGAGACCCCCAGGTAGCCACAGCGTTCGCACGTCACCGCCTCCTTCCCGTACAGCGTGTAGGTGTCGAGCGTGGCTTCACAGCGCGGACAGTCCATACGCGCCCGTTCGAGTGCGGAGGTATCAATCTAACTTATCGCCCAACGAGTACGTCCGCGGCCCGACCGTCCCGAATCGCTCCCGGAACCCTTTCGCGGAGCGGTCGCGAACGCGCACTCATGAACCGTCGGACGCTCGAACGCCACCTCCAGCGACTCGACGGGTTCGCCGACCCGCGCGTCGAGTTCGAGCAGTACCCGACGCCGGCGGACCTCGCCGCACACCTCGTCCACCTCGCCGCCCTCCAGGGCGACCTCGACCGCCCCGTCGTGGACCTCGGGAGCGGAACGGGTGTCCTCGCACTCGGAGCCTGTCTCGCGGGCGCGCGCACGGTGGTCGGCGTCGAACGCGACGCCGCGGCACTCGACACCGCCCGGGCCAACGCGGCTCGACTCGACCTGCCCCACGACCGCCTCCCCGACTGGGTCCGGGGCGACGCGACCCGACTCCCCCTCTGTGTCGACGGAGCGACCCGACCCGACGGAACTACCCGGTCCGACGATACCACCCAGTCCGACGGTACCGCTCAGGCCGACGGCGTGACGGTCCTCTCGAACCCGCCGTTCGGCGCGCAGCGTGGGAACGAACACGCGGACCGGGCGTTCCTCGCGAGTGCGGCTGAGGTCGCGACCGTCTCCTACTCCATCCACAACGACGACTCCCGCGCGTTCGTGGAGTCGTTCGCGGCCGACCGGGGCGGCGAGGTGACCCACGCGTTCGCCGCCGAGTTCGACGTGGACCGGCAGTTCGCGTTCCACACCGACGACCGCCGGACGCTACAGACCGAACTGTTCAGAGTCGAGTGGTGAGGTGGCCAGCCGGACGTAAACTGGGACCGGGACACTGCTCTGCACTCAGGAGGTATGCGCACGGGTCGCGACGGTGACGCGCGTCCCGTCGTCGGTGGTTGCGACGACCCGACGGTCCTCGCGGACGAACGTCAGGTCGCCAGCGCTCGTCGTGTTGTTGCCGACCGGGATGGCTGCCTCGCCGAGCGTCTCGCCGCCTCGCGTCACGCGGAGCGTGAACTCGGGGCCGGGGACGACGGTCACGTTCCGCTCGGTGATGGTCAGCGCGGCCTGCGACGGTTCGGAGACGTAGGCGAGACGCGCGGCGTCCTGGTGGTAGAGGTAGACGACGTAGGCGGTGCTGTTGCCGACGGGCGACCACCCGGAGTAGTCGGCGACGACGGCGTCGCGCCACCCGATGCCGCCGACGCGGACGAGCGACCGACCGTCGTTGGCGAGGCGGGAAGACGACGTGACGACCCACCATATCTCCCGTTGCTCGCTGACGACGATGACGCCGCTGGCGTTGACCTCGGAACTGACCGCCCCGGAGTCGATGGAGACCGAGGAGATGTACTGGTTGGGCACGTCGTGGGCGTAGAACACGGTGTAGTCGCCCACGTCGATGCTGTTGGCGTCGGTGACGCCCGCGTCCGGGTTGGCGACCGCGAAGAGGTTGAACGGGATGGCGACACCCGCCAGCGCGACGGTGACGGCGAGGACGAGCGCGAACGTCGCCTCGTTGAACCCGACGTCGAACCGACCGAGGAGCGAGCGGTCGACGTGGACGACGGCGCTCGCGAACAGCGTCGCGAGGACGAACAGGAGCGCCGTCCCGGCCGCCCGGTACAGTTCGTAGCGCCCGCCGTTGAGCGGCGTGTACACCGCCCAGAGGTTCTGGGCGACGCAGAACAGCAACACGCCGACGAACAGGCGGACGGCGGGCGGACGCTCCTCGACGCGACGGACGTAGAGGATGCCCAGGGTCGCCCCGAGGAAGAGCCCGAGGGCGTGGCCCTGGATGGCGATGCTGGCCCACCACGGCGTGATGAACGCCGAGCGGCCGCCCTGCTGGAGGATGGGGTTCTGCACCGCCGCGTACAGCAGTGAGATGACGCCGCTCGCGGTCACCGCGACGACCGTCGCCAGCGGGTAGCGCATCAGCGCGAACCCGGCGAAGGCGAAGACGACGCCGGAGAACCCGATGGCGGGGCCGAGCGCGAACACGCCGGTCAGCACGCCGATAGCGAGCGTGACGACGACGAAGAGGGCGATGCGACCGAACGGGTTCGTGAGAGACGAGGTGAACGTCTGGACGCCCCGCTTCCGGGGGTAGTGGCCCCACGCGTACTCCGCCAGGGATGCGAGCGTGAGCGTCGCGAACAGGTTACCGGTGACGTGGCCGAGTCCGGCGTGGGCGAACGGGGAGGTGAGGATGCCGAGCGGGTAGAAGTACGACCACGCCCGGAACGGGACGACCATCGGGCGGCGAGGATACTCCCAGCCGCCCTGCACGAAGAAGTAGACGCAGAGGACGAAGGCGGTGACGAGGAGCGTCCCCCAGGGGACGCCCAGCAGGAGTCGGCGTCGGAGTATCGGCCCGACGCCGCCGTCGGAGAGCGAGCGGACGACCGCCAGCGAGACGAGGACCGTGACGAGGAGTCCGAGGACGTGGAGCGTCTCCATCCCGGGGACCGCGACCATGGCACTCCTCAGCATCCGAGTGCCTTCAGTGCCGTGGTCGCCGTCTCGGCTGTCGGTTTCCTCCGTCGACCGCCGACCACCGACGTCTCACTGGCCCATCGAAGCGCGGGGATGGTCGAACCCTCCACCGTCGCCGTCGCCGTCGCCGTCGTGTGGCAACTGCGTGGAGGAGTGGCGAGCGTCGGTCCCAGCCGCTCAGAGCGGTTCGTCGCCCTCGATGATGCGCACCGCGCGGTCCGCGAGCGCCGGGACCCGCTCCTCCATCGTCGGGTACATCGGGTCGTCGGAGTTGCCCTCCAGGTAGCGCCGGAAGAACATCTCGCCGAGCCCGGCGAGTTTGTACACCGCGAGCGCCCGGTAGAACCGCTCGTTCTCGAACGAGAACCCGGTCCGGTCCTCGTAGCGCTCGACGAGTTCTTCGCGCGTGAGGAAGTCGTCGCCCTCCATGAACTGCGCCGTCAGTTCCGGCACCGACGGCGCGGGGTCCTTCGCGTCGCGCCAGTACGACAGCATCCACCCGAGGTCGGTGAACGGGTCGCCGAGCGTGCTCATCTCCCAGTCGAAGACGGCGACGAGGTCCGGGTCGTGGCCCGGTCCGTACATGACGTTGTCCAGTTTGTAGTCGCCGTGGACGAGCGTCGCGGGCGGGTCCTCGGGGACGTTGTCGTCGAGCCACTCCATCACGTCGTACAGTTTCGGCACCTCCCGCTCCTCGACGGTGACCTCGAACGCCCACATCAGCTGTTTCGTCCAGCGGTCGACCTGACGCTGGGTGAACCCCGGCGGGTAGCCGAACTCCTCCAGACCGACCGCCTCGTAGTCCACCTCGTGGACCGCGACGAGGCCGTCGACGAGTTCCCGGCCGATGGCCTCGCGCGCATCCGGGTTCTCGAAGCGTTCGGGGACGCCCTCGCGGAGGACGTCGCCCTCGGTGCGGTCCATGAGGTAGAAGTCGCTGCCGAGGACCGCGTGGCCCTCGCAGGCGGCGACGGTGTTCGGCAACGGCACGTCGGTGCCCTGGAGCGCGTCCATCACCTCGTACTCGCGGAGGACGTCGTGGGCGCTGTCGGCCACCTCGCCCGGCGGCGGCCGACGGACGACGAGTTCGCGGTCGCCCCACGTCACGAACAGCGTCTCGTTGGAGTGGCCCTCCTGGTGGTGTTCGACGTCGTACGATTCGGCGGCCCCGAGTTCCGATTCGAGGTACTCGGCGAGTCGGTCCACGTCGACGATGCGGTCGAAGTACTCCCCGTCACTCATCGGCACACGAATCGAAAGCGAGCGCCGAATAGCTTCCGGCGGTGGGGCCAGATTTCCGCGTCGTCACGACGGGCCGCTCGGTCAGTTCCAGGGCGCGTCGTCGGGGTCGAACCGTCGGGTGCGCTCGTCGATGTCGTCGAGGCGGTCCAGTGCTTCCTGCGGGAGGTCGAGGTCACGCGCCTCGTAGTTCGCCCGGAGGTGGTCCTCGCCCGTCGCCTTCGGGATGGGGACGACGTTCTCCTTCGAGAGCGACCACGCCAGCGCGACCTGGTGGGCCGTCAGGTCGTGGTCCTCGGCGACCGACTGGATGGTGTCGTCGTCCATGATGGAGCCACGGCCGAACGGGCCGTACGCGACGAGGGAGTGGTCGTCCTCGCGGGCGTACTCGCGGAGTTCGTCCTGCGGGAGCAGCGGGTGGCACTCGACCTGATGGGCGAAGACGGGCGCGTCGAGAACGTCCCGCGCCTCGTCCAGCAGGTCGACGGTGAAGTTCGAGAGGCCGACGTGCTCGACGAGGCCCTCGTCGACCAGTTCGTCGAACGCGGAGAGCGTCCCCTCGGCGTCGTAGGCCCCGTTCGGCCAGTGGACGTACAGCAGGTCGATGCTGTCGACGCCGAGGCGGTCGGCGCTCTCGCGGGCCGTCTCCAGCACGTCGTCGTGCGCGAGGTTCTCGGGGGCGACCTTCGTAGCGACGAACACCTCCTCGGAGTCGACGTCGCTGTCGGCGACCGCCTCGCCGACCGCTCGCTCCGTGTCGTACATCTGGGCGGTGTCGACGTGGCGGTAGCCGACGTCGAGCGCCGTGCGAACGTTCTCGGCGCACTCCTCGTCGTCCTCGTATCCCGACGTGCCGAGGCCGGGGCGGGGCAGTTGGTCCATACGCGAGCCACTCGCGGCGAGCGGAAAAAGGCGAGCGTGCCCGCAATCGACGTGGGACTCGGCGGTGGGTCACGCTCCCGGCGTGCACCTTTACGGTGGTTCGCTCGGTGCGGACACCATGGAGTACGACGACTCGGAGACGGCGCGGGACCTACGAGACCGAGCGCGACAGTTCATGGACGAGGAGGTGCTCCCGACCGAGCGCGAGTACCTCGGCGACGGTCCGGTCCCCCACGACGTGGTCGACGACCTGCGCGAGGAGGCCAGGGAACGCGACGTCTTCTGCCCACAGATAGACGAGGAGTGGGGCGGCGGCGGGTACGCGTTCAGCGACGTCCTCCCGCTGTTCGAGGAGGCCGGTCGGTCGCTGCTCGGCGCGCCGGCGATGCGCGTCGACGCCCCCGACGAGGGCAACATGCACACCATCGAACTCGTCGGTACCGAGGAGCAGAAACAGGAGTACCTGAAGCCGCTCGTCGCCGGCGACATCAACTCGGCGTTCTCGATGACCGAACCCCGCGACGGCGCGGGGAGCGACCCGAAGATGATCAGGACCACCGCCGAGAAGGACGGCGACGAGTGGGTCATCGACGGCCACAAGTGGTGGACGACGCAGGGCAGCGAGGCCGACGTCTTCATCGTCATGGCGAAGACCGACGAGGAGGCCCACCCGTACGCCGGCTGCTCGCTGTTCCTCGTCGACGCCGACGCCGACGGCGTCACTATCGACCGCGACATCCCCCACCTCGGTCCGTCGCTCGTCCACGCCAGCCACGCCGAGATTCACTACGACGACGTCCGCGTCCCCGAGTCCGCGCTCCTCGGCACCGAGAACGAGGGGTTCGCCCACGCGCAACAACGCCTCGGCCCCGCCCGCCTCACCCACTGCATGCGCTTCACGGGGATGGCGACGCGCGCGCTCACCATCGCCAAGGCGTACATGGACGAACGCGACGCGTTCGGCGACTCGCTGTCGGAGAAGCAGTCCCAGCGGTTCGAGGTCGCCGAGGCGGAGACGGAACTCCACGCCGTCCGGACGATGGTCCGCCACGCCGCCGCCCAGATTACGGGTGGCGAGGAGGCGCGCGTCCCCGTCTCGATGTGCAAGGTGTTCGCCGCGAACACCACCCAGGAGACCATCGACTTCGCGGTGCAGGCGTGTGGCGGTAACGGCATCGGCCGCGACCTGCCGCTGGCGGACTTCTACGAGGCCGTCCGCGCCTTCCGCATCGTCGACGGGGCCGACGAGGTCCACAAGCGCGTCATCGCCCGCGACGCCTTCGAGGAGGCCGACGACCCGGCAATCGAGAACACGGTCACGTTCTAGCACCACCTTTTGCTGCACTCGCGTGCTGGCGGCCTCCGGCCGCCAGCGGCTCGCTGGCAAAAGCTCTCCCAGTAAGCGCGCGGGACTCCGTCCCGCTGGCAACCGGCGGCTTCGCCGCCGGTGACGTTCACGAGAGCGAAGCTCTCGTGTGCCAGCCGAAACCAACGGTTTCGGCGACGAAGCTTCTGGGAGCCTGTGAGACGCGAAGCGTCACACAATGGGACCAAAAGCGCTACGCGCTCCCTCCGGTCGCGCTTGCGTTCGCTCGCGGCACAGCAGAAGAGCCAACCGCTAAAGCACAGCACCGATCCGCAATCGCACGGCACCGCGACCGCCCTGCTCACTCGACTGCTTTGAGTGGCGTCGAGTCGCTCCGGTACGCCTCGAACGTCCGTTCCGCCCACTCGCGGGCGGTGCGGTCGTCGGAGTCGACGAACACCCGGAGGGTGCCGGTGTCCTCGTCGTAGCCGCCGATGCCGACGCAGTCGTCCAGAATCAGGAGCCCGTACGGGAACGCCTCGCGGGAGTAGAGCGTCAACTGTCCGGACTCGCGCAGGTCCTCGACGCGGTCCGGGTACGCCGCGGTCAGCGAGTCGATGGACGAGGGGAGACCGATGAGTTCGACGTCCATCGCGCCGAAGAGGCGGTCGTAGAACGCGGTGACGCCGGGCGGGACCATCGCCGTCGCGTTGAACCCCCGGAGCGTCGTCGAGTCGCCGACGAGGTCGAGGATGCGCCGCAGCGGCCGGAACGGGTCGTCCGGGTCGGCGACGGTGACGGTGGCCTCCGCGAACGGTTCGACGACGAACTCCTGGTGGTCCTCGCAGATGCTGTCGAGCAACGGTGCGAGGCGGCGGGCCGCGACGACGTTGTACTCCAGTCGGAGCACCTCCTCGGCGGCCACCTGTCCGGGGCCGGTGAGTTCGTAGCCCCCCGCGACCCGACGGGCGTACCCCTCGTCGTCCAGCCAGCGGGTGAACCGGTGGCTGGTCGCCCGCGAGACGCCGAGGTGCGCTTCGATGTCGCGGTGGTCGAGCGGCGCGTGGACGAACAGCGCTTCGAGCACCGGCCCGTGGCGCACCACCTCGACCAGGTCGTCGGTCGACAGTCGGTCGCCGCGCTCGGCCAACCGCTGGCCGATGGCCCGTCGGGCCACCACCTCCTCGAAGAACTCGTCGAACAGTTGTGATGTCATCAGTGTCGCGGACCCGCCGGTCGGGCCGCGCCTCCGAGTGAGTGGTACGGTAGCGACGCGCATAACGCTATCTCACGCCGTGAGACGGGTCTTATCCGGTGGGAACTGTCTCCGACGGCGGACGCACGGAACCGCCCCGAGCGCCCGCACGGTAGATGACTACAACCGGAGCAGTCGCCTACGAGCGGCCATGGCAATCGACTCACAGGCCACGGCCGAAGCGTTCGCGGAACGACTGTTCGAGGCGGCGGTCGGCACGCTCGACCTCTACGGGGTGTACCTCGGAGACGAACTCGGCTACTACCGGGCGCTCGCCGACGGCGCGCTGACCACCGGCGAACTCGCCGAGCGAACGGGCACCGACCAGCGCTACACCCACGAGTGGTGCGAACAGCAGGTGACGACGGGCATCCTGCGCGTGGACGACCCGAGTGCGCCCCCCGAGGAGCGTCGCTACGAACTCCCGCCGGCACACGTCGAACCGCTGGTCGACGACGAGAGCCTGAACTTCGTCGCCCCGTTCGGTCAGCTCGTCGTCGGGTCGATGGCCCCACGCGAGGCGATTCTCGAGGCGTACCGAACCGGGCAGGGCGTCCCCTACGAGTCCTACGGGCGCGTGTTCCGCGAAGGTCAGTCGCGGATGAACCGCCCGGCGTTCCTCTCCTCGCTCGGCGAGGAGTGGCTGCCCGCGATTCCGGACGTCGACGACCGCCTGCGCTCGGAGTCGCCGTCGCCCGCCCGCGTCGCCGACATCGGCTGTGGCGGCGGCTGGTCGTGTATCGGCATCGCCCGGTCGTATCCGTCGGTCCACGTCGACGGCTACGACCTCGACGAGGCGTCGGTCGAGATGGCGCGCGAGAACGTCCGCGAGGCCGGACTCGACGACCGCATCACCGTCCATCACGCCGACGCGAGCGAGGCCATCGACGGCCGGTACGACCTCGTAGTGGCGTTCGAGTGCGTCCACGACATGTCCGACCCGGTCGGCGCGCTGGAGACGATGGCCGACCTCGCGCGCCCGGACGGGACCGTCCTCGTCGTGGACGAACGCGTCGGCGAGCAGTTCGGCCACCCGACCGACGTCGAGCCGATGATGTACGGCTGGTCCATCGTCCACTGCCTCCCGGTCGGCCTCGTCGACGACCCCTCGGCGGCGACGGGCACGGTGATGCGCGCCGACACGTTCCGCGAGTACGCCGCGGCGGCGGGCGTCGAGGACGTCGACGTGCTACCCATCGAGAACGACTTCTTCCAGTTCTACCGGTTCACGCCCGGTGAGGCGGACGCGTCGACGCGGGAGCGAGCCACCGAGGTGGAGTACGGACGATGAGCACGCGACTCGCCGAGCGGACTGCCAGGATTCCGTGGGACTCCCCGACGGTCAGGGTCGTGCTCGCGAGCACGTTCCTCGCGCCGCTGGGCGTCCCGCTGATAAGCCCCGCGTTGCCGGTCGTCCGGGACGCGTTCGGCGTCGGTGACGCGCAGGCCAGTCTGCTCGTCTCCGCGTACTTCCTGACGGGCATCCTGCTCTCGCCGTTCATCGGCGCGCTCACCGACCGCATCGGGCGGCAGCGCGTCCTCGTCGGGAGCCTGCTCGTGTTCGGCCTGACCGGCGGCGCGATAGCGGCCGCACCATCCTTCGAGTGGGTCGTCGGCCTCCGCGTCGTCCAGGGCACCGCCGCGGCGGGCATCTTCGTGACGACGGTGACGCTCATCGCCGACGCCTACGAGGGCGCACAGCGCAACGCGGTCCTCGGCGCGAACATCGCCGTCCTGTCCGGTGGGGCCGCACTCTTCCCCGTCGTCGGGGGAGCGCTCGTCGCCATCTCGTGGAACACGCCGTTCCTGCTCTACCTCGTGGCGCTCCCGATGGCGCTCGTCGCGTGGACGACGCTCGACGAGTCGGTCGGCGTCAACGACCGCCGCGGGTTCGCGTACGTCCGTGGTGCGCTGTCGTCGCTGCCCGCCGTCGACGCGGTGGCGCTGTACGGTGCGGCGTTCGGCCTCGAACTGCTGCTGTTCGGCTCCATCGTCACGGGCGTGCCGTTCCTGCTGGCCGCCGAGGGCGTGCTTCCAGTGATTATCGGGTTGGTGTTACTCTCGGTGGAGCTCGCCGCGATACCCGTCTCGATGCTCAACGGGCGGTTCGCCGAGCGGTTCACGAACGAGCACCTCATCGCGGCCGGGTTCGCCTGCTTCGGCGTGGGGCTGTCCGTGATGTGGGTTGCGCCCTCCGTCGCCGTCGTCGCCGCGGGTGCGTTCGTCTTCGGCGCGGGCCTCGGACTGTCGATGCCCGCCATCGACGCCGCCGTGAGCGGCCTCGTGACCGCCGAGCACCGCGCGGGCGCGCTCAGCCTGCGCAACAGCGCGACGTTCCTCGGCCGGGCGACCGGTCCCGTCCTGTTCGCGGGCATCGCCGCGACGACCGGCTACGGCCCGCTGCTCCTGACCGGAGCGGCGATAGCGGTGCTGTCGGGTGGACTGGCGCTCCTCGTCGGACGTGTGGTCCGCCGTCGACGGGTGCCCGTCGAGGAGGTCGACCGCCCCGCCCGCGGGGTCTGAGCCTCGACCGTGGATAGGTGGCCGACGGGGTCATCCCCCCGGCCGATAGCGTTTTTCCGTCTCGTGACCTTCCCGGTGGCATGGCATCCGGCACCGGCGAGACGGTCGAGGAGGCGGTCCAGCAGTGGGCGTCCCAGCGCTTCGCGGAACGACACTCGGTCGGCGGCATCGACCCCGGCGGCCCGAACGAGGGCGACCACGAGGTGTCGGTCAAACTCGTCAGGACCGGCGAGACCGAGCAGTTCACCCTCACCGTCACGGAGTCGGCGGGCAACTGGGTCGCGCGGGACGCGTAGTCCGACTCCGTCGACGCTCAGTCGGGCTTTTCTACCGGGGGGTCGAACGCCGCCCATGACCGACGACGCAGTCGACTCGCTCGCCAGCGAGATACGCGACGCCGAGGCCGTCGTCGCGTTCACCGGCGCGGGCGTCTCGACGGCCTCCGGCATCCCCGACTTCCGCGGCGAGGACGGTCTCTGGAACCGCTACGACGTGGACGACTTCCACGTCCGGCGACTCCGGGCGGACCCGGCCGGATTCTGGGCAGACCGCCTCGACCTCGCCGAGGAACTGTACGCCGACGCCGGCCCGAACGCCGCCCACGAGGCGCTCGCCCGACTCGAAGAGGCGGGCCACGTCGAGGCCGTCGTCACGCAGAACGTCGACGGCCTCCACCACGCGGCGGGCAGCGAGTCGGTGATCGAACTACACGGCAACGGGTCGCGCGTCGCCTGTCTCGACTGCGGGGAGCGGTTCGACGCCGAGAGCGTTCGGGAACGAGTCCGCGGGGGTGAGCGACCGCCGACCTGCGACTGCGGCGGCCTGCTGAAACCCGACGTGGTGCTGTTCGGCGAGCAGTTGCCCGAGGCGGCGATGCTCCGGGCGCAGTCGCTCGCCGAGGGCGCGGACGTGTTCCTCGCCGTCGGGTCGTCGCTGTCGGTCGAACCGGCAGCGGGTCTCCCGCGGGCCGCCGAGCGACGCGGCGCGACGCTCGCCGTCGTCAACCTCGACGAGACCCCGCTGTCCGACCGGGCGGCTTACGACCTCCGGGCGGACGTGACCGACGTCCTGCCGCGACTGGCCGACGCCGTGCTCGATTAGGTGAGCTGCGGACTGGCCGACCGAGCTGTCGACCGACCTGTCGGGCGGAGCGTCACCTCGACCAAGCTATTTGAGTGGTGCGCGTGGACGAATCGCATGGACTACGCAATCGTCCACACCGACGACGTCGACGTGGTCGACCTCTCGGCAGTCGAGGAGATACCGCCGGACCACGACATCCGCCCCATCGACGACGCCCTGGGCGCGGAGAACGCGGCCGTGAAACTCTGGTACATCGACCCCGGCGAGGAGATCAGCTACCACGCCCACAGCGAACAGGAGGAACTGTTCTACGTGCTGGAGGGGACGTTCTCGGTGAAGATCGGCAAGTCGGGCGACGAGGAGTTCCGGGAGATCGGGCCGGGAACGTTCTACCGGGCCGGTCCTGGCATCGGCCACGGCCACCGGAACGTGGGTGACGAACAGGGAGTGGTGCTCGCAATCGGTGCCCCCGCCGTCGACGACCCGGGTCAGGACCCACACTCCCTCGACGAGTAGGCGCGCCTCGGGGCGTGGGCCTTTGTCAGGAACCGCGAGAGGGGAGCTACCGACGTTCAGTTGCCGCGCGAGGAGCGCGCTTCACGTATCTCTGCACCGTCTCGGAGTTTGTCTTCACAGTTCGGACAGACCCGGACGGTCTCCATCCCGTCCGGCGCGAACACCCGAACGTACGCCTCCGTGACGAAGGAACTACAGTTCTGGCAGGTAGCCATGCTCGACCGTTGCCAACACGGACGTATATACCTGTGTCACTCGGACTGAAATGACACGCCCGACTCCCCCATACAACCGGCAAGAATCGCTTCTGATGGCTCGGACGCCCCTCGACAGGACCCCCAGACTCGGTGAAGGCTTCAGTTCGCGTAGGACGTGTCGAGGTACTCGACGATGCGTTCGGACTCGGCCATCGTCAGCCCCCGCGAGTCGTCGACGAGGACCGGGACGCCGCGCTGCCCCGAGACGCGTTTCACCTCGTCGCGCTTGGAGTGGAGGCCCTCGACCCAGACGCTCTCGAACTCCTGGTCGAGTTCCTCCAGTCGGTCGACGACGAGTTCGCAGTACGGACAGCCCTCCAGCCGGTACAGCGTGAGGCTCATGTCGGCGACGACGGGCTGCGGGGGCAAAAACCCACGCGCACCGGGTTTTTTGCTCCGACCGGCCGACGGGGAGCCATGCCACCCGAGGTGGGCGACACCGCCCCCGACTTCGAGACGCTACTGTGTGACGGCGAGACGTTCCGGGCCACGCCGTTCTCCGAGGTCTGTTCGGCGACCGACGACGAGCGCGAGGAGCGGCCCGCGGGCGCGGTGCTCGTGTTCTCCGCGTTCGCCTTCTCCGCCATCGCGGAGAACTGGTGGAAGCAGTACGACCGGCAGGGGTGGGACGAGTTCGCCGTCCCCGTCGTCGGCGTCAGTCGAGACGGCCCGTACGCTCAGAACGCGTTCCTCCGGTATCTCGACAGTCCGTTCCGACTCTACGCCGACACCGACGCCGTCGCCGGCGAGGCGTACGATCTTCTGACCGAGCGCCACGGGATGGACGGGGTCACGACCCCGATGCGGGCCACCTTCGTCGTCGGCGAGCGTCGAGAAGTCGTGTATCGGTGGGTCGCCGACGACTGGATCTCCCCAGCGCCGCGCGACGAGGTCGCCGATGCCGTCGCGTCGCTGGGGGAGTAGACGGACGGGCGAATTCGATACGGGGTGAACGTGGACGGAACGGCGAGCGTTCGAAGCCCGCGAAAACGGAGTGGATCGGGCGATTCGGCGAACTCAGATGCCGCCGGTCGCGCCGCTGCCGGGCGTCTGCGGGTCGGCGGCGGGCGCTTCGGGCGACTCCTCGTCGTCGGTGGCGCGCAGCGTGTTGTAGGCGGTGGCGAGCACCGCGAGGCCGAAGACCGTCGAGATGGCGCTGGCGGCCTGCCCGAGCACCAGGGCGATGGTGCCGCCGACGAAGCCGACGATGCCGAACGCGATGCCGATACCGATGCCGACGACGAACATCAGGAGGCCGAGCACGAACAGGCTCAGGCGGTTACCGCGGGTGAGCGCCCAGCTGCTGCGCATCCCGGCGACGAAGCTCTGGTCCTCCACCGCGACGAACACGGTCCAGAACGCGAGCGCCACCAGCAGGAAGAACCCGGGGACGATTAGCGCGACGAACCCGAACGCGACGAGGATTGCGAACACGATGGTCCCGACGAAGACGTTGAGCCACGCCCAGCCCATCCGGTGGGTGAACGCCTCGCGGGGCAGGGTCTCGGTCTCGTCGCTCACGAGGATGCGCGTCGCACCGATGACGACGACCATGCCGAGCACGCTGAGTGCGAGCGACAGCAGGCTAGCGCCCAGTGTCGGTGCGACGAACTCGACGGCTGCCGGGTCGGCGGGGTCAAAGACGACGAGTCGGTCGAGCCCGAGGTCGACCAGCGCCGTCGCCAGCCCGATGACGAACAGGACGGCCATCAGTACGAGGCCGTTGCGGGTCACCGCGCGGCGGATGCCGCGCTCTGCAGTGTCGAGTACTTGAATAGACATTACAGTCGTATATGGGCCGTTCGAGTATATCTCCCTGTCGGCAGTCCTCAGACACCGAGTCGGGGGATTAGCCACTCTGCACACAGAGAGAGCAGACCCGAATTCGACCGCCCGTCCCGACTACTGGACGCCCATCTGCTTGGCGACGGTGTTGAGCTGAATCTCGTCGGCCCCTTCGACGATTCGGAGCAGACGCGCCAGGTGCAGGTGGTCCATGAACGGGTTCTCCTCCGAGAGGCCGTTGCCGCCGTGAACCTGCACGACGTCGTCTGCGACCTGCCAGTACGCGTTCGTCGCGAACCACTTGAACGACGACGCCTCCTGGATGGCGTCCTCCCCGCCGTCCATCTGCCAGGCGAGGCGGAGGCCCAGGGCGTCGGCCGCGTCGACGTTCGCCCGGCCACGGGCGAGTTTGTGCGAGATGCCCTGGAACGTCCCGATGGGGCGGCCGAACGCCTCGCGGTCGTTGGCGTACTCCGTTCCGAGTTCGAGCAGGTGGTTCGCGTGACCGACGGCCTCCGCCCCGAGTTCCAGCCGCCCGAGCGAGAGGAACCCCATCGCCTCGTAGAACGCGTCGTCCACCTCACCGAGGACGCGGTCCTCGCCGACTCGCACGTCGTCGAGGTGGACTTCTGCCTGAAGGCCAACAGAGCCGACGGCGTTGTTGAGCGTGCCGACGTCGTACTCGTCGTCCTCAACGAGGAAGCAGGTGATGCCGCCGTAGCGGCCCGCCTCCTCCTGTGGCGTCGTCCGCGCGAACACCTGCAGGAAGTCGGCGTAGGGAGCGTTCGTTATCCACTGCTTCGTGCCGTTGAGCACCCACTCGTCGCCGTCTGCGTGCCCGCTGGCACGTTCCGCCCGGGTCTGCATGTTCGGCGAGTCGGAACCAGCGCCCGGTTCGGTCTGGGCGAACCCGGTGGACTTCTCGGCGCGAACGACGGGTTTCAGGTACTCCTCGACCTGGTCGCCCTCGGCGTTGGCGAGCAGCGGTTTCGGTCCCTCCGGGCCGGCGAGGACGTGCGACGCGAGGCCCGTCCCGTGGCTGGCGACGTGACGCTTCGCCCGATACCAGGTGACGTTCGAGACGTCCTCGCCGCCGTACTCCTGGGGCAAGTTCATCGCGTAGAACCCCGCCGCCGCGCTCTTGCGACGGACCGTCTCGATGGCCTCCAGCGCCTCGTCGACGTACCGCCCGTCGGCGTCGTGGCGGACGCGAGGGTTCGACCACGACTCGCCGAGGTCGTCTTCGAGCGGGCGGACCTCGCGCTCGACGAACTCGTCGAGCGACGAGCGGACGAGTCGCCACTCCTCTGGCTCCGCGAAGGAGACGCCGTCGGTGGCCGTGTCCTGTGTTGCCATGACGGACGGAGGATACGAGGTGGCTTAATCGCTGGGCCGACCGGTGGGTGTCTGTCGTCCTCAGTCCAGCAGCTCCCGATACCGCCGCAGGAGCGTCGCGTACTGGTCGGTCGTGGTGTCGGCCATCGCAGCCTCTCGGGTCACGGCGACGTCCCTGTACATCGGTGGCTGGTCGAACTGCTCGTCGGTCAGGTCGTGTCGCTCGCCGTCGATGCGGTTGTAGAAGTGCGCCTCGCCGTCGACGATGGTCTGCTCGATGGAGCCACCGTGAATCAACTGGGCGACGAGTGCGGTCGCACCGCACTGCCCTCGAGCTGGCGTCGCCGCGGAGTACCGCGTGCTGGTCTCTTCCGACCAGGCCGTCCGAAAGCGGTCCCGTGCGACGTCGGGGTCGAACGTCTCGAACCTCGATGACATACGACAGTCGACACGGGGAGATGGGTCCTCCCTTGGGCTTGCCTGGGCGTGGTCGGTCACTCGGGACCGAGTCGGACGTCGTCGTACTCCTGGCGGAGCGTCATCTTGTCGAACTTCCCCGTCGAGGTGCGCGGGATGGCCTCGCGGAACTCGTAGGTGTCCGGCAGCCACCAGGACGGGAACCGCTCGCCGAGGTGGTCGTTCAGGTCCTCGCTCGTCACCTCGTGGCCCTCCCGGAGGACGAGGCAGGCCATCGGGCGCTCCTGCCACTTCTCGTGGTCGACGGCGATGACCGTCGCCTCCGCGACGGCCTCGTGAGCCATCAGTTCGTTCTCCAGTTCGACGCTCGATATCCACTCGCCGCCGGACTTGATGACGTCCTTCGTCCGGTCGACGACGTCGACGTACCCCTGCTCGTCCATCGTGGCGATGTCGCCGGTCCGCAGGAACCCGTCGTCGGTGAACGACTCCCGGTTCGCCTCGGGGCGCTGGTGGTACTCGTCGGCGACCCACGGCGCACGAATCTGGAGTTCGCCCATCGCCTCGCCGTCGTGGGGCACCGTCTCTCCGTCCTCGGTGCGGATGCGAATCTGCACGCCGGGGACGGGCATCCCCGCCTTCGCGCGATAGCGGTAGCGCGTCTCGGGGTCGGCGTCCCGCAACTCCGACCGGAGCGTGCTCATCGTCCCGAGCGGTGACGTCTCGGTCATCCCCCAGCCCTGGATGATGGGAGCGCCGTAACGCTCGTCGTACTTCCGGATGAGCGACTCGGGTGGAGCGCTCCCGCCGACGGTGAGACGGTCGATGTTGGAGATGTCCACGTCGGGGTTGTCGTCGAGGAACTGGGCCATCTCCAGCCAGATGGTCGGGACGGCCGCGGACATCGTGACGTCCTCCGCGTCGATGAGTTCCGCCACGGAGCCGGGGTCGGTGTGAACGCCCGGCAACACCTGCTTCGCCCCGACGAACGTCGCGGCGTACGGGATGCCCCAGCCGTTGGCGTGGAACATCGGGACCACCGGGAGTACGGAGTCGGCCTCGCCGATGCCGTTCGTGTCGGTGTGTCCCGACATCATGCTGTGGAGGTAGATGCCCCGGTGGCTGTAGGCGACGCCCTTCGGTTTGCCGGTGGTGCCCGACGTGTAGCACATCCCGCACTCGCGGTCCTCGTCCAGGTCGGGCCAGTCGTACTCGGTGGGCTGTCCCTCGATGAGGTCCTCGTAGGACGTCACGGGGTCGAGGCTGGTGTCGGGCACCTCGTCGGCGAGGACGACGTACTGCTCGACCGAGTCGAGTTCGTCCGCGTTCGCCTCCACCTTCTCCAGGAACGCCGGGTCGACGAACAGCACCCGGTCGCCCGCGTCCTCGACGATGAACTGGAAGTGGTCGTCGGGGAGCCGCATGTTGCACATGTGCATCGACCGCCCGGAGCAGGCGGGCGCGAAGTACAGTTCGAGGTGGCGGTAGTTGTTCGCGGCCACGGTCGCCACGCGGTCGCCCGATTCCAGGCCGAGGTCGTCGAGCGCGCCCGCCAACTGCGCGACGCGCCCCGCCATGTCGGCGTACGTGTAGCGGTGCAGGTCACCACTGGGCGTCTTCGTGACGATCTCGCGGTCGGGAAACAGGTCGACGGCGCGAGCGAGCAGGTCGTCGAGCGTCAGCTGAACGTCCATCATGGTCGATGGCTACACATCGCACACCAGCCCCGAAAGGTGTTCGGGCGGCCGGTCGAGTGGAGGGCCGGAGTCGTCTGCCCAGTCCGGTGCCGTCGGTGTGACGAGCCACCCCTTCCCACGACCATTTGCTGGCAAGCCGGAGCCCGAAACGAGTCGCGGTCGGACCGTCGGAGTATGTTCGAAGACGCGAACCCTGCGGCCTCTCTGCAGCGGCGACTCTATCGGTGGCTCCTCGTCGGCGGCAGTCGGCGGCTGCTCTCCGGGACGTTCGTCCTCGGTTCGATGGTGCTGCTCGCGGCGGCAATCCACACCGGCGTCGTAACGGTCGGGTACAGTAGCTCCATCAGGTCGTGGCTCTCCAGCGGCGTCACCTCCGGACTGCTGACGCTCGTGACGGTGTCGCTCTCCATCAACCAGCTCGTCCTCTCTCGGGTGTTCGCCCCGGTCGACGAACTCGACGACCGGTTCGACGGGATGCTCTCGCTGAAACGGCGGCTCGAAACGCACGCCGACGCCGCCGTCGCCCCCAACGACCCGTCGGCACTGCTGTCGATGGTCGGGCGGACGCTCGGCGACCGGGCCGAGGCGCTCCCCGAGGACGGCGACGTCGGTGACCTCCGGGAACGGGTCCGCTCGTACGGCGACGACAGCGCCAGCATCGAGGAGGGGGCGAGCACGACTGCGGTCCTCGAATCCGTACTCGGCGACGACTACGCGTCGAACTACACCCGGACCCGCGAACTCCGGCGGACGGACGACCACCCGCCCGACACCGAGGAGCGACTGGAGGGGGTCCAGGAACTGCTCCGAGTCGTCGCGCTGGTCCGCCAGTACCTGAAGACCATCGCCATCCAGCAGCAGCTCGCACGCCTGTCGCGACTGGTCGCGTACACCGGATTCCTCGCGCTGCTGACGACGGCGTTGCTGACGTTCGTCTACGAGTCGTCCTCCGGTGCGGTCGTCCCCGAACCCTGGCTCCCGTGGCTGGTGACGCTCGGGTTCGGCGTCCTCCTCTCGCCGCTGGCGCTGCTCGTCAGCTACGTGGTCAGGGCGGCGACCATCGCGCGGTACACCGTCGCGGTCGGGCCGCTCGTCCCACCCGAGGAGACCGTCGGGAGCGGGTCGACGAGTCACTGACGACGAGCGCTCCTCGCTGTGACTGCGGCGGACGGACGCCGTCACGGACGTTTATGCACGTCCCCCGAGACGCGGCCGTATGCAACTCACCGACGTGCGGGTGCTCGACCTCACGCGCCTGTTGCCTGGACCGTACGCGACCCAGCTGCTCGCGGACCTGGGTGCGGACGTGGTGAAGGTCGAGGACACGGGCGCGGGCGACTACGCCCGTCACATGCCGCCGATGGTCGACGGCGTCGGCGCGGTGTTCGACGGCGTGAACCGGGGGAAGCGGAGCGTCGCCATCGACCTCAAGACCGACGCCGGCCGCGAAGCGTTCTACGCGCTCGTCGAGGACGCGGACGCCGTCGTGGAGTCGTTCCGGCCGGGCGTCGTCGAACGACTCGGCGTCGACTACGACACCCTCTCGGACCACAACGACGACCTCGTCTACGTCTCGGTGACGGGCTACGGCCAGACCGGCCCCCTCGCGGACCGTGCGGGCCACGACCTGAACTACGTCGGCCGCGCCGGCCTGCTCGACATGACCCGCGAGGACGAGGAGGCCGCCCCGGCCGTCCCCGGCTACCAGATCGGCGACCTCGGCGGCGGCCTGTTCGCCGCGTTCTCGGTCGTCTCGGGACTGCTCTCCCGCGAGTTCGGAGACGGCGGGAGCTACGTCGACGTCTCGATGGCCGACGTGGTGCTGTCGTTCGGACAGGCGCACGCGGCGGAGGCGTTCCAGGCGGCGCCGAGCGGCGAGAAGGACGGAGGCGAGGCAGGCACGACGAGCAGCGAGGCGGGCGGAGAGCACGCGGGACCGCGTCCCGGCGAGACACCGCTCACGGGCGCGTACCCGTGGTACGACGTCTACGAGGCGGCCGACGGCTACGTGACGCTGGCGGCGCTGGAACCGCAGTTCTGGGAGGCGTTCTGCGAGGCCGTCGACCGGCAGGACCTCGTGGAGTACCACGGGACGGAAGACGACGCCGAACGCACCGCGCTCCGCGAGGAACTCGGCGTCATCTTCGCCGAGCGCACCCGCGATGAGTGGGCCGACCTCGGCCCGCAGACGACGGTCGAACCGGTCCAGTCCATCGCCGAGGCGGTCGACGACGACAGCTTCCGCGAACGAGTCGTCGTCGGGGGCGGCGACGGTGACTCGGGGGCACGACCGCGACTCGGGTTCCCGGCGGTCTGCGACCGCCCCGACACAGACGAGTCCTCGCCCGGACACGGCGAGCACACCGATGCGGTGCTCGAAGCCGTGGGCTACGACACCGGGACACTCACGACCCTCCGCGAAGAAGGGGTGATTCGATGAGCCTCGACCGACTCGGCGTCCTCGTCTCGCCCGGCCTCGACGACCCAACGGCGTTCGCCGTCCGCGCTGAGGAACTCGGCTACGACTCCGCGTGGACGAACGAACTCTGGTTCGAGTCCGGCGTCGTCCGCGCCCAGGACATCGCCGCCCACACCGACGACATCGACCTCGGGACCGCCATCCTCAACGTGTTCTCGCGCTCGCCCGCGGTCCTGGCGATGACCGCCGCGACCATCGACCGCCTCTCGGACGGCCGGTTCACGCTCGGTCTCGGCACCTCGACGCAGAAGGCCGTCGAGGACCTCCACGGGATGGGCTGGGACGACCCGAACCCGGTGCGCAAGGCCCACGAGACCATCGAACTCACGAAGGAGTTCCTGTCGGGCGACGGGCGCGTCGAGTACGAGGGCGAGACGGTGTCGGTCGCCGACTTCCCCGCACTCGGGCGGGACGTGCCCGTCTACCACGCGGCGCTCGGCCCGGCCAACCGCCGGGTCGTCGCCCGTCTCTGTGACGGCTGGATTCCCCACAACGTCCCGTTCCCAGACCTCGACGAGTCGTTCGACTACATCGCCGACCACGCCGAGGAGGCGGGGCGGGACCCCGACGACATCACCGTCGCGCCGTACGTCCCCTGCTGCGTCGCGGACGACGCCGAGACGGCACGCCAGCACGTCCGCGAGCACCTCGCGTACTACGTCGGCAACGGCGAGGGCTACCGGAAGGCGGTCGCCCAGCGGTTCCCCGACGGGGCCGACGAGGTGGCCGACAACTGGCGCGCCGGCGACCGTGGCGACGCCGCGGCGGCCGTCACCGACGAGATGGTCGCGGCGCTCGGCGTCGCCGGGACTCCCGAGGAGGCCCGCGAGCAACTGCGCGAGGTAGCCGAACTCGACGCCATCGACCGACCGCTCGTCGTGATTCCCAACGGTGCCGAAGAGCGCGCCGAGCAGACGATGGAGGAACTGGCCCCCGACAACTTCTGAGCGGGCGCGACGACTCGCTCGCCCAGCGGTTCTCCTTACTCCTCGGCCCGCACCAGCGCCGAGCGGTCGAGGTCGCGGACGCTCGTCCGCCCGAGGTTCGAGAGCGTGATGTCGACGTCCGCCCGGAGGTTCGAACACACCTCGCGGACGCCATCACGGCCGTCGACCGCGAGTCCGCAGGCGAACGGCCGGCCGACCATCACGGCGTCGGCCCCGAGTGCCAGCGCCGTGAGCACGTCCGCCCCGCGTCGAATCCCGGAGTCGAAGGTGACCGGCACGCGGTCCATCGTCGCCTCGACGACGGCCGGGAGCGCGTCGAGCGCGCCGACGGAGTTGTCGACCTGCCGCCCGCCGTGGTTCGAGACCGCGATGGCCTCGGCTCCGCGGTCGATGGCCTCCTCGGCGTCCTCCGGGTGGAGGATACCCTTCACGACCACCGGGAGGTCCGTCATCCCGACGAGGTCCTCGAGGAACTGCCAGTCCATCGACGGGTCGCCGAACACGTCGAGGAACTCCTGGGTCGCCACGTCGGGGTTCTCCTCGGGTTCGACGTCGAGGCGCTCGCGGAAGACGGGGTCAGAGAAGTAGTTCGCCATCCCCTCGCCGTCGAGCATCGGCAGGTAGCCGCCCTGCAGGTCGCGCTCTCGCCAGCCGAGGATGGGGACGTCCGCGGTGAGGACGATGGCGTCGAACCCGGCGTCCTCGGCGCGTTCGACGAAGCTCTCGGTGACCGCCTGGTCGCTGGAGGCGTACAGCTGGAACCACTTCGGCGTGTCACCGAGCACCTCGGCCACCTCCTCCAGCGTGTAGGAGGCGACCGAACTGAGACACATCGGGACGTCGAGGTCGCTGGCGGCCGTCGCCGTCGCTCGCTCGCCCTCCTCGTGCATGATGGTCTGGATGCCGATGGGGGCGAGACAGAACGGAACGTCCCAGCGGTCGCCCAGCAGTTCGACGCTCAGTTCCCGCTCGCTCACGTCGCGCAGCATCCGCGGGAGGAGGCTCCAGTCCTCGAAGGCGTCGGTGTTCGCGCTCATCGTGCGCTCGCCGCCCGCGCCGCCGGCGAGGTAGTTCGCCGCCCGGTCGTCCATCGCGTCGAGCGCCGCGCGTTCGAGGTCCTCGTAGCGCACCGGGAGCGACGGTGGCTGGTCGGCCAGCATCCCCATCGCGTAGATGTCGCGCTGTCGGTCCTGCCCGTAGGGCTCGGATGGCTCCATAGCGGGCGCTCGACCGGGCGACACATAAGCGGTGTGCGGACGCGGCTCATGCCAGACGCCTTCCCTGCGTCACCTCGCGCGAGAATCAGCACTCCGACGCACGCTCCCGGGCGTCCGAGCGGACCGCGGCGTTCCCCAGCGGTCCGGCACCGGGTGTGGCCGTGGGTGACAGGCCTATGTGAATTACCACGGGCCTTAACCACCGTACGACTCGAGAAACTCGGGTGCGACTCCGCCTCACCTCCATCGCCCTGCTCGCCCTGCTGGTCCTCGCGGGCTGTGCTGGAAGCCCGCCCGCACCGCCGGGGACCACGGACGGTCTGGTCGCGAACGAATCGACCGGTGACCGCGTCCCGCCGGTTCCGGACCGACCCGACCGACTGACCGCCGACGCCGTCGCAGCGTACGCGAACGCCACCGAGACGCACCGGCTCTACCGCGACGCGGTCGCCGAGGGAGCGACCGACGTCGACGTGACGTGTTCGGGGAGTCCGGTCGCCCTCGGCGACGCGGCCGGGTACGCGCTGGTCGACTGCGACGGGTCGGTGTACCGCGGTGACTCGGTCGATAGCACCCAGTTCACGGCGTTCTACCGCGTCACGACGGACGGCGAGACCCGCATCGAACGCGTCTCGTCGCGCGACGAGGGCGGCGACGCCGACCGGCGACTCCGCGTCTACAACCTCGGCGACGAGCGACGCTCGCTCTCGGTGAGCCTCTCTCCAGCCGGTTCGACCGGAGCCGACGACTCCACAACCTACGAGTACACTCTCGACCCCGAGTCCGGTGCGACGACGACCGGCCTCCGCCTGAACGCGTCGGCCGACGGCTACGCCGTGACCGCCGCCCTGAACGGCAGTGACAGCATCTCGACGCGGTGGGAGACCGGCGCGTCCGGTGCCGGCGGGACGACGGGCGTCGTGGTCGTCGCGCCCGACGGCGACCTCGTGTGGGGGACGGCCGCCGCGTAGCGTCGCGAGACGGCGATGCGGTCGCCCCGATTCCCCTCCTCAGAAACTGAACAGGTCGATACCGCCCGTGACGCCGACGACCTGCCCGGTGACGTAGTTCGCCTGCTCGCTGGCGAGGTACGCCACCGTGTTCGCCACGTCGCGCTCGCGGCCGAGTTTCCGCATCGGCGTCGCCTTCGCGATGCGCGCGAAGTGCTCGTCGAACTGCTCCAGCTCCTCGATGCTCATGTCGGCGAACTCGTCGACGACGATGTTCGGCGCGATGATGTTGGCGGTGACGCCGCTCTGTGCGCCCTCCAGCGCGAGCGTCTTGCCGAACCCGATGAGTGCGGCTTTCGTCGCGGCGTAAGAGGCCTGCCCGAACCCGCCCTGCCAGCCGGCCATCGAGGACATGTTGATGACGCGACCCCAGCCACGGTCGCACATCGCCGGGAATATCTCGCGCGTGACGTTGTACGTCCCGGTGAGGTTGATGGCGACGTCGCGGTCCCAGATGTCGTCGTCGTAGTCCTGCATCCGGGCGCGGGCGTCGACCATCCCCGCGTTGTTGACGAGGACGTCGACGCCGCCGGTCTCCTCGCGGATGGCCTCGACGGTCGCCCCCACGTCCTCGCGGTCCGTCAGGTCGCACTCGACGGCGAGGCCCTCGCCGCCCGCCTCCTCGACGGTCTCGATGGCGTTCTGCGCCGCGTCCAGGTCCACGTCGAGGGCGACGACCGTCGCTCCCTCCTCGCCCAGCACCTCGCAGTCCTCGCTCCCGATGCGGCCCCCGCCGCCGGTGACGAGCGCCGTCTTGTCGCTCAGTCCGAAGTCCATGACAGCCACACATCGAAGAGGCGTCACAAATAGCTACGCGCCGCAGTGGTCGTGTCGCCCCGACTCGCCGGTCGTCGCGCCCGCCCGGACGGTCGTCGAGACGCGCTCACACTCGCGTCAGCGATTTGCCGTCCCTCGGCGTACGGCCGCACATGAGCGACGCCGACGCGGACTGGCGCGACCGACTGGACCACGACCGCGCGCAGAAGGACGAGTACTTCGCCGACCACCCGCAGTCGCCGCTCCCGCGGACCGAGCGCGACTCGTTCGATGGACTGTCGTACTACGCTCCCGACGAGCGCTACCGGTTCGTCCTCCCGCTCCACGAGTTCGACGAGCGCGAGACGGTCAGCGTCGGGACGACCACCGAGGGTGAACGGGAGTACCTGCGCTGGGGAGCGTTCCGGTTCGACCTCGACGGCGAGGAACGCAGCCTGACCGCCTACAGAGCCGACCCGAACGAGGACCGTCTCTGGGTACCGTTCACCGACGAGACGAACGGCGAGACGACCTACGGTGGTGGGCGCTACCTCGACCTCGACGCCGACGACCGCCGCGGGGACGGAACGTGGCTGCTCGACTTCAACGCCGCCTACAACCCGTTCTGCGTCTACTCCGACGCCTACGAGTGCGCGCTCGTCCCCTTCGAGAACCGCCTCGACGTTCGCATCGAGGCGGGCGAGCGCGTCGACTACTGAGCGAGGTCGCTCGGGTCCGACTGCTCGTCGTCCGAGGTGGGGGACTGGCTCGTGTCCGGGAGTGAAACCGTCGCTCTCCGTACTGGAGCCGTCCCCGACTCACTCCAGCGCCTGTGCGTAGTCGACCTGCTTCGGCCGGAACCCCGCGTCACGGTAGAACCGTCGCGCGCCGTCGTTCTGCCACTCACAGGAGACCGTGAGGTGGTCACACCCCCGGTCGCGGGCTATCTCCTTCACGCGCTCGACGACCGCCGTGCCGTGACCGTGGTTCCGGTGACCGTCGTCGACGGCGAGGTCCACGATGCGGAGCGACCGTGAGTACTCTCGGGACGGGTGGTGGCCGGTTCGGAGCGTGACGTACCCGATAGTCTCGGTCTCGTGGACGACCAGGTAGACACTCACCGCATCGTCGTCGAGCAGTGCACGGAACCCGTCGTCGGAGACCTCGTCGATTCCGTCGTGACGTAGCTCGTTCAGTTCGTCGTACGTCTCCATCGCTCGCGCGAGGGAGTACCAGCGCGCGACGAGTGCGTCGAGGTCCTCGGTGGTGGCTTCGACGAGTTCCATAGGACGACTCCCCGGTGCTCGGTGTTCAAACTACGCACGGTGTGACACAGACTGGCATCCATCAGTGGGCCAGCAGCCTGAACCCGGAACGACCGCTCTACTCGGCGGATGGCGTCATCGTGCGTGGCCCGGACGCGCTGCCTGACCTGCACGCAGAACTCCGGCACACGTGCTCGTGAACCGATTCGTCACTTCAGGGGTCGTCCGACCCTGCCAGGGGACTCAGACGAGTCCGACGATGTCGAGCAGTTCGCGCAGGTCCGAGACGACGTAGTCGACGACGTCGTCCGGGTCCTCGGCCGCTCGCTCCGCGGCCGACCCGCCGTGGGCGACGGTGACGAGTCCGGCCCGCGACCCGCCGCGCATGTCGTGGTCGTAGCGGTCGCCGACGTACAGCGACCGCTCGGGGGCGACCGGCGCGTCGGCCAGCGCCGCCTCGAACATGGCGGGGTCGGGTTTCGTCCGGCCGACGGCCTCGCTCGTCGTGACGCGGTCGAACCGGTCGTAGATACCGAACCCGGAGAGCATGCGTTCCGCCTCCCAGGTGTCGATGTCGGAGACGACGCCGAGGTACCGGTCGGCCTCGTCCAGCGCGCGGACCGTCTCGACCGCTCCCGGCGACGGCCGGACGGTGCGCGTGGTCGTCTCCTCGAACAGCGGTCGCCAGTCGGCGTCCGGGACGGTAGTAGGGTGGTCCTTCCGGCCGTCGAGTACCGCCTCACGGTCCAGCGACGTTGATTTCTGAAGTGCGACGGCGGCGGCGATAGCGTGTCGATAACCGTCGAGTGCGGGCCGGAAGGTGGTGCCGTCGCGGCCCGAGAAGTACGCGCCGAGCGCCGCGCGCCAGTCGTCGACCAGTTGCTCGACGTCGTCGATCCCCTCGCGGTCGGCGAACCGTCCGAGGAACGCCTCGTGACCCGCCCGGACCGACGAGAGGTCGAGCAGGACGCCGCCGATGTCGAAGAAGACGCCCTCGTAGGCCAGGTCGTCCATGCTCAGACGGTGGGCGCGTGGCGGTTGAGTCTGCTGGTCGCTCGCGGTCGAGGAGCGGCCCGGCCGTCAGGACGTCTCGTAGCGACGGACGCCGTCCACGACGGTCGATTCGAGGCGGCCGGTCGCGTCGAGGTGGGTGAGCGCGGCGACCACTTCGGCGACGATGTACTCGATACCCCGGTCGCGGGCTCGTCGGTCGGCGACCTCCTCCACCGTCGTCGCGCCGTCGGCGACGCTCTCGACCGTCCGGTCGAGCATCCGGTCGAGCGAGTCCCGGTCGCGGTCGACGGTCTCGGTGAACCGCTCGTGGACCGGACCGTGGCCGGGGTAGACGGTTCCGACGTCGAGCGCGTCGAGTCGGTCGAGTGCGGTCCGAAACGCGTCGATGGCGTCCTCGACCCCACGGTCGAGACCCGCGTGGAGCACCACCGGCCGGAACGGTTCGATGGCCATGTCGCCCGCGAGGAGGGCGCGCTCGTCGGGCAGGTAGAAACAGCAGTGGTCGGCCTGGTGGCCGGGCGTGTGGGCCGCTTCGACGGTCGTTCCCGCGACGTCGAAGCGGTCGCCGTCTTCGACCCAGGTGTCGACGGCCTCGACGGGGAGCAGGTCGCGACTTCGGTGGAGCGACCCGACGGCCATCTCGACGGCGTGCTCGACCGCCGCGTCGTCGAGTCCGGCGCGGGTCGCGGTGGTTCGAACGGTCGCCGCGAGGTCGTCGGGGTCGCGGTCGAACCGGTCGCGGACGCTCGCGGGCGCGTAGACGTGTGGGTCGGCGGCCTTAACGACGCGTTGAACCTGTCCGACGTGGTCGACGTGCGGGTGCGTGAGCAGGAGGTGGGTGACGTCGGAGAGGTCCTCGTCGAGTGCCCCGAACGCCTCACTGAGCGCGGTTTCACCGCCCTCGTCGGGCGTCACGGCGTCGACGAGTGCGAGCGACGCTCCGCCGGCCCCGTCGGGGTCGAGGAGGTACGCGGCGACGTGGCCCGGTGGCCAGTCGACCGATGCTTCGATGCGGTGGACGCGGCCGGTCATCGAGCGAAGCGTCGGCACGGAGCGCGAAAAGGTCCCTGATGCGGGATGGGAACTGCCGGAAACCACCAACTACCCCGCTGGTTGTGTGCGACTAACTATTGACCGAAGGGAATAGATACGAGACATGCAACGGCGACGGTACCTCGCAGTGTGTGGCACCGCAGCAGCGGGTCTGCTTGCAGGCTGCAATCAGACCGGTGGCTCCTCCCCCGGAAACAACGAGACCGTAGAAGGAGAGGCGCAGTTCAACAACATCATCATCAACGCTCCACAGCAGGCACCCATCGGGAGCGAGGTGACGATGACCATCAGCGCGCGGAACTTCGGCGGCCAGACCGGGACGTACGAAGACCGGATCGTCACCTCCAACGGCGACACCGACTTCGCGCAGGACATCAGCATCACGGACGTCCAGTCCGGGCAGACCGGCGAGGTCGAGGTGAACGCGCCGGTCAACGGGGCTGGCGAGTACCGCTTCACGCTCGAAGAGGCGGAGGTGTCCGCGACGGTGAACGTCACCGCGGAGGCCGTCGAGATCGGCAAGATGGTCGACGTCGGCAACAACCTCCAGCTGACGTTCACCGACGCGTCGTTCCGCGGCGGCGTCTACTACCGGTACGTCGACAACGTCGGCTGGACGACGGACATGTTCGCACCGGGCGAGAGCGGCCGGACGCTCGCCGTCTTCAAGGGGAAGATGAAGAACACCGGCTCGCAGGAGACGGTCATCCGTCCCGAGCGGTTCAGCGTCACGGAAGGCACCGTGTTCAACAACCTGGACGGCAAGCCGCTCTCGACCGTCGAGAGTGTCGAGGGACAGTCCCTCATCGGGTCGCCCATCAAGGGCGGGCAGACCGTCGAGGGGTGGGTGCTGGCGAGCGTCCCGAAGAACCAGGTCCAGCAGAACGGCGTCGGCGTCGGCTGGTCGCTGAACGCGCAGGGCGGCGGCCCCGACCGCGTCTGGTCGTTCCCACCGCGCGCGCTGCCGACGTGGCAGCAACTGGAGTTCCGCCTCTCGGACCGGCCCGACAACGGGCAGATAACCGGCGAGATAACGGTCCGGAACGCCGGACAGGTCGAGTCGACGTTCTACGGCCTCGCCGAGTTCCACTACCAGGGCGTCGGCTGGGTGCCGGCGGCCTACCCCAGCGGCACCGTCGCGCCCGGCGCGACGAAGACGTTCACCTTCGACTACGGCTGGCCGTACATCCAGCAGATGGAGTGGCGCATCCAGCCGTTCCCGGACACCCGACGGATGGTCGAGGCCGGTCCGCTCACGCTCGACTACGGGCAGGAGACCTACGGCATCGACGAGTCGACGGTGACGGTGTCGAACCCGCGGTTCATGCAGCGCTACAGCTACAGCGCGACGCAGTCCTCCGGCGGGGAGAACAACCAGGTGACGAAACAGCGCGAGGCGAGCGGCGGCAAGAAGTTCCTCTTCGTCGACGTGAAAGCGACCGTCGGCAAGGAGGGCGGGCAGGTGCCGCTGCCCGACTCGTTCGTCGTGAAGGCGGGCGAGTCGAACATCAAGCCGTTCGTCGGACCGACGCCGACCAACCCCGACGTGTCGTTCTACTCGGGGGCGAACGGCGGGAAGCAGGGCGACACGTCCACGGGAGTGCTCGTCTTCGAGGTCCCGTCGAGCGTGTCGCGGCCTGCGGTCAACTACCACGAGGAGTTCCGGGAGCTGACGAGCGACATCACCTGGAACTGAGTCGCCGAACGGTCAGCGCTCGAAGGGAAGCGCGCGGGACCCCGTGAGCGAGCGAGTCGGCGACTGCCGACCCGACCACCGCGAACCTGCCGTCGCCTCGTTCCGACCGTCGGAGTAAAGGTGGTCCCGGCGGTTCGAACGGCTACGGATGAACCGGAGTGATTTTTCGTGAACGTCGAGCAGTTCAGCGTCGCCGACCAGACGGTCGTCATCACGGGCTCCTCGCAGGGAATCGGCGAGGCGACAGCGCGTCGGTTCGCCGAGGACGGCGCGAACGTCGTCGTCTCCTCGCGCGACCAGGAGAAAGTCGACGCCGTCGCGGACGCCATCAACGAGGACGACCCGGAGGGTCGGGCCATCGCCGTCGCGTGTGACGTACGCGAACGCGATGCCGTGGAGGCGCTCGTCGAGGCCACCGTCGAGGAGTTCGGCGGGCTCGACACGATGGTCAACAACGCCGGCGCGTCGTTCATGACGGGCTTCGACGACATCTCGGAGAACGGCTGGAAGACCATCGTCGACATCAACCTCCACGGGACGTACCACTGCTGTCAGGTCGCCGGACAGCAGATGCAGGAGCAGGACGACGGCGGGTCCATCGTCAACTTCGCCAGCGTGGCGGGACTGGAGGGGTCGCCGTACATGAGCCACTACGGGTCGGCGAAGGCCGCCGTCGTCAACCTCACGAAGACGCTGGCGTTCGAGTACGCCGATCACGACATCCGCGTCAACTGCGTCGCGCCGGGGTTCGTCGCAACGCCCGGCGTCGAGTCACAGATGGGTGTCAGCGCGGAGAACGTCGAGCGCGACACCGTCAAGCGCCGGATGGGGCTGAGCGAGGAGATAAGCGACATCGTCCAGTTCCTCGCGACTCCCGCGTCCTCGTACATCGTCGGTGAGACCATCCGGGCCGCGGGCGTGCCCGACATCATGGAGTCACCCGAGGTATGAGCGACGACGAGAGTGACGTAGACGACGGCGGACACGCGAGCGATGCAGACCACGCGAGCGACGCCGACCGCGACGTGTTCCTCCCCGTCGCCGCCCAGCCGAGCGTCGACGCACTGGTCGAGCAAGCGGAGCGCGCCGAGTCGCTGGGGTACGACCGTGCCTGGCTCCCCGAGACGTGGGGGCGCAACGCGATGGTCGTGCTGACGAGCATCGCCGAGCGGACCGAGACCATCGGTCTCGGCACCTCCATCGCGCCCATCTACTCGCGCTCCCCGGCGCTGACCGGGATGAGTGCGGCGACGCTTCAGGAGGTGTCGGACGGCCGGTTCCGTCTCGGACTCGGTCCGTCGGGCCCCATCGTCATCGAGAACTGGCACGGCGTCGACTTCGGCAACCCGCTCCGCCGCACCCGCGAGACCGTCGACGTCGTCAGGCAGGTGCTCTCCGGGGAGGAGGTGGAGTACGACGGCGAGTACTTCGACGTGTCGGGCTTCCGCCTGCGCTCGGCGGTGCCCGACCCTGCGCCGTCCATCGACGTGGCCGGGATGGGGCCGAAGTCGGTCGAACTCGCGGGACGCTTCGCCGACGGGTGGCACGCGCTCATGCTCACCCCCGATGGACTGGCGGACCGGATGGAGGACGTCGAACGCGGTGCCGAACTCGGTGACCGCGACCCCGACGACGTTCGCGTGACGCTGTCGCTGACCTGCGCGGCGCTGGAGGACCGCGAACGCGCTCGCGACATCGTCCGCCAGCACAGCGCGTTCTACGTCGGCGGGATGGGGACGTTCTACCGCGACAACCTCGCCCGACAGGGGTACGAGGAGACGGCCAACACCGTCTACGACGAGTGGAACGGCGGCGACCGGCAGCAGGCCATCGACGCCATCGACGACGACCTGCTCGACGACCTCGCGGTCGCCGGAACGCCCGACGAGGCGCGCGAGCGACTCGAACGGTTCGAGTCGCTCGACGCCGTCGACGCGGTGTCGGTGTCGTTCCCGCGCGAGGCGACCATCGAGGAGATCAACGCCACCATCGACGCGCTCGCGCCGTCGTAACACCCTCGTGCTGTTCTAGCACTCTCGTGCCGCCGACCCCCCACGTGCCGTGAAACTCACGCGTGAGAATCGCGTCGGGGCGCGGTAGCGACCGGCTACTCGGTTCAGAAGTGAGACTCCCGTCACCGGGTCTCGACGTGCAGGCCGCACGCAGTTATTTCACCCAGCCACCCCGACCCGTGGTATGAGCGACCAGTACACGGGCGCTGACCTGTTCGTCGACGCGCTCGAACAGTACGGCGTCACGCACCTGTTCGGCAACCCCGGAACGACCGAACTGCCCATCATGGAGGCGCTCGGCGACAGCGACCTCGAGTACGTCCTCGGCCTCCACGAGGACGTCGCCGTCGGGATGGCCGGGGGCTACGCCCAGACCCGCCGGTACCACGCTCACGACGACGAGGACGTGATGCCCGCTGGCGTCGTGAACCTCCACGTCACCCCCGGCCTCGCACACGGCCTCGGCAACGTCTACGCGGCGAGCATGACCGGCGCGCCGCTCGTCGTCACCGCCGGCAACCACGAACTCGACTTCCGCCACGAGGAGCCCATCCTCTCGGGCGACCTGCTCGAACTCGCCGGGCAGTTCTGCAAGTTCAGCGCCGAGGTCACCAGCGTCGAGGCGCTACCGCTGCTCGTCCGCCGGGCGTTCCGTATCGCGCTCACGCCACCGATGGGGCCGGTGTTCCTCGCGCTCCCGGCGGACGTGATGATGACCGAGACCGACGCCGACCCGGAACCGCTGGGCGCGATACCGACCGCCGGGCGCGGCGACGCCGCCCAGATAGACGAGGCGGCGCGACTGCTCGCGGAGGCGGAGAACCCCGTCCTCGTCCTCGGCGACCACGTCGCCCGAGCCGACGGGTCGGAGGCGGCCGTCGCCCTCGCCGAGGCCTCGGGGGCGCGGGTCCACGGCGAGATGCTCGCCTGCGAGGTGAGCTTCCCCGGCGACCACGAGCAGTGGCTCTCGTTCATCCCGCCGCGCGAGCAGTTCGCCTCGATGCTGTTGAACGCGGACACGCTCGCGTTCGTCGGCACCTCGACGAACACCACGCTGCTCCCCCACGAGTCCGACCTCGTCCCCGAGTCGGCGACCTGCATCCACGTCGGGAGCGACCCCGACGAGGTCGGGAAGCTCTACCAGGCCGACGCCGCCGTCGTGGGTGACCCGGGAGAGGTGATGGCCGACATCGCCGACCGCGTCGCCGACCGCGTGGACGAGGACGAACGTCGCCGCCGCATCGAACAGGTCGAGACGCTCAAGGAGTCGATGTCGGGGATGCTCGACGGCGTCGGGATGGGCGACGCCGGCCCGGACGACCCGCGCCCGTCGAAGGCCGAACTCGTCGACGCGCTCCGGTCGGCCGCGCCGGACGCCTACGTCGTCGACGAGGGCGTCACCTCGAAGTACCCGCTCATGCTCCGCTGGCCGCTGCAGGCCGGCCAGTTCGTCTCGAACAAAGGCGGCGGCCTCGGCTACGGGCTCCCCGCGAGCGTCGGCGCGGCACTCGCGGAGGGGATGCGAGACGACCCGCGACAGGTCGTCGGCTTCGTCGGCGACGGGTCGTACCTCTACTACCCCCACAGCCTCTACTCCGCCGCCCGGTACGACCTCGACCTGACGGTGGTCGTCCCGGACAACCGCAACTACCGCATCCTGAAGGACAACACGAACGCCATCTTCGGCGGCGACGACGAGGACCACACGTTCGTCGGCATGGACTTCGACCCGCCGGTCGACATCCCCGCCAACGCGCGGTCTCACGGCGCGAGTGCGGGCCAGGCCGAGACGCCCGACGAACTGGAGGGAGCCATCGAGGAGGCGCTCTCGACGCCCGGCCCGTACGTGCTGGACGTGCTCGTCCACGACTGACGCCAGACGGCCGACTCGGTGGCGAGGCTACCTACCGACTCGTGAGTCGCTCACGAGCGCTACCACCGGCTACGTAGCCCCCATAGCAAGTATAAGAGCCTCCCCCCCGTCTCTCTAGGCAGTGCCAGCAACGGTCGTGGTGATAACCGTGGACTCGCTCCGGGCGGACGCACAGCACGCGATGCCGACCCTGCAACGACTCGCCGACGGCGGAACGCGATTCACCCACGCGTACACCCACGGCAACTGGACACCGTTCTCGTTCCCGAGCGTCCTCGGGTCGGACCCGGTGTTCACCGACGGCCCTCGCGTCGGTCCCTCGGCCCGCGAAACCGTCGCCGAACGCCTCCAGCGAGCGGGCGTGGAGACGGTCGGTCTGAACGCGGCCAACGGCTTCCTCACCGAGCACTGGGGGTACGACCGCGGGTTCGACACCTTCGAGACGTTCCTGGGCGGGTCGCGCTGGCTGGCCGCCCACCCCACGGTGGGCGGCTGGCTACAGTTGGTCGCCGCGCCGGGACGCCGGGCGATGGCCCGCATCAGGGGGACCGAGGACCGCATCGCCGTCGACACCTCCCACCTGAAGGCGCTCGAAGACCACGCGACGGCGGCCGTCGAGTCCGCCGACGGACCGCTGTTCTGCTGGCTGCACTACATGGACACGCACACGCCGTACCTGCCCGCCCCGCGGCACGTCCGCGCGGTCACCGGTGGCACCGGGAGCGGGACGATGCTCCGCGCGCACGTCCGCGCTGGACTGGGTCGCGAGGTGAGCGACCAGGCGCTCGACGACCTCCGGGCGCTCTACCACGGGGCGGCCCACCAGGTCGACGCGAGCATCGCGCGGGTGCTGGCGACGCTCCGCGAGGCGGGCCGTGGCGACGCCACCGTCGTCGTCGCCGGCGACCACGGCGAGGAGTTCCAGGAGCACGGCCACCTCGCGCACTACCCGAAACTCTACCGCGAACTCGTCCACGTCCCGCTGGTGGTCGGCCGACCGGCCGACGTCGAGTCGAGCGAGAACGAGGACGCAGCCGCGGACGCGAGCGAACGCGAGGACCGCGTCGCCACCGCACCGGTCGGTCTGGACGTGATTCCGCCGACGGTCTGCGACGCGTTCGACCTGCCGACCGGCGACCTCGCCGGTCGGAGCCTGCTCCCGACGGTCCGCGACGGTCAACAGGTCGGCGGCGACCCGGTCGTCTCCGTCGCCGTCCGTGGCCCGTCGGTGACGACGCAGCCGATTCCCCGTCGCCTCGACGACGGCGAGTTGCTCGTGAGCGTGCGCGACGAGCGGTTCACCTACATCTCCCACACCGAGTCGGGCGCGGTCGAACTGTACGACCGGTCGTCGGACCCCGGCGAGCAGACCGACGTTGCAGGCGAGGCGCGCTTCTCGACGGTCGAATCGGCCTTCGAGGACGTCGCTGCGGCCCACGCCGCGTCGCTCGGCGGCGACGGGGCAGACGCTCACGGCGAGGAGGAAGGTGGGGTCCCCGAGGACGTCTCCGAGCGGTTGCGGGCGCTCGGCTATCGGTGAGGGTCGGTCGAGAATCGCTGATACGTCGGTCGTCTCGCCCCGCGTCGTCGGGGTGGGAGTCGGTACCGGGCGCTGGCCGGTCCGGTTACGTGTTCTGCTTCGCGTCGTCGAGCCACGACGGCAACTCGGCGGACGCGGTTCCGACGTTCGAGAACCGGACGTCGAGCGAAACGGCCACCGGTTCGCCGTCGGTGGTTCCCTCGACCGTCAGCGAGAACTGTCTGACGACGCCGTCGTCACCTACCAGTAGCGTCGCGTTCGCGCTCTCGGTGGTCTCGACGCGGTTCATCGCGCTCTCCCCGAACGACGTCTCGTCGCGGAACTGCCGGACGCTCTCGGGGCCGGCCGCCTCGTAGCGCGTCACCTCGACGCCGTCGACCGTCGCCGTCCCAACCGCGGTCCACTCGACGCTCGCGGCCGCGTCGACGACGTCCGACCCCACGTCGTTCGCGTCGATGGGCGAGGTGTCGGTGCCCTGGCCGTCGTTCGTGCTGAACACCGTCGCGTAGTTCGTCCCCGTGAGTCGCTCGTAGGTCGTGTCGTTGCCGACGAACGTCACTCGCGAGATGTCGACGGTCGTCGTCCCGTTGGTGTCGTCGAGCGTCGTCGTCTGGACCTCCGTGGCGAGGTCGGCCCCGCGGTCGACCGTCCGGCGCTCAGCGATGCCAGCGGTTCCGTCTGGCAGGTCGACGCTGAACGAGAACCGCGACTCGTAGGACGTCGCCGCGAGCGCGTCCGCGTGGTCCGCGGCGAGCGTCTCGGCGTCGAGCGCCAAATTCTGGTCGGTCGGCACGGCCGTCGTCTCGGTCGACTCTGTCGTCGGTGGCGGCGACGGTGTACGGCCGTCGGTCGTCGACGCGTCTGTCGGAGTCGTCGGTGCGCCGCCGCACCCGGCGAGGACGGCGCAGGCGGCGAGGAGCACCGCGAGGATCCTTCTGGTCTCCATAGCCGACGGGCGGGCTCGACCGGCATTAAATATCTGGTTATGTGTATTACTCGATTTGGATACTTACACGGAGATTCAGTCGTCGGCCTCCTCCAGTCGGACCCGTCGCCCTTCCTCCATGGTTTCGGGGAACATCTTCCCCGGATTCAGCGTGTCGTTGGGGTCCAGCGCGCGCTTGATACGGCGCATCGCGTCGACGCTCGCCGCGCCGTGTTCGAGTTCGAGGTACTCGCGTTTCCCCAGCCCGATACCGTGTTCGCCCGTGCAGGTCCCGCCCACCTCGATGGCGCGTTCGACGACCTCCCGGTACAGCTCCTCGCCCTGCTCGCGGACCTCGGGGTCGTCGGGGACGAGGACGGAGTAGTGGAGGTTGCCGTCGCCCGCGTGGCCGAAGCAGGGAACGGGCAGCCCGTACTCGGCCTCCAGTTCCTTCGCGTAGCGGATGATGTCCGGGTACTCGCTGATGGGGACGGTGATGTCGCCGGGGTGGAGCGGTTGCTGCTCGGGGTCCCAGGCGCGGGCGGCGAACGCGAGTTCGCGGCGGGCCGCCCACAGGTCCTCCATCTCCCCCTCGTCGGCCATCTCGAAGCGTTCGACGCCGTGCTCCTCGAACACGCTCTCGCAGAACGCGATCTCCTCCTCGACGCCGTGGTTCGCGTGGAACTCCAGGAACGTCATCGGCGAGTCGGGGAGACCGGTTCCGAGGTAGTCGTTGGCCATCTCGGCGCTCAGTTCGTCGATGAGTTCTATCTTGGCCACGTCGACGCCCGAGCGGACGACGTCGAAGACGGCCTCCGCGGCGTCGTCGAGCGTCGGGAAGATGGCCCGGCCGCCGCGAATCTGCTGTGGCCTGCCCTGCAGCGAGAGCGTCGCGCGGGTGACGACGGCGAGCGTCCCCTCGCTGCCGACGAGCAGCGACTTCAGGTCGTAGCCGCTGGAGGTCTTGATGGCGCGACTGCCCGTCTCGACGACGCTCCCGTCCGCGAGGACGGCTTCGAGTTCGAGCACCCAGTCGCCCACCTCGCCGTACTTCACCGTCTGCATCCCGCTGGCGCTGTTCGCTATCATCCCGCCGATGGTCGAGAGGTTGCCCGAGGAGGGCAACGGCGGGAAGAACAGACCGTACTCGGCTACCGCGTCGTCGACTGCGGTGCCCATCACGCCCGGTTGTACGTCTATCTGGAAGTCGTCGGGCCGGACGTCGAGCACCTCGTTCATCCCCATCACGTCCATGCTGATGCCGTTGAACGCGGGGACGGCGTTCCCCTCCAGGCTCGTCCCCGCGGCGTAGGGCGTCACGGGGACGCCGCGTTCGTCGGCCGCGGCGAGCACCGCCGACACCTCTTCGGTCGACTCGGGACGGACGACGGCGTCCGGGAGCGTCCGTTTCTCCGTCTCCTGTGTCCCCCAGTCGGCCGCGTGGTTCTCCAGGTCGTCATTCTCGAACGAGACGGCGACGTCGAGGTCCGAGAGGAACGAACAGTCGTGTGGCATGTGCTCACGTCTGTTCGGGGACGAGGTTAACGCTTCCCCGCACGATGGCCGTCCACGGAAAACTCGCGACCCGTCGCCCCGAGTTCCGTCCGGCTTTATGCGCGTCGCGGCCCGACCGGCGGTCATGCAGGCTATCGAGGTGACGGAGTTCGGCGACGCCGACGTGTTGCGAACGACCGAGCGCGACGCGCCCGAACCGGGCGAGGGCCAGGTCCGCATCGAGGTCCGCGCGGCGGGCATCAACTTCGCGGACATCATGCAGCGACGCGGCCACTACCAGGGCGGCCCACAGCCGACCTACGTCCCCGGAATGGAGGTGGCCGGCGTCGTCGACGCCGTCGGCGAGGGCGTCGGCCGCTCCGTCGGCGACGAGGTGGTCGGGATGGTCGGCGAGGGCGGCTACGCGGAGTACGTCCTCGGCGACGCGAACGGGCTGTTCGACGTCCCCGAGAACATGAGCTTCGAGGAGGCCGCCGGCTTCCCCGTCCAGTTCCTCACCGCGCACAACTGCCTCCACGAGTGGGGCGAACTGGAGGAGGGCGAGTCGGTCCTCATCCACGCCGCAGCGGGTGGCGTCGGGACGGCAGCCGTCCAGATAGCTCGCGAGGCTGGTGCGGAGACGTTCGGCACCGCGAGCACGCAGGAGAAACTCGACCTCGCGAGCGACCTCGGACTGGACCACCCCATCAACTACACCGAGACCGACTTCGCGGAGGAGGTGAACGACCTGACCGACGGCGACGGCGTCGACCTCGTGCTGGACGGCATCGGTAGCGACACCACCGAACGGAGCCTCGACTGCCTCACCCACTTCGGGCGGATGGTCAGCTACGGCGCGGCGAGCGGTGAACCGGGTCGTCCCGACACCGCCTCGCTGCTGTTCGCGAACCAGCGCGTCATCGGCTACCACCTCGGTCAGGCGATGTACCGCACGCCACAGAAGGTGATGAGCGCGGTGCCACCGCTGACGGAGATGCTCTCGTCTGGTACGCTGGAGGTGCAGGTCGGCGAGACGTTCGCGCTGGACGAGGCCGCCGACGCCCACCGCTACATCGAGAACCGCGAGTCGAGCGGGAAGGTCCTGCTCGTCCCGTAGAGGCGTGGACCCCCGAACGCGGATCGCCGTCGGCTACGCCCTCCTGTTCGCGCTCCCCGTCGGGGCCGGCGTGGGCGTGGCCGTCGAGGTGATGGGGGAGAGTCGCGGAGTCGCAGCGCTCTCCGCCGTCGTCGTCGCGGTCGTCCTGTTCGCCGTGCTCGTCGGCGTGTTCGCCACGGGAGCGACCGACCGTGAGGCGTGAGGCGGTCGAGACACCGACCAGCGAGAACCCTCACTCGACCGGTAGCGCGGACGTGTCGATATCTTCCCGCCGACCGTCGAGGACGGCGAACCGCTCGCCGCGGCGGCGTTCCAGCCAGTACAGCAGGCGCTCCGCCCACGCGAGTTTCCGACGCTTCTCCGGCGAGACCTCTGGGTCGTCGAACGCCCACCCCGGAAACAGCAGTTCGTCCGCGCCGAAGTGGTCGGCGAGGAACGCTCCGCGGTCGCCGTCGGTGAACCCGCCGAGGTTCTCGACCGGGCCGACCGGTTCGGCCTGCGTCGTCGGGAGCGTCCACTCGCTCGTCGTCTGCGGGACGTACTCCTCGACGAGCGGCCGGTTGTCGCCGTGGGCGTGGACCGCGACGGGCGTCGACTCGTGGGTCAACTCGACCGCTGTCTCCGGGTTCTTGTCGAGGTCGGTCACCATCAGGTCGACCGCGACGCCCTCGGCGCGGCAGACGTCGGCGGCCGTCGAGGCGGCGACGACGAGGTCGGCACGCCGCGCGAGGGCGAGGTCGTCGGCGAGCGACGGAGCCGCGCCACAGACCGCGACGGTCGCGCCCGCGAACGGTGGAAGACGGTCGTGGTCGAACCGTCGGGCGAGTACGGCGAGGCGGTCGCGGACGCGTTCGTCACCGGCCCGGTCGTAGCCGAAGTCGCGGAGTATCGCCTCGTAGACGGGGTTCCAGTCGGTGTATCGCATGCTCTCCCAGTAATAAACCGTAGGTCCCCTGGCCACCAAGTACCCCTACCCGTGTGGCCAGGCGACTCGCATCCGTCGATATTTACGGCGACGCAATAAGTTTTCTCTTACCTGTCGGCCCAGTGGACGACGCGCGTCGGACGCGCTTCCGCCTCCGGGGTGCGGAGTCAGTCGATTTCGCCGGCGACGTCGTCCAGCACCGCCGCCGTCTCGCTCTCCTCCGGGTCGCTCGCCGAGCAGAGTGCCGTGAGCGACCGGTGGGTGCCGACCAGCAGGTCGGCGTTCGACCCCTCGACGTATCGCGCCCCGTGTTCGGCGGCGAGCGTCGAGAGTCGGTCGGCGGTGCGGTCCTCGGCCCGGACCTCGAAGACGCGCACCACCGCGTCTCGCGAGAGGTCGACGTCGGCCTCCAGCCGCTCGGCGTGGCGTTCGGCCTCGCGCACCGTCGTCACGTCGAGTTCCTCGACGCTCGGCGTCCGGACCCGGTCGCGGGTGAACCGGTGGCCGACGAGCGCCGCGTCGCGCGTCTCGGCGACGTCGTGGGTGCGGACGACGTGCGCCCCGCGTTCGACGGCCATCGACGTGGCCGCGAGGCTGACCGGCAGGGCCGCCTCCGTCGAGCGACCCGCGAGGTCGCGGAGGAAGTTCTTGCGGTTGATGGAGACGAGCACCGGCCGCCCGTACCCGCGGAACTCCCGGAGGCGCTCGAACGTCTCGCGGTCGTGGGCGAGCGTCTTCGCCTCCGACCACCCGCCGAACGCCGGGTCGACGATGGTCTTCTCGGTGAAGCCGTTCAGTTCGAGGGCGTCGTAGATATCATCGACCTCCTCGACCGCGCCGGGTCGTTCGAGGTCCGGCGGCGAGGCCATCTTGACGACGGCGGCGTCTCGCTCCTCGCAGACGCGCGGCATCTCCGGGTCGGCGAACCCGCAGACGTCGTTGACCATGTCGAACCCGCGGTCCAGTGCCTCGGCGGCGACCTCGTGGTAGCGCGTCTCGATGGAGAAGACGACGTCGCCGGAGACCGAGTGGATGGCCTCGACGGCCGTGTCGAGACGGTCGAGTTCCTGCTCGGCGGTCAGCACGTCGAGTCGCTTGTTCGCCGATTCGAGGCCCACGTCGACGATGTCGGCCCCCTCGTCGACCAGTTCCTCGTCGACGTACGTGGCCGCCTCGCCGGGGTCGTCGAAGACGCTCGGATCGTACGGCGACTCGCTGGAGACGTTCAACACGCCCATGATGCGCGGCGGGTGGTCGTCGCCGATGGGGAGACCGGCGGCGTCGACGGTTCGCATGGACGGACCTAGCGGCGGACGGGTCAAAGCCGGTGCGGTCGCGGCACGTCGATACGGTCGCACCACGTCGTCTCGGGCGTCTTCACGCCGTGAGAACGCGCCGCAGTACTTTTGGTGGGTTGGAGCCAACGATGTGACATGAACTGGCCCCTCGACCGCGACCTCCAGCGGCGGATGGCACTGACCCTGCTCGCCCTCGGGGTGCTGACCCTCGCGTTCGGCGCGGGACTCTCCGTCCTCGTCGGGTGGGGCCTGCAGTGGCTCGCTCCCTTCGTCGGCGTCTCGCTCACCGACGCGATGGCCGTCGGTCTCGGTGCCGTCGCGACCCTCGTCGCGGGGTGCGCCGTCCTCCACCACGCACTCCAGCAGGACGCCGCGGAGACGTTCGACGCCGAGGAAGTGTCGCCCGCCGACTATCCGAGCCTCCACAGGGCAGTCGCGCAACTGGCGCAGGCCGCCGACCTCCCGATGCCGTCGGTCCACGTCGCCGACCGGGAGCGGCCGTTCGCGATGACGACCGGGCTCTCGACGGACGACGCGAAGCTCGTCGTCTCGACGGGGCTGCTCGACGCCCTCGATGAGCGCCAGCTCGAAGCCGTCGTCGCGCACGAACTCGCGCACGTCAAGAACCGCGACGCCGCCGTGATGACGCTCGTCGAGCTCCCGCTGTCGAGTGCGAGGAACCTCGCCCGCGTGCTCCAGCACAGCGGCGGCGTCCACTTCGTTCTCCTCGCCGTCGCCGCCGGGTCCTACGCGTTCTGGGGGACGGGTCGGACGCTCGTCGCGTCGCTGTCCCGGAGCCGAGAACTCGCGGCAGACCGCGGCGCGACGGCGCTGCTGGGCGACCCCGCCCCGCTCGCCAGCGCGCTCGACACGCTCGCCGACGACGTCAGTTCGACCCCCGACACCGACGCCCGCGACACCGCGCTGGCCGCGCTGTCGGTCGTGCCGGCCCCGAGCGGTGAACCGGGACCGAAGCTCACCTACGACAAGCGTCGGCCCCTGTTCTGGAGCGTCCGCCTCCCGTTCCGTCGCGTTCGTCGTCGGCTGAACGAACGGTACTTCCACCGGGCGCTGGCGACCCACCCCGAGACCGACGAGCGCATCGAGCGGCTCCGCCGTCTCGAACGCGAACGCACCGACGGATGAGCCGAGACGGCGAGACGCCGGGTCGAGTCGACGCGTGAGCCGTCCCCCGGAGCGCGTCGTCCACTGGCCACGAGAGGTCGCACTGACGGCCCGGCTGGTGGTCGTGTTTCCGTTGCTGGGCCTCCTGGGGCTGGTCGTCGGCGTGTTCGGCGTCGCCGCAGCACTCCTGGTGATCGGGCTGACGGTCGGCTGTCTGGCGATGGTCGGCCCGATGCTCGGTATCCTCCTCGCACAGGAGACCGCCTCGCTCCTGACGGGTGCCGAGTCGCCCGAGTCGTGGGGCCCGCTCCCCTGGCTGCTGCTGGTGGCCTGGCACCTCCTGGTCCTGGTCGGACTGGTGAGAGTGGCCCGCGAGTGGGGCGAAACGGCGCGCACAGCAGTCGCGGAGTCCGTCCGGTCGGCGTTCGACACGACCGGGAAGCTGTTTCCGGACACGCCGACGCGACCGGCAGAGGACGACCGACTCCGCTCGACGACGGCCGCGCTCGCCCAGCAGGCGGACCTGCCGCTTCCGGACCTGCTGGTCGCCGAGACGGACGCCCCCGAGATACTCACCGTCGGCTACCGTCCCGCCACGACGACGCTCGTCGTGACCGAGGGGTTGCTGGCGACGCTCGACGACGCGGAACTGGAGGCGGCCGTCGCCCACGAACTCGCCCACGTCAAGAACCGCGACGCCGCCGTGATGACGGCCGCCTCCTCCGTCGTCGCCGGCGCGCGCCTCGTCCGGCAGTACGCGTGGGGGATGGGGCCGAGGAGCAGCCCCCAGAGCGACGGACTCGGACTGTTCGCGATCCCCGTCTCGCTCGTCATGGTTCCGGTCACGCTCCTCGGGCGGGTCCTCGTCGCCGTCCTGTCGCGGACGCGCGAACGCGCCGCCGACCGGGGTGCCGTCGCCATCACCGGGAACCCGAGCGGGCTGGCGAGCGCACTGAAGACGCTCGACGCGACCCTCGACCGACCGCCCGTAGCGGACCTCCGCCACGAGGAGGTGGTCGCGCTCTCCATCGTGCCGCCACCGCGCGAGCCAATCGTCGCGAAGCAGTCGTGGGAGCGTCGACGGCCCATCCTCTGGAGCGTCCAGAAACCGATTCGACGCGGTATCGCGCGGCTCCGTCGCTGGATTCGCCGCGTCTACTCGACCCATCCGACGACCGACGAACGAGTCGAGCGACTCGGAGCACTCGAACGGCGGCGGGGATCACCGTAATCACGGAGTCGGACCAGTTTCTCTGTCGGGACTGTCCCGACCTAACCAATTAGGGAAGATGACTAACCGCTCGGCTGGTGGATTGATGGGTAGATGGCACACCCACAGCCCTCCACCGTCGCGCCCGACACCGCTGGCACCGGCCTCACGACCGTCCTCGACCTCGACGACCTGTTCGAGGTGCTCGGGTCACGCTGGCGGCGGTGCGCGGTCCGCTATCTCGACGACCGTCCGGACGACACCACGACCGAGGCGTTCGTCGACGACCTGTACGCGATGTACGGGACGACGGCCGACGACCGGGAGCAGACGCGCACGGCGTTCCACCACGGGCACCTCCCGAAACTCGCGGCGCTCGACATCGTCGAGTACGACCGCGAGGCGGGCACGGTCGCACCGGGTCGGACCCTCGACGAGGCGGCCGCGTGTCTCACCGCCGTCGAGTCGGCGAGAGCGTAGTCGACACGCGACCCGTGCGGGCGAGACGGCGGAGCTGGTTCTCCCGGTGCGTCTGCTGTCGGTACGATGAGACGTGAGGAGCGCGTCAGTCCTCGACGACCGACGCGAGCAGTTTGCGGAGGCCGACCTGGAGGTGCTGGTGGAACGTCGGCGGCGAGATGTCGAACGACTCGGCGAGGTCGGTCCCCGAGGAGTTGCGCGGCCAGTCGAAGTAGCCCGCGTGGTAGGCGGCTTCGAGGATGGAGCGCTGACGGTCGGTCAGTTGTGCGAGCGGACTCGCGTCGGACCGCGCGTCGACCTGGCGCTCGACGGTCCGTTTCGCGAGGAGTTCGGCGTCGCCGTAGCGCCCCCGGATGGTCGCGACGAACTCCCGGACGTCCGTCTCCGGGGAGACCTCCGCGACGATGCGCCCGGTCCCGTCCTCTGCCACTGCCTCCGTGACGTTCGCTCCGGCGTCGGCGAACGTCACGACGGCCGAGTTCTCGGCGACGACGGCCTCGAACACCTGCTCGCCGTCGCGTTCGGTCACCGCCGAGATGCGGTCGATAGACGGGTGTGCTTCTCCCTCGGAGAGTACCCTGTCGACGTCGCAGTCCGAGGACGCGAGGTAGAGGATGGCGCTCCCCGACGTGAGCGGGACGAACCCGTCGAGACGGATCGTACAGTCGGCCCGGGCCGAGAGGTCGACGACGGCCGACGAATCGACCGAGAGCTGCAGTTCGACGACGCTGTCGGCGTTGAGGAGGCGACGGTTCTCCATCGCGGTGATGGCGTAGCCGACCGTCTCGCCGAGCAGTCCGAGCGCCGTCCGCTCCGCCTCGCCGAACGGGTCCGGGCGCTCGGTGTGGACGACGAGCGACCCGTGGGTCGTCTCGTTGTACGCCATCGGCACGACGACGAACCCGGTGCCACCCGCCTCGAAGACGGCCTGGGAGAGCGGGTCCTCGGCGGTCGGGCTGGCGAGTTCGTGGTGGACGCGGCGCTCGCTCGTGGCGGCCCCGATGGCGCTGTGCGCCCGCACCTCGTGGGAGAGGTCGCCCGCCGCGTCGAGGAACCCGCCGTCGTCGCCGGCGAACGCACGCGGCCGGATGCCGTCGTCGTTCACGTCACGTTCCGTCGTCCACGCGAACGAGTAGAGGTCGTCGTCGGCGACGATACCCACACAGAGGCTCTGTTCGAGCTGTTCGCGACTCTCGGCGTCGAACAGCGTCCGGGTGAGTCCCCGGATGAGTTCGCCGACCCGATTGGTCGTCTCCAGCTTCGCGTTCTGGTCTCTGGCCTGCTGCTCGGCCAGCTTCTGCTCGGTGACGTTCAGGTGCAACACGAGGACGAACCGCTCGCCCTCGTGGACGAACCCAACCGCGCGCATCGTGAACCAGCGCCGTTCGTTCGGGCTATGACACGGGTAGTCGACGGAGAACTCGTCGCGCTCGCCGTCGAGGACTGCGTCGAGTCCCGCCGCGGCCGTGTCACCGGAGTCGCCGCTGCTCGCCGCACAGACCGCGAGGTAGTTGTCCCCGATGGTGTGGGGGTCGCCCTGGATGCCGTTCGCCTCGCCGAACGCACGCCACGCCTCGTTGGTGTAGACGATGGTGCCGTCCCTGTCGAGGATGGCGACCTGCGTCGGCAGGGTGTCGAAACTCGCACTCGCGAGCGGATGGGACCGGAACACCGAGCGCGTCGTGGGCGCGCCCTCGGTCGTCTCCGTCTCGATGTCGTCTCCGGAGTTGCTCACGCTGTGGTCCTCACGCCGTGTAACCGGCTTGAAATATGCAAGGTACTCGGGCGGAAAAGTATGCGCGTTGCACACTCCGAGAACAGACCGTTTTTCTCTCCGGCTCGGGTACCATCCGTATGAGCAAGGTGAGCATCGGCCTCCGCGGGTGGCGCTTCGACGAGGAAGAGATTCTCGGCGACGACGGGTCGCTGAAACCGCTCGCGCAGATTCCGCCCGAGCCGAGGGAGCGCATCGCCCGACTGGCGACGCTCGTCGACAAGCCGTGTGACGCCTGCTGGCTGACCTACGGCGAGGAGGAGCGCCAGCGTTGCAAGCAGGCGAAGGTCGTCTACGGCGAACCGCTCGGCGAGGTGCTGCTCTGCAACGAGCACGAACCCGACTTCCTCTACTGGTTCCGCGAGGAGGGCGGCACCGACCTCGCGGGGGACCGCCTCCTGCAGAACGCGTTCCACCAGTGGTTCGCCGACGGTGGCGAGGCCCCCGAGGGCTACGGCGGGATGGAGCACGTCGACACCGACCCCGACGACGTCGTCCAGCCAGAGCCCGACCCACAGCTCGATGACCTAGAGACCGAACTCGCGGAGATGAGCGACGAGGAACGGGAGGCGCTCGACATCGACCTCTCGGACCTCGACCTGTAGCGCCCGCCCGGCCCGTTCTTCTCGCCGCGACCCCGGAACGCGCCGCTTTTCCCCACCGACCGGCAACCACGGCCAATGAGCATCGCGGTCGCCGTCGTGGACGCGCGCACGCCCGGCAACGTCGGGACCATCGCCAGGGCGATGAAGAACTTCGGCCTCTCGGAGTTGCTGCTGGTCGACCCGCCGGACCTCGACGAGGACGGCGAGGCGTACGGCTTCGCGGGGCAAGCACGCGAGGACATCCTCCCGAACGCTCGCCAGGTGAGCTTCGACCACGTCGTCGAGAACTACCACACCGTCGGGACGACGGCCATCACCAACGACGACGAGCGTCGCCACGTCCGGTACCCGTTCCGGACGCCGCGAGAACTCGCCGACTCGCTGGAGGGCGTCGAGGCGGACACCTGCGTCGTGTTCGGACGCGAACGCGTCGGCCTCCACAACGAGGAGCTCGAACGGATGGACGAGGTCTGTACCATCCCGGCGAGCGCGGACTACCCCGTCCTCAACCTCGGGCAGGCCGCGACAGTCGTCTGCTACGAACTGCGGACGCTGACGGTCGAGGACCACCAGCACCCGACCGAGGTGGACCGCGCGCCCCAGCAGGACGTGGTGGGACTCCACGACCAGTGGGGGTCGTTCGTCGAGGCGGCGGGCATCGTCGAGGAGCGACGGCAGCAGACCCGGCGGATGTTCCGCCGCCTCGTCGGCCGCGCCCACCCCACGACCCGCGAGGTGAGTACGCTCCGTGGAATCCTTCGACGTGCGCAGAGCCGTATCGAGAATCCGGACCGGTACGACTGAGCCGTTGTCCAGACGGCACGGGCGGACGAGCCGGACGGCACCGGCGACAGCACGACAGCGGACGAACTACCCGAACGTGACCGGCCTGACGGCAGAGACCAGTAGCTCGTAGTCCATCCACGCGTCCGTGTCGCGACAGGCCCACGCGCCTTCGACGTCGACACCGTGTCGGTGGGCCGATTCGATGAGTTCGTTGAACTGTTCGACCAGCTCTGCTTCCGTCGTAACGGTCGGGGGTGAGTGTGGTGCGTCCATGGATATCTCGTCGTTCGTCGTGTGACGGCGTCAGCCGACGCTCTCGACTCCGAACGGTCGCCCTCAGATGCTCGGAGACGTACCTACGACGGTCGCCGGAAAACGGTCGTCGCCTGCGAGGTCATGACCACCACTGCGCGAACGCGGCGCTCGATATCGACTCACGGTCGACGGTACTCCGTCTGTTCCGGGGACGTGTGAATCAGTACTCGGCGAACGTCGTTACGAGGTGCTTGCGAAGTGCATCTCGGTGGTCCGCACAGAGCCACCCGTTGACCGGGAGTCCGGACTGCCGGTCGATGCGGTAGCGGCCGACGACGTCGTTCGGACACCCAGGTGCATCGTCCTGCGCGAGCAGTTCGTCGACGGTCGCTGGTCGCTCGCCAGCAGCGTCCGTCGAGCACGCTCGACAGAGATACGGCTCGGTGAACTCGCCCGCGAGAGAACCCCTCGCTGCACCCTCCACGGGAGAGTCGTGCGGTGTCACGTTGTACCATCTGATAGTCCAGGTCCTAAATACGTGTGGGCTTCACCATCGAAATAGAAGTCTATGGTACGAGTAGGTGGTGACGATGGTGCTCTCTCGACGGCGTAGCGTCGGTACTCTCGTGTCCGCGCCCTGCAGAAGCGACCTGCTCACGCTCCCTATCGTTCGGTCCTGTCCAGTCGCACTATCGCCCGCCCACATGGGTCACGCCTCAGGAGCGCGTTCACCAGCGACCAGGGGACTGTGGGCGGGCAAGAGACGAGGAGGGGTACGCCAGAATAACTGCTCACCTCCACTATCGGAATCATTTATCTCGCGCCGTCTCTCGGGTCGCTTCAGTGTCTATCGACAGGTCAGTACGCCAGTGAACCCCCCGTCGTAACGGTGGCGACACTCGGGCCTGCTCGTGGTCGCTACCGACCCGTCGGTCCACCGACGGTCGTCGACGAGGAGAACAGCCCTCGTCAGTTCGTCGCGGCCGTCGACGGCGAGCAGCCACACCTCTCGGTGAAGTGCCCCACTGGCCAGTGAAGGACGATTCGACCACACTGACGACGTTTCGCCTCACGACCCGCGGAAAGCGACACCCGCGAGCGAGCCACTGTCTGCGTCGATGGAGGGACAGGTCCGACGAATCAACCGGTCGCGTCCCGTCAGTCGTCGGTATCGACGGCCTTAGCGTTGCCCCCAGCACTCGCTGTTGGGTCGGGCGACGGCGCGTTGTCGGTCGTATCGAGGGAGGGCATGTAGTCCGGGGCGTCCTCGTCGAGGTCCGCGAGGTACCGTCTCGACCAGACCTCTGCGCTGTGGTCGTTACTGTCTCTGTGCTCCCCGTAGAGTTCTAACGCGGTGTCGAGGGTCGCTACCGTACGCTGATACTCACAGTTCTGACAACCGACGACGAACGGTTGGACCATTACTGTCGTCTACTACAGTCACGTGCATAGAGTGAGACGCTAGCCATATATCCAAATCAGCTCACGGGGCGGGTAACTACTTAGTGAGGCCGTGGTCCGCGGAGTGACGGTTCGATGTTTGCACGCTCTGTTCCCGTCGTTATCGGCACCGTACAGCGGGTTCTTCGGAACGAGCGGCGGTTCGTCGGATGAACTCGTACCGCGTGTGTACCGTGACGGCGGCGACTCACCAGTCTCGACTGGCGAGTCGTTGCCGAACGGACTACCGGGCATCGGAGCGGAACGGCGATTACTGGACCACGGGAGGTGACGCCGCGACAGACGCAACCTCGTCGTTCGAGCACTCGCCGCTGAACGAGAGTCGGAGGTGGCCGTCTCCTCTCCCCCGCCAAATCGGAACGCCCTCGCAGGGTGCCTGCAGTCTACTCGCTCCACTCGCCAGGGAAGGAGACACCTCGGTCACGGGCCACCGAGTCGAGAGCCTAATACGTACCAGTTCCCCCGGTGGTGCACCCGGCGCATAGCTTCTTGTCCCGCCCGCGTGTCACTCCGCCTCGATGACGGACGAACCGGACGTCGAGTTGCTCACCGACGAGTACGGCGTCAGCCACGTCTACGCCGACTCGCGGTACGCACTCGGGTACGGCCAGGGGTACGCGCAGGCCCGCGACCGACTGTTCCAGATGGACGTGCTCCGGCACGTCGGCTACGGCGACAGCGCGGGCGTCCTCGGGCCGTCGCAGGTCGCCTCCGACCGGCAGGTCAGACGCGACCTCTACACGCGCGAGGAACTCGAACGCCAGTACGAGCGGTCAACGCCGGAGGCGAAGGAACTGCTGGAGGGGTTCGCCGCTGGCGTCAACCGCCGCCGCGCGCAGGCGATGCGCGACCTCCCGGCGGAGTTCCTCACGCTCGGCCACCTCCCCGAACCGTGGGACCCGGTCGACACCGTCGCCGTCCTCGCGTACATGATCGGCTACTTCGGCACGTTCGGCGGTCACGAGATCGGGAACGCCGCGCGGTTCGCCCGCCTCGAAGAGCGCCTGGCGGACCGCGCGGCTGCCTACGAGGCGTACGGCGACCTGAACTGGCTCCGCGTCCCCGAGGACCACACCGCCACGCTCGACGCACCCCGCGACGGCGGCGAGGACGCACTACGCTTCGACGACGTGCCCGCGGAGCAACTCGACCTCGCGGAGGCCGCACTCGGTGCCGTCCCGTGGGGCGAACGCGAGGGGAAGGTGTTCGGCCTCCAGCGAGCGACGGGCGCGCTCGCGGGGTTCGAGTGGGGGTCGAACGCGCTCGTCGTATCGGGCGACCGAACGGAGACCGGGTCCCCGATGATGTTCGGCGGCCCCCAGATGGGGTACTTCCGACCGCCCGTCGTCCACGAGGTGGGCCTCCACGGCGCGGGGTTCGACTGCGCCGGCATCGCCGTCGTCGGCACGCCGGGCGTCGTCATCGGCCGGACGCCCGAGTTCGCGTGGTCGGTCACGAGCGGCTACGACGACATGCGCGACACCGTCGCCCTCCGTCTGCACCCGACGGACGACGACCGGTACTACTGGCGGGGCCGCTGGCGCGAGTTCCGCACCGAGGAGGTGACGCACTCGCCGTCCCGGCTCGGGGCGCTCGCGGACGGGCAGCGACCCGCGGGGGGCGAGACTCAGCAGTTGGCGTGGGTCGAGGAGAGCGGCGCGACGATGCCCGTCGTCGCGTGGAACCCCACCGAGCGCGTCGCGTGGGCGCAGCGCACGACGACGCGAGGACAGGAGCTACAAGCCGCGCTCCAGTGGTCGGAACTCGGAGCGCTCGACTCACCGAAGGAGGCCGAAGAACACCTCGCGGAGTTCCCGTTCAGCTTCAACTTCCTGTTCGCGGATAGCGAGGAGGTCCGGTACGTCCACACCGGTCGCATCCCGGAGCGGCCGGACGACGTGGATCCGCGGTTCCCGGTCCCGGCCGACCGGTTCCGCTGGCACGGCACCCGCGTCGGCGCGGGCCTCGACTGTTCGGGGACCGACCCCGAGTCGGGCTACTTCGCGCAGTGGAACAACGCACCCGCGACCGGGTGGCGTGCTGGCGACGCCGAGGGTCGGTGGGGCTCCATCCACCGCGCGGACCTGCTGGAGACGGTCGTCGACGAGCACCTCGCCGACGGGCCGCTGTCGATGGACGGTGTCGAGTCCATCCTGCAGGAGGCGGCCACCCGCGACCCGGTCGCCCGCCACTCGGCACCGATACTCGCGGACGTCGCCCGAGAGAGCGACGATTGGATACTTCGAGCGATGGCCGACGAACTCGACGCGTGGCGCGAGGCGGGCTACACGTGGGCCGAGGGCGCTGCCGACGGGGACGACCCCGAGCGCGACGGCGGGTTCGACGCCGACGGAGACGGGCGATACGACTTCGCGGCGATGGCCATCTGGGAGGAGACGCGCCGCGAGCTACAGGAGCGCGTGTTCGGCCCAGCGCTCGGTGACCTGACGCCCGAACTCGTCTTCGACCCGCCACTGGAGGTCCATCCCGAAGAGGACGAGTTCCCCCACGCCGGGGACCACGGGCGTACCGACCGCGACGTGACGCTCGTGGATGCCCTCCGGGGCGAGACGAGCCACGACTGGTTCGATGAGGACCGAGACGCTGTCGTGGAGGACGCGCTACGCGCGGCCGCCGAGACGCTGACCGAAGAGTTCGACAGCGACGACCCGGCGGACTGGCGACGCGAGGTTCGCACGACCGGGTTCTCGCCGATGGGTGGGCTGCCCGTCTGCGAGATTCCGATGGTCAACCGCGGGTCGTGGAACCAGGTCGTCTCGCCGGTCGAGAACCGCGCTCGCGGCGTGCTCGCGCCGTCGAACGTCGGCCACCTCGCGATGCGAGAGCTTCCGGGTGCGGTCCGCGGGTCGGTTCCCGACCAGCTGGAAGACCAGCTGGCGATGTACGAGGAGTTCGACTACAAACCGTTCCCCGTGGCGCGGCGGCGCGTCGAGGAGCGTGCGGAGCGACGAACGCTGCTCGACGCCGAGACGCTGGGTCGGTTCCCGAGACTCTTCGGATTGCTGGGTCGGGACTGAAGACGAGTCAGTAGTACGGGAGTCGGTCAGGGACGGTCCTGTGGTCGCCGTCGGACCTCGGCGTGCTTCTCGACGCGAGCACCGTCGTCCAGACGAGCGCCTGGGCGCACGTCAGCGTGTTTCCCGACTCTCGCGCCGTCGGCGACGGTCGCCGTCTCGTGGACGGACGCGTGTTCACCGATTCTCATACAGAGGTGTGTGACGCGACCACTCGCAAAGAACGTAGGGGCGGCAGGCTCAGGCGCGTTTCTGTATCTCCTCGCGGAGCACCGAACTGACGAGTTCGCCGTCGGCCTTCCCGCGGAGTGCGCCCATCGCCTCGCCCATCAGTCCGGAGAACGCTCCCATCCCCTCCGCCTCCACCTGGTCGCCGTTCCGTTCGACGACCTCGGCGATGGTCTCGCGGACCTCGCTCTCGTCGACGCCGCCGAGTCCGGCCTCCTCGGCGGCCTCTTCCGCGGTCATCTCGGGGTGGTCGGCGAGCGTCCGCAGCACGGGGCCGACGCCCTCCTTCGCCAGGTCGCCGGACTCGACGCGGTCGAGGACGGCGAGGAAGTGGTCCTCGCGCAACCGCTCGACGGGCACGTCGTCGCGGCGGAGTTCGGTGACGGTCGATTCGAGCGTCCCGGCGGCGAGCGTCGGGTCGACGCCGTTCTCGACGGCCGTCTCGAAGACGGGCATCCGCCGGCCGAACGCGACCTGTTCGGCGAGACCCGCGTCCAGCCCGTACTCCTCGACGTAGCGGTCGACGCGTTCGGTGAGCAGTTCGGGCGTCTCGACCGCACCGAGGTCGAGGTCCACTGGCGGGACGTCCGTCTCGGGGTACATCCGGGCCGCGCCGGGGAGCGGCCGGAGGTATCGTGATGTGCCGTCGTCGTTCGCGCCGCGCGTCTCCTCGGGGACGCCCTCGATGGCAGCTTCGGCTCGGTCGGCGACGGCCCCGATGGCGCTCTCGGCGACGCTCGTCCCCGCGGCGACGATGGCGACTGCGTCGTCACCACTCGCACCGACAGCGTCGCGCAGGGCCTCGACCTCCTCGTCGGTGACGCCGTACGCCGGCAGTTCGTCGGTGTGGAAGATGCCGCCCGCGCCCGAGCGTTTCGCGTGGTCGGAGAACTCGGTTCCGAGGCGGCGGTCGGGCTGAATCTCCCGTCCCACGAGGCCGTCGAACCCGTGGAGCGGGACGGCCATCACCGTCGCCGCGCCCGCGATGACGCCGCTGTCGGTGTCCGCGAAGACGTCGGTCACGTCCCGTGGGTCGCCGACGCCGGCGTCTCGGTCGGCGAGTTCGTCGCGGATGTCGACCAGTTGGACCTGCCGATGGACCTCGTTGCGGACGATATCGGCGATATCGTCGAGGCTCTGGACGCCCTTCAGTTCGACGCGCGCGCCCTCGGCGATGGAGATGTTGACGTCCTGCCGGATGGTGCCCAGACCCCGCTTCACCTTCCCGGTCGACCGGAGCAGCATCCCGATCTCGCCGGCGGCCTCCTGGGCCTGCTCGGGCGAGCGGATGTCCGGTTTCGTGCCGATCTCGACCAGCGGGATGCCGAGGCGGTCGAGCGCGTAGGTGACGCCGTCGTCGCGTTCCTCGACGCGACCGGCGGACTCCTCTTCGAGCAGGAGGTCGGCGATACCGACCGGGCCGTCGTCGGTCCGAATCTCGCCGTCCGTGGCGACGAGCATCGAACGCTGGAACCCGGAGGTGTTCGAGCCGTCGACGACGAGTTTCCGCATTATCTGTCCCTGGTCGATGGTCGTCGTCTCCAGGAGGGCGGCGATTTCGAGCACCACTTCCAGCGCCTCGTCGTCGATGCGGTGGGGTGGTTCGTCGTCCTCCTCGACGAGGCAGGTGGTGTCGAACGCGAGGTACTCGAACTCGCGGTCGACGCGGCTCTCTTCGAGGGCGGCCTCGTCTATCTCGCCCAGTTCCGAGCGCGTCGGGTGGAGGTAGCGCGTCACCGTCCGCATCGCCTCCTCGGGGTCGCGCCGGGTCGTCGGACAGCCACAGAAGAGCTTCGTCGCGGTGTCGAGTTGCTGGTGGATCTCCAGCCCCGCCACGAGGCCGAGGTCCTCGTAGTCGTAGTCCGGGGTCGTCATGTCCGGGATTCCGCGACGGGACGGTAAAAAACCAGTCAGTCGCGGTCAGGCACGGTCGGTCGCGGTCGGGCGCAGTCGGGCCCGAACGAGGCCGTCACTCCTCGTCGCCGAGGATACCCGGCTCGGTCATCGCGAGCGGTTCGAGCACCTCGTCGGCCTCCGCCTCGGAGAGGTAGCCCTCGTCGACGGCGACCTGCTTGACGGTCTTCCCCTCGGCGAGCGCCTGCTTCGCGACCTTCGACGCCTTGTCGTAGCCGATGGCGGGGTTGAGCGCGGTGGCGAGCGCCATCGAGCGCTCGACCTGCGTCTCGCAGGTCTCGCGGTCGGCTTCGAGTTTCGCGACGAACTTCTCGCCGAACGTCTCGGCCGCGTTGGCGAGCATGTTCGTCGATTCGAGGAAGTTGTGCGCCAGCACCGGCTTATAGAGGTTGAGGTCTATCTGGCCCTCCGCCGCACCCGCGCTGACGGCGGCGTCGTTGCCGACGACCTGCTTGTGGACCTGGTTGACCGCCTCGGCGACGACGGGGTTGATCTTCCCCGGCATGATGGACGAACCGGGCTGGTTCTCCGGCTGGTCGAGTTCTCCGAGGCCGTTCCGCGGCCCGGAGGCGAGCAGGCGGAGGTCGTTGGCTATCTTGTTCATCGAGCCAGCGACGACCCGGAGCGCGCCGTGGCCCTCGCTCATCGCGTCGTGGGCGGCCTGCGCCTCGAAGTGGTTGTCGGCCTCGCGGAACGGGAGGCCCGTCTCCTCGGCGATGTACTCCGCGGCGAGTTCGGGGAACTCGGGGTCGGTGTTGAGGCCGGTGCCGACCGCCGTCCCGCCGAGGGCGAGTTCGGCGAGGTGGTCGGTGGTGTTCTCGACGCGCTCGATGCCCTTCTCGACCTGTGCGCGGTAGCCGCCGAACTCTTGACCGAGACGGACCGGCGTGGCGTCCTGCAGGTGCGTCCGGCCCGTCTTCACGATGTCGTCGAACTCCTCTTCCTTCGCGGCGAGTTCGTCGCGCAGCGTCTCCAGTGCGGGGAGCAGGTCCTTCTCGACGGCTTCGAGCGCCGAGACGTGCATCGCGGTCGGGATGACGTCGTTCGAGGACTGGCCGAAGTTGACGTCGTCGTTGGGGTGGACCGCGCGCGAGCCGATATCTTCGCCCAGTATCTCGGCGGCGCGGTTGGCGACGACCTCGTTGGCGTTCATGTTCGAGGAGGTCCCCGACCCGGTCTGGAACACGTCGACCGGGAACTGGTCGTCGTGGTCGCCCGCGATGACCTCGTCGGCCGCCTCGACGATGGCCTCGCCCGTCTCCTCGTCGACGTGGCCGAGGTCGACGTTCGCCCGCGCGGCCGACTTCTTCACGACGCCCAGCGCACGGACGAACCGCCGCGAGAACTCGATGCCCGAGATGGGGAAGTTCTCGACCGCCCGCTGCGTCTGTGCCCCCCAGTAGGCATCCGCCGGTACCTGCATCTCGCCGAGACTGTCGCGCTCCGTCCGGTGCTCGTCGCTCATGTCCGGGCCGACGCCCGGCGGTGGCGTAAAACCCATCGAAACCCGGTCGAACCGTCGAACGAGTCCGGCCAGTCGTTCTTTCGAATGTGAGTAAAACTTTAGTCCTCGTGGTCTAACGTAGTCCTATGAGTACGCGAGTGGGTGGCACGGATATCGAGACCGTAGCGGACGAACCGACCGTCGGCGTCGGCGTCGAACTCGTGGGCCTCTCGATGGCCCGCGCTGGCGTCGCGCGGAGCCAGATGTCGCTCCCGGAAGGGGCGACGGTCGTCGACGCGGTCGAGCGACTCGCAGACAAGCACGGCGCGCCGGTCCGACCGGCGTTGCTCCGTGGCTCCCGTATCCGGCAGGACACCGTCGCCCGTCGGCGGTCCGGGAGCGACTGGGAACGCATCTCGGGGAACGAGACACTCACGCACGGCGACCGCATCCGCTTCGAGGTCAGCGACTGACCGGACCCGGTCCAGCGGAGCGCCTCGATTCGACTGGCTCGTACTCGACCCGGTCGCAGTCACCCCAGACCCACCCGCTGACGTAGTTCACCCGTCGACGGCCACGGGCTGTCGGCCCGTCTCTGAAAGTCGTACCCGATAGCAGCGCGACCGCTCCGGACTACTCCAGCCCGGCCAGTCGGTCCAGCGCGTACACCATCCTGAGCATGCTGGCCGCACCGTCGCGTTCGAACACGAGTTCGTCCGTCTCCAGCACGTGGTCGAGGACGACCTCCGAGGCGTGGTTCGGGGCGGCGGCGATGCCCGCCTCCTCCTCGGCGACCCACTCCATCACCCGGAGGTCGGACTTCGAGTCGCCCATGACGAGCGAGAACGGGTCGTCGATGCCGAGCACGTCGAGTGCGGCCTCGACGCCCGCGACCTTGTCGAGTTCGTAGCTACCGAGTTCGGCGGCGTCGCCCTCGTAGTACCCGACCTCCAGTCGTTCGAGTCGCTCCTCGACGTCCTCCGGGACCTCGGCGTCCGGCACGCCCGGCCCGCGTTCGAGGACGCCGCGAATCTCGGGGTCGGTGCGGGCGTAGTACGCCCGCGTCTCTTCTGCCGTCGCTCCATCGAGGACGTCTCCGAGCAGGTCCAGCAGGTAGACGAGCGCCTCGTCGATGACCTCGACGGCTCGCTCGCTCCCGGTCTGGAAGTTCGGTTTGAGCGTCACGGTGAACTCGTTGCCCTGCAGGTGACAGCCCCGGTTGACTCGCTCGGGGGCCTCGGGGAGGACCCGCCCGCGAATCTCGTCGAACGTCCCCCTGACGTCGGCGTCCAGGTCGTCGTACAGCAGGCGTTTGGTGTCGGGGCCGTGGCCGGGCGTGAACACGCCGTTGCCCGCCTCGTAGACGATGGAGAACCGTCCGGAGTGGACGAGTTCGTTGCCCAACCCTTGCGTGATGAATCCCTTGACGTTCTCCAGCGTCTGTCCCGTGCAGATGACGATGGGTATCCCGCCGTCGTGGAGTTTCGTCAGCAGCGACAGCGTCTCGCGGGGTATCTCGTTGTCGGTCCTGCCCGCTGAACGGAGCGTCTCGTCGACGTCGAGGACGAGCACGTTCACCGCACAGTCGTACTTGCCGAGGAGGTCGAGGGCGGTGAACGCACCCTCGCGGGAGGCGTGGGCGGCCACGTCCGCGAACGTCTCGCCGACGGGGAACGCCTCGCGGATGGCCGCCTTCCGCTCGTCGAGTTCGTCGCGGACGTCCTTCCACTGCTCCAGGGCGACGCGCGTGCCGAGCGCCGGGAACACGTCCGCGAGTTCCTGGTACGCTCGCAGCGTCTCCGCGTCGAACTCGTCGTACAACTGGTAGAGCGCGTCGTAACGCTTCATCGCTCAGGCCTCCTCGACGTGTATCTCGTGGGCTTCGACGTCCTCGTACGCGGCGACGCGCCCGCCGACCGTCACCTCGCCGTCCTCGGCCTCGACGGTGAGCGTCGCCACCTCGTCCGAGGAGGCGAGGCTGAGGTCGCTCACGCGGCCCGTCACGCGGCGGTGTTCGCCCGTCACGACGTCTCGACCGACGACGGTCACGCTGAACGCCCCGTCCGCTTCCTGGAAGTCCTTGACACATCGCCGGATGGAGGCGTAGCGTCGCGGGAACGACCCCGTCCCGCCGGAGACGACCGATTCTCCGGTCGTCCAGAGGACGGTGTTGAAGAACCCGCCGACGAGGAAGCCCAGCGCCGAGCGGTTGAAGATGACGCCGTAGCGCTCGCTCCCGTCGGTGAGTGCGTCCTGCGTCGCGTAGACGGACCGCTCGCCGTCCGCGACGGCCATCACCGGCGTCGTGATGCCGCGTCGGGCGCGCACCTCGGTGGCGACGGCGTCGTAGTCGAACTCCTCGGGCGAGGGGGCGTCGGCCGCCGGCGTCACGAGGAGTTCGATGGCCACGCCCCGGGAGCGAGCGTCCGCCAGCTCCGACTCGAACCGTTCGAGCAACCCCGGCGTGAGCGAACACGCCAGTTCGTACTCTGCTATCTCCAGGACGGACTCCAGGTAGCGCAGGATGCTCGGACGGGACTTGACGAGCGACACGGCCTCCGTCTCGCGAGTAGGCGCGGTGTAGCGGGCGGAGAGGTCCGTCACCAGGTCGTCGAGCGACTCCTGCACCGACGGGAACACCTCCTCCGGGTCGAGGGCGACGACACGCATCGGGCGGGACTCCCGGACCTCGACCATCCCGCGGTCGCTCAACTTCCGGACCGTGTCGTACACCCGCGGCTGTGGGATGTCGGTGTGGTCGGCGATCTCGCTGGCGGTGAGGTCGCCGTGGTCGAGGACGGCCAGGTACGCCTCGATCTCGTACTCCCCGAAGTCGAAGCGGTCCCCCATCCACTCCAGCGTCCGGCGAAGGTCTGTGGAACTCATGGCGGGGGGTTCTCCGCCACCGTCTAAAGGGTTTACTCCGATTCGAGTGCAATAGTTTTCGGAATCGAATCAACACCGACGGCTCTCGGCGCGCATCGACCAGAGAACCGGACTGGAGGGCGTGTCGGTGCCGCTATCGACCGAGAATGGAGTTGATCGCGGACGTGAACGGTGACTCCGCGGCGTCCGAGCGCACCGGGTCGGTGTCGTCGAGCGAGAGCGGGTCCTCGTCGAGGTACGGCGCGAACGCCTGCATGATGGGCTCGGGTTCGACCGTCCCGCGAGCCTGGTCGTACTCGACGATATCGTGGTTGTCTAGTTTCGGCATGTGGCCCTGGTAGAGCGATATGTAGACACGTTTCCGGTCGTCGGACGACAGTTCGTCGGTGTCACAGTCGTTCTCCAGCGCCGCGACGTGTTCAGCGAGCGTTCCGAGTTCGGCCGGCCCCTCTACGTCGAGGAGGTACCGCATGACCGACCGCCTACGTGCGTTCGAGAGGAGGTGGAACGCGTCGTCTCGTTCGACCTCGGTGGGTTCGGCGTGCGCGGAGCTTGTTTCGGGCGGGGTGTCCGTGAGTCGCTGTGAACTCATACACCAGCCCATGAAGGTCTTAGGGATAAACCGATGACTCCGTTGTCAGCGGCGAAACCGTTGCGCCCAGTTGCACCGAGTTCGTTCGCACCGTTCTCCGTTCAGGACCGTTCAAAACCCGTGATATCCAGAGTTAGAGCGATTGTCTGACGGTCGACAGACGAAGCGTGACGCTCCCGAATGGTGGACGAGCGAGCGCGACTGCCGGACGAAAATTTCACGGCTCTTAGGAGGTTCCAAACCCTCGAATGGGTTCAAATATGAAACTACACCGGCGGCGTCTGTCGACTTGCGGAGCGAATTATCCTCCGCTCTCGACCGACCACCACTCCGTCTCCCCCGCCCGAACCACCTCGGCCGTCGTCCCACGACGAACGAGATGTACCTGCCAGAACAGCGATGTCGTAGGCCCGACCTCGCTCCGCTCAGTCGAACTACTCAGAGCAGCGTTCAGCGAGTTCGAGTTCGCTCAGTCGAACAGCACGAGTCGGAGTATCGTGGGCTCGACGCGACTTACGCTTCGTCGAACTGCTCGAATCGGAGAATTGCGGGCTCGACGAAGCTCACGCTTCGTCGAACAGCGTCTCGCCCTCGACCATGTGCTCCTCGACGGTGTCCATGTCGAGGGTGAGTCCCAGCCCCGGCTTCTCGGGGATCTCGATGTGTCCGTCGTCGATGACCGACTCCTCGACGAGGTCTCCCCACCAGCCGAGTTCGTAGGAGTGGTACTCGACGGCCAGCGAGTTGGGGATGGCGGCCCCGACGTGTGCGCTCGCCATCGTTCCGACCGGTGAAGCGACGTTGTGCATCGCCACCGGGACGTAGTACGTGTCGGCCATGTCCGCTATCTTCCGCGTCTCGCGCATCCCGCCGACCTTCGGGAGGTCCGGCGCGATTATGTCCGCGGCCTGCTCTTCGAGGAGGCGGCGCTGCCCGTGTTTGCGGTAGACGTTCTCACCGACGGCGATGGGCGTCACCGTCGACTGGGTGACGGTCTTCTGGACGTCGTGGTTCTCCGGCGGGACCGGGTCCTCCAGCCACCAGACGTCGTACTGTTCGAGTTCGCGCGCGAGCCGCTTGGCCGACCCACCCGAGAACGTCCAGTGGCAGTCGAAGGCGACGTCGGCACGGTCGCCGACGCGCTCGGTGACGGCCTCGACGATACGCGCCTTGTGGCGAATCTCGGGGTTCCGGAGGTGGCGGTTCGCGCGGTCCTTCTCGTGGCCGGAGGGGACGTCGAGGTCGAACTTCAGCGCGTCGTAGCCCAGTTCCTCGACGACGCGTTCTGCCTCGTCCGCGCACGCGTCCGGGTCCGCCTCGTCGGCGGTGTGACAGTCACAGTACACACGGACCTCGTCGCGGAACTTCCCGCCGAGCAACTGGTAGGCAGGGACGTCGAGCAGTTTCCCCGCGAGGTCGTGGAGGGCGATTTCGATGCCCGAAATCGCGGTGATGGTGACGCCGCCGATGGAGCCCTCACCGGACATCTTCTGGACGAGGTGTTCGAACAGTCGGTCTATGTCGAGCGGGTTCTCGCCGACCACGAACGGTGCCATCCGCTCGACGAGTTCCGGGACGCCCGCACCCCAGTAGGCCTCGCCGGTCCCGACGACGCCCGCGTCGGTGTAGACCCGGACGAGCGTCCACGGGAAGTTCCCGTCAATCATCGTCGTCTGGACGTCCGTAATCTCGACGTCGCGTGGGCCGCGGTCGTTGCCGAGGCCCATCGACTCCGAGGAGAGGTCCCGCATCGTGTACTCCGCGTTCGGGTCGTGCAGCGACCCGTAGTCTCTCGCCATGGCCGAAGAGGTACTCGAAGCGTAGTAAAGAATTGTGGCTTACTCGCAGGCGACGGCCACTTCGCGTGTCATCTCGACTCGTTCACCGGACCCGACTGCGACGATCTCCAACACGACCGTCCGGGATTGCATCCCGTCCCCAGGGCAAGTGGCGTCGACCGTTACCGGTTCGCTGTCACCAGGGTCGAGCGAGAACGACCAGTGAGCGCCCGACAGTTCGGGGAACGTCCCCCTCCTGTCTCCCTGGAAGTCTACGGAGACGTCGACTCCAGCGTCGAAGTTGTTCCTGACCGTGAGGAGCGTCACTTCGGAGCGCCGGAGACCAGACTCGTTGGCGTTCGTCGCGTTCGTCGCGTTGCTCTGCCCCTGGTTCTCGACGGTGGTTCCGGTGCCATCGACCTTCTCGCCTCCAGTGACTGTGACCTGCTCCGGGATGTCGACCGCCAGATACGCCTCCGAGTCGTCGACGACGGACACCGACACCCCCCGGTCGGCGGAGACCGACGAGAACGCCCCCGACCCGGCGACCAGACAGACTGCCGCGAGTACCAGCAGTACCTGGTACGCCCGAGGTCTCATGGCTTCGGTTCGGTGGGCGGCGCGGCCGTCGAACCGATGCGAAGCCGTCTGTTCAGCACCGTGTGAACCGCCGCGGAGACCAGTAGCGAGGCGACGACGAACGTCAGCCACGACACCTCCGGAAGCCACGCCATCGGGGGGAGTCCGGCCAGCACTCCCACGAGCACGGCCGTGTTCACGCACCCCAGACCGAGGTAGTACTTGCTCCATGGGATATCATGTCCGGGGACCATGTCGAGGTACACCTCCAGGTCCGTCGCGGGTTCCGAGCGTGCGACGGTGACGAGGGGTCGGCCGGCGAGTCCCGACCCGGCGACCGCTGACCAGGTCACCGTCGCGCTCGGTGAGCGCTGACTCGGTCAGCGGCCCCGTCCGAGGGTTGAAATCGCTCCGCGAGGCGATTTCTACGAGGTAGGTTACGCGTCGGTAGCGAATCGTGCGGGTGACGAGCGATAACACGAACGTTTAACTCGCAGTCGAGTTAACTTTTGATAGCGAGTCACTGCCATGGACGCCATCGTACTACACAGAGACCACGACGGACCACGACGGACGACGCTCCCGCGGCCGGAGCCCTCGACTGGGGAGGCGCTCGTCCGAACGCTCCGCGTCGGCATCGACGGGACGGACTACGAGGTCCTGAACGGCGGCCACGGCGAGTTCCCCGAGGGGCAGGACCACCTCGTGCTCGGCCACGAGGCGGTCGGCGTCGTCGTCGACGCGAACGGTACCGAACTGACGGAGGGCGACGTCGTCGCGCCGACGGTCCGACGACCGACGCCGGACGGGTCGGGTCGAGAGTACTTCGAACGGGGCGAGGCCGACATGGCACCGGCGGGGACCTACCACGAACGCGGTATCGTCGGTGCCGACGGGTTCATGGCGGAGTTCTTCACGTCGCCCGCGCGCGACCTGGTCAGAGTCCCCGACCGCCTCGCCGAGTACGGATTCCTCGTCGAACCGGCGAGTATCAGCGAGAAGGCGCTCGAACACGCGTTCGCCTCACGGTCGGCGTTCGACTGGTCGCTCGACAGCGCGCTCGTACTCGGCAACGGTGCGCTCGGCCTGCTCACCCTCGGGATGCTCGTCGAGAGCGTCGGCGTCGAGCGAGCCTACTGTCTCGGTCGCCGCGACCGGCCCGACCCGACCATCGACGTCGTCGAGGAGCTCGGCGCGACGTACGTCGACTCGCGGACGACGCCCGTCCCCCAGATTCCCAGGCGGTACGAGCCGATGGACCTGGTGTACGAGGCGACGGGCTACGCACGGCACGGGTTCGAGACGGTCGAGGCGCTCGCGCCGAGCGGCGTGGGAGCGCTCGTCGGCGTTCCGTCGCCCTGGGAGTTCGAGGTGGACGGCGGTGCACTCCACCGGGACCTCGTCCTCTCGAACAAGGCGCTCGTCGGAACCGTCAACTCGAACGTCTCGCACTTCCAAGGGGCAATCGAGACGCTCGACGCGCTCCCCGACTGGCTGTTCGACGCCATCGTGACGGACGTGGTTCCCGTCGACGACTTCGAACGAGCCTTCACCGAGGACGAATCGACTATCAAGACGGCAATCGAGTTCAGCGACACATGAAGAACGTAGACGACCTCATCGAGAACGCGACGGCACTGGCACAGAAAGGACTCTCGAAGGGCGAGATCGCCGACGAGTTGAACGTCTCGCGGGAGACGGCGCGGTGGCTCGTCGAGCGAGGCGACGCCTCGACGGGCGGCCCCGAGACCGAACCCGCCCCGCGGGAACCGACCGACATCCACGTCGACTGGTCCGCGGTGGGGACCGACAGCGACCGCCTCGACTTCGTCGGGCGCGCGCTCGCAGACCTGCTCCGGGACAAGAACGGCGTCCCGGACGTCACCGTCGGCGTCGAGAAGGCGGGCGTCCCGCTCGCGACGACCGTCGCGCGCGACCTGGAGACGGACCTCGGAACCTACACCCCCCGGAAGCACCAGTGGAACGAGGGCGACATCGAGGACCTCGGCGGGAGCTTCTCGCGGAACTTCGCGCCCGTCGAGGACCACGACTGCGTCGTCGTCGACGACACCGTCACCAGCGGGACGACGCTCACCGAGACCATCTCGGCCATCGAGGAACGCGGCGGCAACCCGACCGCCTGTGTCGTCCTCGTCGACAAGCAGGGCGTCGACGAGGTGGAGGGCGTTCCGGTGTACTCGCTGGTGCAGGTCATCCGGGTCTGAGGCTCGCCTCGACTCGGGTCCCGAATCGGTCCACGGACGGAGAGCAGACGAGGGTCGCCCACGTCGTCGCTCCGCGCTCGCGCTCGCGGGGTCCTGGGTCTCAGTTCTCCGCGTGCTCCTCGTACGCCTCGGGCGTGTACGTCTTCAGTTCGAGCGCGTGGATGTCGCGCGTCATGTGGTCGCCGAGCGCGTCGTAGACGAGCTGGTGCTGCGCCACGAGCGACTCCCCCTCGAACGCGGGCGAGACGACGACGGCCGCGAGGTGCGTGTCGTCGTCCGGGTTCCGGGGGCGGAACACGTCGACCTCGGCGTCCTCGATACCCTCCTCGATGAGTGCCGCGACCTCCTCCGGTGTCATACCCGCGAGTCGGTGAGCCGACGGAATAAGCGGCGTGGCTCCGCGTCGGTGAGGCGAGCGGTCAGGAAAAAGGCGCGTCCGGTCGGGAACCGTTCTCGTCCGTTCAGGGTTTGACCTTCGACGCCCCCTTGCGGACGCGACCGGCGAGGCCACGCGACTCCTTGGTGTGGGCGTGGACCGGGAACGCGATCTTCACGGTGGTCTTGTACTGTGCTATCTCGCCGTCGATGACGTCGGCGGTCTGGTCCATAATCTCGATACCGTGGACGTCGTCGATGGTCTTGCCCGCCTCCGCGACGGCCTCGCGGGCCGCGTCCTCCCACGATTCGTCGGACGTCCCGAGCACCTGGATGATCTTCACGGCAGTCATAGGCACACCGCTGTAGGCACCGCACGGTTATCTCGATAGCTACGGTCGGACTCCGGGACGGTCTGGGGTGCAGGCCGATTCGGCACGAGTGGCGCCGACCGTCAGAGCCAGTCGTCGAGCCCCGTCTGGGTGAGCGCCTCCTCGATGCGCTCGAACCCGCGTTCGACCTCGCTCTCCGGGATCGCCCACTCCTCGCAGACGAACTCGCGGGCGGCGTCGACGTCCGGCGAGAGGTCGGTGTCGAACGCGTAGTCGTCGGTCGTCGCGGGGTCGAGGAACAGCGCGCGGATGCGGTCGGCGTTGTCGATGTACTCCTCGCGGGCGTCGAGGACGCTCCAGAGGTCGCCGTGTTCGTGGACGAGTTTCACGGCCGTCTTCGGACCGACGCCGGAGAGACCGTCGTTGAAGTCGGTCCCCATCAGGATGCCCACGTCGACGAGTTGCTCCCACGTCAGGTCGTGTTCGTCGAGCGTCGCCTGGAAGTCCATCAGTTCCGGGTCGCCCTTGCTCGTCAACTGCCGGAGCGTCAGCGGCGCACCGAGCAGGAGCGCGTCGTAGTCCTCGCTGCCGACGTAGTCGGCGTCGCCCCGGCGGACCATGTAGCTCGCCTGCGCCTCCCCCTCGGCGGGAGCCTCGACGACTGGCACGTCGAGCAGGTCGAGCAGTTCCTTCGTCGTCTCGACGATGAGCGGTGTGAGTCGCTGGGTGCGGGATTCGAGGGTCGATATCCTGGCGGCGTCACCGCGCTCTCTGGCCTCGTCGAGTTGCTCCTCGTAGCGTTCGCGCTGTTCGCGGCGCTCCTCGACCTCCTCGGATTTCAGTTCGGTGACGCCGCCGTCGAAGACGAACACCGGGGTGAGGCCGTGCTCGACGAACTTCGGGAGGCCCTGCACGACGCCGATGAGGTTGGCGACCTCCTGTCCGTCCTTCGTGTACGCGCGGTTGTTCGTGAACCGGACGGTCGTCGTGAGATACCGGTAGAGCCAGTTGTGCGCGTCGACGGCGACGACGCCCGAGACGTCGTCGAACGACACCTCCTCGATGGCGGCGAGCTGGCGCAGGTCCGCGTTTCCCATTGCCGGAGTGTGGTGGGTGGCGGGCTTCAATCCCCCGAGTGGCGACGGACTCGCGTCGAACTCGGTCGAGCAACCTACATCACCCCCCGCCAGCAACGGTCGGTATGGTCCCTCCACGCCGTCGGTTGCCCTCGGGTCGTCCCGACGGGGTGTCCGAACGGTACGTCGACGTGCTGCTCGCCGTCGCCGCCGGAGTCGCCTCGATCGTCGGATACGCGACGGGCGTGTTCACTGTCTCCGGTGGCGTCGTGGTCGTCCCGGCGACGGCGACGCTCCTCGGCGTCCTCGCCGCGGGTGGGGTCGGCTACCGGCGCTCCGGGCTGCTCCTCGCGTGGCTAGCAGCGTTCACCCCCTTGTTCACCTTCGGTGCCGAGTGGGGGGTCCTCGGTCTCTCCGGACACGACCTCGGCGAGCGGCTCGCGTTCGTCTTCGACCCGGTGTCGCTCGCAGTGTACGGCGCAACCGCCGTCGTGAGCGGCGTCACGGGCTACGTCTCCGGGTCGTTCCTCCGTGGCGACGTCGACGTACTCGGTGCCGGCGAGACCTGAAGAGCGTCCTCCACGACGCTACGCGGTGAGCTCCAGTCCCACGATACCGACGACGACCAGTCCGACGAACAGTCCGCGAGCGGCGGTCGCGGGTTCGTCGAACAGGAGCACCCCACCGACCGCGGCCCCCACCGCGCCGATACCGGTCCAGACGGCGTAGGCCGTGCCGATGGGCAGCGACTGGACTGCACGCGCGAGCAACAGCATGCTGACGAGGAGCGCGACGACGGTGACGGCGGCGGGGGCGGGTTTCGAGAGGCCGTCCGAGGCGGCCAGCGAGAGCGCCCACACGATCTCGAAGACGCCAGCGACGAGCAACACGAGCCACGGGTTCATACCGTCGGTCGTGGCGCGGGCCGTGAAAGCGCGCCGGTCCGCGTCCGGGGTCGTTCGCCCCTCAGTCACACTCCTCCGAGACGACGGTCGGCGCTCCGCGCTCGCGCTTCTCCGCGACGAACTCCAGTTCCTCGTCGGTCAGGTCGCGGTCGGCGAACAGCGCCAGTCCCTCGTCGTAGCGCGTGCGGTCGCTCGGGTGGCTCATCACCAGTTCGGCGAGGCCCGTCTCTCGGCCGGTGAATCCGAACCCCGCCTTCGACAGCGACTCGTAGGAGTACGGGTTGTTGACCGCGATGGCGACCGTCTCGTAGCCCCGGTCGTGCGCCCAGTCGGTCGTCCACGTCACGAGGCGAGTACCGATTCCCTCGCCGCGGCGGTCCCGCCTGACCGTGACGTACCGGAGGCGGAGCGTGTCGGCGTCGGTGCGGTCCTCGGAGAACGCGACGGCCGCGAGGACGCCCGTGACGTACTCCTCGCGCGGGTCGGGGAACGAGGTGGGTGCACCGTCTTCGAGGGCGACGGCCTTCCCGCCGGGGACGACGAACTTCCCGGCGTAGGCGAACTGCTCGTGGTCGAGGCGGAAGGCGGCGTCCTCGCGTACCACGAACTCCATGGGCAGTCGAGTGGTGCCGGACGGTTAGCCGATGCGGTCGGAAGCGACCGATACGAACACGGTCGCTCGCAGAGCGCGGGAGTGAAGTCCGGGCCGCTCCCAGGAGGCAGTATGGGAACGTCCACCGCCACCGGTCTCCGTGGACGCATCGACCCCTCACCGACGACGCTCGGGTTCGTGGTGGGCGACCTGCTGCTCATCGCCGTGTTCGTCGTCAGCGGCGAACTGAGCCACAACGTCGACCCCCTCACGCAGACGGCGACCGTCGTCGACACGGCCATCCCCTTCTACGTCGGCTGGCTCCTGCTGTTCCCGCTGGTCGGCGTGTACGCGGCCCGGACGAGACGCTCGCTCCGGTCTGCGGTCGTCCGCACGGCGGGCGCCTGGGTGGGCGCGGCCGTCGTCGGACTGGTGCTCCGGGGAACCGACCTGTTCCACGGCAACTTCGACGTGACGTTCCTCCTCGTCGCGACACTCGTCGGTCTCGCGTTGCTGGTGCCGTTCCACCTGCTACCGTTCGTCCCCCGTGTCGTGCGACGGCTCCGCGGCGAGTAGAAGCGCTGAACGGCGCTCGTCTCAGCCACCCGGTCAGGCCGCAGTTCGCGCGCGACTGTAGAGTCCGAACCCGAGCAGCCCCGCGACCAGGCCGAAGACGGCGAGGACGGTGAACAGGACCGGTTGTGAGAACTCCGCGAGCGCGACCCCCGCGATGGTCGCGCCGAGCGCTCCCACGCCGAAATTGCCGAGGTAGGTGTAGCCGTAGGAGAGTCCCCGCGCCTCCGGCGGGGTGTAGTCGGCGACGGTCGCCTGGTAGAACGGCTGGACGAAGAACAGGAAGAACCCCAGCAGTGCGCTCACGACGAGCAGCGGGAGCAGTCCCACCTCGGCGAGCGGGAGGTAGGCGAGCGCGATGACTCCGAGCGCGCCGTAGCCCACGACCAGACCGAGTTCGACCGGAATGCGGTCGGTGAGCTTCCCACCGACGTACTGACCGCCGACGCCGACGGCGAGCAGGCCGGTGTAGATGTAGTTCCCCGGCGCTATCTCGCGGCCGGCGAACTCCAGGGGCTGAATGGCGGCGAACCCGCCGAACAGGTCCGGGAGGAACGTGAGCACGCCCCGGTAGTAGAGCCCCTGGAGCATCACGACGACGAAGACGACGACGAAGCCGCCGACGAACAGGTGTCGTGACGTGGTGAGGAACTCACCCAGCGAGTCGACGCCGGGGTTGGCCTTCGACCCGTCCTCGCCGTCCGAGCCGCCGTCGGCCGCGACGGCCGCCATCTCGTCGACCGACACGCGCGTGGCGACGAGCGCACCCGCGAGCGCCGGGAGCGCGAGGACCGCGGCGACGACCTGCCACTGGTCGCTCAGCGCGAAGAGGAGGACCGTCGTCACGAACGGCCCGAGGGCAGTGCCGACGTTGCCGGCGGTGCCGTGGTAGGCGAACGCGTCGCCGCGCTCCTGGACGCCCCGCGTGATGAGCGAGAGACCAGCCGGGTGGTAGACGCTCGCCGCGAGCCCCCAGACGACGAGGGCGACGGCGACGACGCCGAGTTCGGGCGCGACGCCGACGACGGGGAGCGAGTCACCGCCGACGAGCCCACCGAGCGCCGGGGCGGCCCCGAGCAGGAGGAACGCGCCGCCCATCCCGGCGAGACAGACGACGATGAGCTCCTTCGAGCCGTATCTGTCGGCGAGGATGCCCGCCGGAAGCGACCCCAGGCCGAACAGCGAGAGACCGACCGTGAGCACGACGCCGATGACCGCCTCCGTCGTCCCGAACTGGGACAGCCAGATGGGGACGAACACCGGGAACGCGAACTCGTAGGTGTGGACCATCGAGTGCGCGAGCATGACGAGCCCGGTTATCGCCCGGTCGTTGTCGTTCACGCCGTATCTCCTCCCACGAGTCGTTTCAACCCGTCGGTTCGGGCAGTACGACGAAAACGCAACGTACATATCAAGAACAGTGATTGAACAGTGTTGGTGACAGTTACTAGTATATATCCCTTGTGGCTAAAGCTACCCATAACTTATGGGAATCTATTGAGTTAGATATTTCTTAGCGACAGATTAGGTCGGACGATGGATATCGGTCGATACGGGGGAAAGCTTTATGTTGAAGGTAACGCTACGTGATGATAGACGATGACTGGATACTATGATATCGTCCTCGGTCTCATTCCGCTCGCGTTGCTCGGGATCTCCGGAGGGCTCTACGTCGCTGGTTTCGCCGTCACGACTGCCGTCACGCTCGCTGGCCTCGTCGCCGTGACGCTCATCGGGCACGCGATGTTCGTCCAGACCCCGACGGACACCGTCCCGGACCGGTCGCCGATCAACGCGGACTGAGGACTCTTCGAACGCACGCCACCTCCAGTCGAGTGACCACGCTCGCTCTCATCTCCCCCTTCGTTCACCCGTTCTCTCGTTCTCACCGGTCGTGGCCACGGTGGCGTGTTCCGGCCCCCCGTAGGGGCACCATGCCACCAACGCTAAGCAGTTCGCGTCGGTCGGTACTGGTATGACGGACACGTTGTTTCTGCGGAGCGAGGACCTCGCCGGACTCGCGGACATGGAAGAGTACGTCGACGCCGTCCGCGAGGGGTACCGCCAGCAGGGGCCGGCCGAACCGCGCACGAAACTCGTCAACCAGGACCCGCCGGGGATGCTCACGAGCTACGTCGCCATCCTCCCGGAGACGGGCGCGATGGGCGGCTACACCTACGCGGCCGGGTTCGGCGAGGGCGACGTCCACTTCATGACGCCCCTGTTCGACGCCGAGTCGGGCGACCCGCTGGCGATGCTCGACGGGGCGAGCATGAACCCGTTCAAGACCGGTGCGGTCGGTGGCGTCGGAGTGGACGCGCTGGCACGCGACGACGTCGAGACGCTCGCCATCGTCGGCTCCGGGGCGCAGGCCCGCGGCCAGCTCCGCGCCGCGGCGACCGTCCGCGACTTCGCGACCGTCAACGTCTACTCGCCGACGAAGGAACACCGCGAGTCGTTCGCCTCGGAGATGAACGGCGAGGTGGCGGCGAGCGTCGGTGCGGTCGCCTCCTCCGACGCCGCCGTCGAGGGCGCAGACGTGGTCGTCACCGCCACGAACGCCAGCGAACCCGTGTTCGACGGCGACCTCCTCGAACCCGGCACGCACGTCACTGCGATGGGCCAGTACGACCCGGAGAAGCGCGAACTGGACGCCCAGACGCTCGAACGCGCGACGTACGTCCCGGACCTCCGCGCTCGGGCGACCAGCGACGCCGGCGCGTTCATCCAGGCGATGGACGAGGGGAGGGTCACCGAGGACGACATCCACGGCGACCTGGGCGAGGTGCTCGCGGGCGACGTGCCGGGGCGCCAGTCCGACGACGAGATAACGGTGTTCGACTCGGGCGGCACGGGCATCGAGACGGTCGCGTCGGCGTACATGCTCTACGAGAAGGCGTTCGGCAGCGGCCTCGGCGAGACGTTCGACATCGCGCCCGGCAGCGAGGCGCTGACCGGTCGGTAGGACGAGGTCCGGTCAGTAGGACGGCGTCTGGTCGGGGAGAGCGCGTTCCAGAGTCGGGTTCTCAGCGTGTTCTCAGAGGTACTCTGCGAGACCCAGTGCGTCGAGCAGCGGTACCCCCGCCACGAGCGCACCGAGGAGGTAGCCGGCGATAGCGCCACCGTTGAGCAGCGGGAGGCCGGCGTGTGCCCGGCCGCGCATCACGAACCGGACGAGGACGAGGAGGCCGAGGAGCGTCCCGACCAGCGCGGTCAGCGCCGGGAGCGTGAGGACGGTGTCCTCGACGAGCGGTGCGGTGTCGAGGAAGACGCCCGCGCTCACGACGAGCACCGTCGGCATCACGGCGTCCCCCAGACCGATGTAGAACGCGTCGCGGTCCTCGGGCGCGGGGCGTTCGCGAGCGCTGGCCTCGCTCTCGGCGGCCGCACCTGTGTCGCCCGTCGTGTTCTCGCCCGCTGCGGACTTCCCGCCGTCGCCACCGTCGGCCGCCGCCTCGGCCTCGTCGAGGTAGGAGTACGACCAGGTCAGCGGGACGACGAGCACGACGGGCACCTTGAGGTCCATCACGCCCGACGCGAGCGAGAGCATGTGCTCGGTGCCGTAGACGCTCACCGCGTCGTAGACGGCGAGCACGGTCAGCAGGATGAGCGCCGGGAGGAGGCCGAAGCTGATGCCGAACAGCGCCGCCGCGCCCATCCCCATCAGCACGCCGACGGCGTCGATGACGTACCACTCGGGGTGGACGACCAGCGCCACGGCCAGCACCAACGCGCCGAGCACCGCAGGACCGTTGTACCCCAGCAGCGTGAACGCGGCGGGGAGGACGACCGACAGTGCGTAGAACGCGAGGAACGTGCTGGAGAAGATGACGAGCGCCCGGATGAGCACGTCGGCGTCGAACTTGAACGCGGCGAGCATGAACGCGGTTGCGACCAGAATCGCGCCGACGTAGACGATGCTGTTCGTCGGGTCGGAGGGGTTCTCGACGGTCTGGTACCCGGCGTCGACGAACGGGTTGGCGAGGAGGAGCGCCCCGAGTTGGACCACGAGGAACAGCGCGAGCGTCGCACCGGCGGCGACGAGGGACCGTCTCATGGTCGGGAGTTCGCACCCGGACGCTTGGGCGTTGCGTTATCGCGTCTCGGAGACGGTCACGTCACAGGCCAGCGCCGTCGAGAAGGTGCGATGCTCGGCGGTCGTCTCCCGCATCGCGACGCCAACGCTCCAGTGGTTACAGTCGAACTGGTCGCTCGGGATGGAGACGGTGTGCTCGACATCGCCGAGCCGTATCTCGACCGTGTAGTCGGCTGCACTGTGGAACTGTACCGTGAGGAAACCACCCTCGGGCACCTCGTGGCTCGCCGCGAGGAGTTCGGTGTCGCCGACCCCGAGCACGAGGCGACCGTCACGAGCAGCCGCCCCGTTCCAGACCCGGAGGCTGTTGTCGTACTCCCCGTCCCCGACGGCGTACCCCTCGACGAGCGGTCCAGCGTCGGTCTCGGGGAGCGCCGAGAGACCGTGAGTGGTGTTATCCGACAGGTAAGGTCGTTCGCGGACTGTCGGCGGTGCGTCGAGGGTCGGAGAGGCGTCGGTCGTCGGTGCTGACGTGGTCGGTCCGGGTGTCTCCGAGGCCGACGTGCCACCTTCGGTCGACTCGGAGGACTGGCCGTCGGTGGAGAGACAGCCGGCGACCGACGCGACGAGCAGAGTAACGGAACGACGGAGGACGTGACGACGGGAGGGCATCGTTCCGACTCGGACGACCGATGATAAGTGCTTTCTCCTCTCAGCGAGCGTACAGGACGTTCCCGAGGAGAGTCGGGAGACGGACGCCGCTGTCCGGCGTAACGGCGAGGTAGGGCCGCGAAACGGGGCCGAACACGTCGACGACTCGGCCGACGTCGTCCAGGTTCTCGTCGAGGACCATCGTCCCGATGTCGGCGTAGTCGTCGTCGGGCGTGCGAACGACGGCGAGTCCCTGCGCGGTCCGGACCACCTCGCCGACGCGCCTCATGTGCGTAGCGCCCCGACGTAGGCGGCCACGGCCTGCAGGAGGTCGGACTTCCCCGCGTCGTCGGCGTTCTGGACCAGCACCCGGCCGCGCGTCTCGTACTCGCGCGGGTAGCGCTTCTCGCGTTCGACTACGGCGTCGTAGCCGACCTGCTGGACGGCCTTCGCTATCTCCTCGACGGTCGGGTCCGGGACCGCGAGGTCCAGCGAGACCCGGCGACCCTCCGCGCGCGACAGATTGGCGTCGAGCGCGGCGGGCCAGATGACGTTCTCGACCATGTCTCTACGTTCTCCTCGGGCGACGCAACTAGCTTTCGGGACACGCCGACCGCTTCTCGGCGGGTCGGTGGGACGGGAAGCGAGGAACGAGGGGTGAGCGCCGAGCGCAGTCAGTCGCGTCTGGCCAGCAGGGCCGCGGCGACGCTCGCGACGAGCGCTCCGACGACGCCGAAGCCGGGACCGCTCCCGGAGGAGGTGGTGGTCGCTCCGTCGCCGGTGGTGGTAGTCGCACCTTCCGTCGGCGTCTCGACTGCGGTGGCCGTCGTCGCTCCGCCGTCACTCGGGGTCGCAGTAGTGCCAGTCGTACCGTTCGCTGTCGGGGTCGCCGTCCCGTTCTCGAACGCGTCGGGGTGGAGTGCCATCGCTATCTTCCGCATCGGCATCACGACCCGTGGAGCGGCCTGGTTCATGTAGTTCGCGTTCAGCGTGAGCGTCTGGTTCTCCCGGAGGGCGGTGGTGCTCGTGTACGGTTCGGCCGTCGGGAGCGGCGCGTCGCTCGGGTGGAGGAGCCACTCGGGGTCGCTGTCGGCGACGACCTCCTCGTTCACGACCTCGTAGGAGTCGATGCCGGCGTTCGCGGCGACGTTGTCGCCGCCGGCCGTCTCGATGATCTCGTGGATGAACGTCTGACTCCCCGCGGTGTAGTTGTAGAAGTAGTAGAGCGTCCGCGGTCGGTCACGGTCCTCGACGGCCGAGCGAATCTCCTCGACGGCCGAGCGCGTCTCCTCCACGACGGCCGTCGCCTCCTCGCAGTTGCCGACCATCTGCCCGTAGCGGTCGGTCTTCTCGTAGATGCTCTCGATGGACTTGTCGGCCCCGCTCTTGTAGACGGTCAGCCCGGCGTTCCTGAGCTGTTCGACCGTCTCGTTGCCGATGGAACTCGGCGCGAGGACGAGGTCCGGTTCGAGCGCGACGACCTGTTCGACGTTCACGCCCGCGCCGTCCTCGGTCAGCACGTCGGTCTTCGCGTCCGAGCCGTTCAGGTAGGACGTGTAGGAGCGGACGGGCATCCCGACGACCCGCTCTTGGGCTCCGACCTCCCAGAGGATCTGGGCGGTGCTGGCCTGGAGCGCGACGATACGGTCCGGGCGCTGTTCGACGGTGACCTCGGTCCCGGTACCGTCGGTCAGCGTGGCCGGGAACGAACACTGCGCCTGTACGGACGATTCGACCTGTGCGGGCGAGACTGCCGCGTCGTCCGTCGCTGTCGGGCCGGTCGAGACGGCCGCCGCGGGGACGGCACCGACCAGCAGTCCGACGAGCACGGCGACGACGAGTACTGTGTGTCGTGGCTGTCGCATCGACTCTCCCTGCGAACGTATGCAACAAGTATTTACCTAATCCAACTGCGCTTGTGTATATGCAGTCGTGGGGGCGACTCGGCGCGTGGCTGGTCGGACTAGCCGCGCTGCTGGCGGTCACGTGCGTCGTCAGCGTCGCGTACGGGACCGTCTCGCTCACCCCCGTCGTCGTCGCCAAGGCGCTGCTGAACGCGTTCGCGATTCCCACGGGACTCGACGTCCAGACCGCTCGCGTCGGCGTCCCCGTCGTCGGACAGCTACCGTGGCTCACCGCCGGGCTGACGTACACCCACCCGTTCGACTTCGCCGTGCCCGAGAGCGCGCAGGTCATCGTCGTCCGGTTGCGCGCACCGCGGGTGGCGCTGGCCGCCGTCGTCGGGTTCGCGCTGGCGAGCGCCGGGACGGTGATGCAGGGGTTCTTCCGCAACCCGATGGCCGACCCCTCCATCGTCGGCGTCTCGACGGGCGCTGCCGTCGGCGCTGTCGGAGCCATCGTCTTCCCCGGCGTGGTCGCCGCGATTCCGTTGCTGGGGCTCCTCCCGTTCGTCGGCCCCCTCCAGACGTTCGCGTTCGTCAGTGCGCTCGTGACGGCGTTCACCGTCTACCTCATCGCGACCGAGGGCGGCCGGACGCCCGTCGCGACGCTCCTGCTGGCCGGAGTCGCGGTCCAGACGCTGCTCGGTGCGGTCGTCTCCTACCTCCTCCTCCACTCGGGGGAGAGCGTCGGCCAGGCGCTGTACTGGCTCATGGGCCACCTCTCGAACGCCTCGTGGGCCGACGTCGTGGTCACGCTCCCGCTGGCACTCGTCGGGTTCGCGGTCCTCGCCGCGTACGCACGCGACCTCAACGTACTCCTGATGGGAGAGGAAGACGCCCACGCCCTCGGGGTCGAGGTCGAACGGACCAAGCGAATCCTGCTGGCGGTGTCGAGTCTCGTCACGGCCGCCGCCGTCAGCGTCGCGGGCGTCATCGGCTTCGTCGGCCTCGTCGTCCCGCACGTGATGCGCCTGCTGGTCGGCCCGGACCACCGCGTCCTCCTGCCGACGAGCGCCCTCGCTGGCGGCGTGTTCCTCGTCGTCACCGACGCGGTGGCGCGGTCGGGCGCGGCCGAGATGCCTGTCGGCATCGTCACTGCCGCGGTCGGCGCGCCGTTCTTCCTCTACCTGCTCCGCAGTCGGGAGGTGCGTGCGCTGTGATTCGCGGCGAGGGCGTGACGGTGACGCTCGGCGGCCAGACCGTCCTCGACGACGTCTCGTTCGACGTCGAGGAGGGGACGTTCGTGGCCGTCTGTGGGCCGAACGGTGCGGGGAAGACGACGCTCCTGCGGACGGTCAACGGCGTCCTGCCCCCCGACTCGGGCCGTGTCCTCGTCGACGGCGAGGAGGTGGCCGCGCAGTCACCGAAGCGACTCGCCCGTCGTGTCGCGACGGTCCCACAGGACACGAGCCTCGCGTTCGAGTTCCCCGTCCGCGAGGTGGTGGCGATGGGACGGACCGCCCACCGCGGTCGGTTCGAACGGACGACGGCCGAGGACCGCGACGCCGTCGACCGGGCGCTGGAACGCGCCCAGGTCGCAACCCTCGCCGACCGGTCGGTCGGGGCCGTCAGCGGCGGCGAGCGCCAGCGCGTGTTGCTCGCCCGAGCGCTCGCCCAGGAGACGCCCGTGCTCGTCCTCGACGAACCGACCGCCAGTCTCGACATCAACCACCAGGTCCGGACGCTGTCGCTCGTCCGCTCGCTCGTCGACGAGGGGAAGACGGCGCTGGCGGCAATCCACGACCTGGACCTCGCGGCGCGGTTCTGCGACGAACTGCTCCTCGTCGCCGACGGTCGAGTACTGGCGAGTGGCCCCCCGGCCGAGGTGCTCACCGAGTCGGTCGTCGAACGCGCCTTCGGCGCCCACGCCGCGGTCCGGACCAACCCCGTGACGGGGACGCCGGCCGTGACCGCACTCGACGACGTCGAGGAGCGACCGTCCGGACCACACCCCAGCGGACGACCCGCCGAGGAGCGGTCGGACGAGCTACCCGTCGAGGAACCGTCCCACGACAGCTCAGACGACGAGGAACGCCGGAGGGAAGCGCTGACTCCCGACCGTCGCCCCGATGACGACGACTGACTCGGCTCGACCCGCCTCGACACTCTCGCCCGAGGGTTACACTCCATAGACAGAGTTATTTCTTTTACTGTATGTATCCAAAAGTTAGATGTAGTGGGAGACTAACTCGCCCGCATGGCAAACAAGCTCCTCATCCTGGTGTTCGGAGCCGTCATCGTGACGTCGCTCGTCGTCGGTGGGCTGCTCGGAATGCAGTTCGCCGGTGGCGGCGGGGACGAGGTCCCCGCGACGGCGACGCCTGCACAGAAGACGGCGGCGCAGGCCGCCACGACGACGGGCAGTTCGGCACAGTCGACCGAGTCGACTACCGACGGGTCGACCGACGAGACGGCGACGTCGGAACCGACGGCGACTCCAGAACCCACGTTCTCACCCGAGTCGGTGAACGGGTCGGCCGTCGAGCAGCACCTCCGCGTCCTCGTCAACGAGAAGGTCCGCAACGGGAGCCAGCCGCTCGACTCCGAAGCGACGCTCGAGGAGATGGCCCAGTTCCACACCGACAACATGCTCCAGCAGGGCTACAGCTCCCACGTCGCCGGTGGCTACTCGACGCGCATGCGATACGAGGAGTTCGACCGCTACTCCCACTGCCGGGTCCCCAGCGACTCCAACGCTGGCATCCGCGACGGCGAGGAACTGGAGGTCGTCGGCCGAATCTCCCTCGACTGGCAGGAGGACCCGACCGACCAGGAGATAGCGCGACAGCTCCTCGACGACCTGCGGAGTGAGGAGAAGCAGATGCAGAAGCTCGGCCTCACGAACGCCGAGACCGCCGGCGTCGGTATCAGCGTCTCCGACGAGGCACGCGTCTACGTCACCGTCGACCTCTGCTGACCACGACGATTCTCTTCTCAGCGCTCGTCGAGCGCGAACCGCACGACTGCGAACGGTCTCTCTCGCTGTTCCCGACCGCCCGACTCCGAGCGGGTACCGTCCTCGACGGCGAGCGCTCGCGCGAGCAGTCGGTGGCGCTCGACGTATCCCGCCAGGAGGTCCGCACGCTCTTCGCCGACGACGACTTCCCCGGTCGCGGAGCGTTCCTCCCCACGGTGCCACAGGAGACAGTCTCGGCGCTCCAGGAAGTTCCGCCACCAGGTGGTCTCTCGTTTCGGCGTCACGGCGACGAGCGCACCGTCTCGACGGTGGTAGGCCACCGGGAACGTGTGCCGGCGGTCGCTCCGACGGCCGACGTACGAGACGAGGACGAGCCAGCGACTCGCGAGCCAGTGGAGGCGCGACCGCAGGACCGACCGCAACAGCGGGTTCGCGAACCGCTCCTCCAGCGCCCGCTGTACCGACGAGACACGATTCGCCGCTCCCGAGTCGTGCGAGTCACCCATCTCGTCCGACAGCGACGACGCGACCCCTGAAGAAGAGCACCCTCGTCCGCTCGACGACTCACCTCCTCCCGTCGCTCACTTCGGGCGGGCGTACAGTTCCCGCGCCCGGTCCTGCGCGGCGTCGAGGTAGACGAGCGTTCCGGGCGGTTGCCACGCCAGCCACGTCGCGCCGACGAGGTCCCCGGCCGCACACGCGGTGTTGACCAGCGCCACGAACGTACAGACCGCGAGTGCGAGCGGATGAGAGACCACCAGCGTCGCCGCCAACGCCCCGCCGCTGATGAGCACGGTAGGTGCGAGCAGGACGGCGACGTTCTGGCCCCGACGGACGTGCTGTCGGAGCGGTGCTGCGTGCGGCGTCGGGAAGCCCCAGTGAATCGTGGGCGTGAGCCCCAGTAGGCGACCGGTGGCGTAGTGGACGATCTCGTGGGCCATCAACACCGGGAGGACGGTGAGGATGACGACGACACCGTGAGCGAGCGAGAGCGCCCCGACGAGCGAGTCGACCTCCAGCAGCGTCCAGAGCGCGACGGCGATGGCGAGGGCGACGAAGTCCACGGCCGCCCCACCGATGGGGTATCGTCGATACGGTTCGTAGCCACCGGGCGAGTCCACGTCGTCCATTCGAGCGAAGCGCAGGACCTGTCCCGGAAGAACGTTTTGGGTACGATGAGAGCCATCGACCGCTCGTGGGTGTCTCTCGTCGTCTCGTGGACCGCGAAACCAGGGGGTTGTCGTTCGATAGGCTGCAGAAGAACCCTCGCGACGTGGTCCCGGATGTCGGCCGGTGACCCCCTGCCACCGGCGACTCCGAATGCAACGTGTGGCGAGCGGACGTGTGTGGCACGGCCCCCTCGCCTGATTCGTCCAACGAGAGCCAACGGTATTGTTATCGGGTGACTGAACCACGGAAGTCACTGGATACTCCCTCTCACACTATCCGTTCCAGCTAGGAACGAAGACCGAGCGACGCGAAGAGACTCCTCGTATCGAGATGCGTCGCCACCAGCGACGCTGCCGACTCGTACGGCGAAGCGGGTGACTCGCCGGCGTCGGGTCGCGTGCGGTCGGCGCTGGCGAACACCGCGTCCACAAACCCCGAGCGGAGCAGGTCGTCGTCGAAGAGCCCGTGCAGGTAGGTACCAAGGACGTCGTCGGTGGCAGCACTCCGTCCGCCGAGCGGCCGTGTGACCGAGTCGGGACGCGTGTCGAGGAGACTCGTCTCGCCCATGTGAATCTCGTACCCGGTGACGTCCCCCCGGACTCCGGCGAGGAGGCCGCTGTCGCTCCCGACGACGCTCACGGTGACGCGTTCGACCCGCTTCTTGGGACCGAACCGCGTCTCGACGGGGAGGAGGCCGAGCCCCGAAACCGACTCGGGAGCGCCGGGCGTCTCGACGCCTGCGTTCGTGATTCGCTCGCCGAGCAGCTGGTAGCCGCCACAGATACCGACAACCGGTCCCGCGAAGTCAGCGAGGCGGTCGTCGAACCCGGCTGCACGGAGCGCCCGCAGGTCGCCGACCGTGTTCTTCGTCCCCGGGAGGACGACGGCGTCGGCTCCGTCGAGCGTCGCTCCGAGCGGGCGGAACTCGACGCGGACGCCAGGCACCCGCGCGAGCGGTTCGAAGTCGGTGACGTTCGAGATGCGCGGGAGGCGGGGCACGACGACGCGAACCGACCGGTCGGGCGCGACGCCGTCGTCGTCGCCCAGTACGCGCGTCTCCTCGCTCGCGCCGAGCGAGACGCTGTCCTCCTCCGGGAGACCGGGGTCGTCGTACGGGAGCACGCCGAGAATCGGGACGCCCGTCTCTCGCTCGATGGTCTCGATGCCGTCGGTCAGGAGCGACTCGTCGCCCCGGAACTTCGTGATGGCCGCGCCGACGACGCGGTCGCGCAGGTCCGGGGGCATCAGTTCGAGCGTCCCGTAGAGGCTGGCGAACGCGCCGCCGCGCTCGATGTCGACCAGCAGGAGGATGCTCGCGTCCGCGAAGCGAGCCGTCTCGACGTTCGCCAGGTCGCGATGCTGGAGGTTTATCTCGGCGACGCCCCCCGCACCTTCGGCGACGACGACGTCGTGCTCGGCCGCGAGCCGTTCGTACGCCGCGATGGCCGCCTCGCGGGCACGCTCCCAGTTCGACTCGTAGTACTCGCCCGCCGCGACGTGGCCGACCGCCTCCCCGTCGACGACGACCTGGCTCTCGCCGTCGGCGCTCGGCTTCAGCAGTACCGGGTTCGTGTCGGTCGTCGGCGTGACGCGCGCCGCGCGCGCCTGAGCGTACTGCGAGACGCCCATCTCGCCGAACTCGCCGTCAGGCGTGAGCGCCACCTGCGCGTTGTTGCTCATGTTCTGGGCCTTGAACGGTGCGACCGAGACGCCCCGGTCGGCGAGCAGTCGGCAGAGACCGGCGGCGACCGTGCTCTTCCCGACGTGACTCGCCGTGCCCGCGACGAGTAGCGTCGGCGCGGTCTCGGACGCGGTCGCGGAGTCGGTCGGCTCGGAGGGCATCCTCAGAACTCCGTCCCGCGCCGTGCGCGCTGCCCGGCGTCTATCGGGTGCTTCTCCTTCCGGACGTTCGTCACGAGGTCGGCGTGGTCGTAGAGGTAGTCGGGTTTCGCGTGACTCCCGGTCAACACCAGTTCCAGCCCCTCCGGTTTCGACGCGACGAGGTCGACCACCGCCTCCGGCGAGACGAGGTCGCGGTCGGCCGCGTAGAGGAGTTCGTCCAGAATCAGCATGTGACAGCCCTCCTCAACCGGCGCGTCGATCGCCAGCGGCCCGTCGACGTCCCGCGCCGCGTCGACGAGTTCGGTCGCGCGCTCGAACCCCGCCTGCGCCCGTGTCGCGTGGTCGTCGTCGGTCGACCCGTCGGCCATCCCGTGCCAGCCGTAGTGACCGCTGTTCTCGTAGGTGAACCCCGGCACTGCGGCGATGGCGTTGTACTCGCCGCGGACGGCCTCGACGCTGTCCGCACCGCCCTTCATGAACTGGAGCATGTGGACGCGGTAGCCGTGCCCCGCTGCCCGGAGACCCATCCCCATCGCCGCCGTCGTCTTCCCCTTCCCGTCACCCCACCACACCTGGACGAGGCCGAACTCGTCGGGGGCGTTCGGTTCGATGGCTTCGGCGGTGGGTGTCCGGCCCTGCCCGGGAGTGTTCCTGCGTGTCGATTCGGGCGTCGCATCGTTCGTGTCGTCCGTTCCGTCCGTGTCGGTGGTGTCTGAGTCGGTCATCGTGGTCGGTAGTGTGGTGGTCCGTCGTCGTGGGTGGTCGCGTGGTGGTCCGTCGTCGTTGTCGGTCGTCGTTCGTCGGTCGGTTCGTTACGAGAGCGCGTCGAGGAACGCGTCGAAGAGACCGCTCTCGGGGTGGAAGTGGGCGTACGTGCCGAGCGTCGCGTACTCGGTCAGCCCCTCGTGGTCGTCGTCGATGCCGTGGCCGCGGATCGTCTCGAAGGCGAATCGGGCGTCGGTCGCCGGGGTCGCCCGCGAGTAGTGGAACTCGTGGCCGCGGTAGCGTCCGCTCGTTGGCCGGAGCGGCGAGTCGGCGGTCGCCTCCAGTTCGACCATCTCCAGCGCCTGAAGCCCGTCGTGCATCTCGACGCTCGCCGGGAGCACGCCGGCCATGTCGTAGCGCTCCCCGTCGACAGTCGTCAGGGACTCCGCGAGCGCCATCATACCGCCGCACTCGCCGAACACGGGCAATCCCTCGGCTGCCGCCCGGCCGAGTTGGTCGAGCGTCGCGCTCTCCGACAGCGTCTCGGCGTGCAGTTCCGGGTAGCCGCCGGGGAGGTAGACCGCGTCACACGGCGGCAGGTCGTCGCCAGCGACCGGTGAGAACGTAATCACCTGGCCCCCCTCTCCGAGTCGCTCCAGCGTCGCCGGGTAGACGAAGCAGAACGCCGCGTCGCGGGCGACGGCGATTCGTCGCTCGTCCCCGGAGACGTCGCGACCCCGACCGATGCGGTCGTTCGGTACGTCGCTCGCCAGTTTCGGGGGTGTCCGTGCCACCTCCACTAGCGCCTCTGCGTCGAGGTGGCTGGCGGCCTCCGCAAGCGCGTCCGAATCGACGGCCGCCTCGTCGCCGCGGTGCAGTCCGAGGTGGCGTTCCGGGAGGTCGAGTCCGTCGAGCGGCGGTATCCGACCGAAGTAGGTCAGTCCCTCCGGGAGCGCCTCGCGGATTCCGGTCTCGTGTCGCCCGCCGTGCGCCTGCTGGGCGACGACGCCGACCACGTCGACGTCCCGGCCCGCGACGGTCGCGTACTCTCGGAAGCCGAGCGCCGTCGCGGCCACGCTCTCCATCCCGGCGCTCGCGTCGACGACGAGCACCACTGGTAGGTCGAGCGCCTCGGCGACGGCGGCGGTGCTGTTCACGTCCCCGTCGTACAGCCCCATCGCCCCTTCGACGACGCAGACGTCGCCCTCGCCGCGGCGGTAGTTCCGGCGGAGACCCGCCTCGCCCTGTAACCACGGGTCGAGCGTCCGCGAGGGCCGGTCGGCGACGGTGGCGTGCTGGCTCGGGTCGATGAAGTCCGGTCCGGCCTTCGCCGGCCGGACGGCGTAGCCGGCGTCGCCGAGCGCTCGCACGGCCGCGAGCGTCGCCACCGTCTTGCCGACGCCGGAGGCCGTCCCGGCCAGGACGAGTCCCGGCATCACGGCGAGAACACCTCCGTGTCGTCGGACGTGACCACGCCGTACTCCGCGTCCGCGACGGAGTCGGGCAGGTCTCGTTCTGCGTAGCGCGACCGCAGGCTCTCCCGGACGGCGTCGCGGACGCAGGCCCGCACGGCGCTCCCGACGGGCGTAGCGCTGCCGGAGAACGTCGCCGTCTCGCCCGCGGGGTCACAGCCAACGACGACGGCGTCCGTGGTGGTCCCCGGGAACCCGGTCGCCGCGAGGAGCGTCGCCGTCTTCGCCTCGACGGCCACCGCGAGCAGGTTCGCGAGCGCGCCGTCGTCGAGCGCTCGCGTCGTCCCTACGAGGAGGTTCACCGTCCCGGCGTTCGTCCGTTCGCCCTCCTCGCCGACCGCCTCGGACTGTCCGGGTCGGTTCACGGCATCGTCCATCGGGAGCGCCGCCGGGTTCGAGACGCCCGCGGTCGCGTAGACGGTGACCGAGCCAGCTCGCGCCCCGGCGGCGTGCGAGAGGTCGACGCCGGTCAACAGCGCCGGTCCGTCCGTCTCGAACCCGGCGTCTGCGCGGCGTCCCCGGACGTAGGCGTCGAGGTCGGTCCGGTCCCAGCCCTCCGGGACGCTGACGTTGTACGCCGCGTCGGCGCGGACGAACCCGCCGTCCCACCCCGAGGAGAGCCAGCGGGCGTCCGGCGACGCGACGCGCAACACGCCGTCGCGGACCGTCGACCCGAACGGCACCGACTCAGACATCCGCGAGCGCCTCCAGCAGCCGGTCGTTCTCCTCGGGGAGCCGGACGGCGACTCGGACGTGCGAGTCCAGTCCCCGGAAGGAGGTGGCGTCCCGGACGACGACGCCTCGCTCGCGGACCTGCTCGACGATGTGGGCGACGTCGCGTTCACCCACGTCGAGCAGGAGGAACGGTGCGTCGGATGGGTGGACCGCGAACCGGTCGTCGAAGGCGGCGGCCATCCGCTCGCGCTCTGTCCGGACGCGCTCGCGGGTCGCCTCGACGAACGCCGTCTGAGCCATGCAGTGACGACCGACCGCGAGCGCCGACGTGCCGAGGTTCCACGTCCGTCGCGCCGCGAGCAGCGCGTCCAGCAGGTCGCCCGTGGCGACGGCGAACCCGGCCCGGATTCCGGGCAGACCGAACAGTTTGGTGAGCGACCGGGCGACGACGACGCCCTCCGTACCGGCCAGCGACGGCCGGTCGGTGAACCCGAGGAACGCCTCGTCGACGAGCAGCGGCGTTCCCGAGGCTCGACAGCGGTCGGCGAACGCTCGCAGCTCCCCGTCGTCGTAGGCGTCGCCGGTCGGGTTGTTCGGGTTGCAGACGACGGCGAGCGCGTACTGCTCGGGGGCCACGTCGAGGAGGGCGTCGTGGGCGACGAACGTCGGGGCCGCTCCCTGGAGTCGGACCTCGCGGCCGTACTCGCCGAAACTCGGGGCCGGGAGCAGCACGTCGTCGCCGGGGGAGAGCGTCACCTCGACGGCGAGGCGAATCGCCGCGAGACCGCCCGGCGTCGGCACGACCTGCTCGGGCGCGCAGTCGACGTAGCTCGCGGCGGCCTCGCGGTACTCCCGTGGCGGTTCGGCGGGGTAGCGTCGAGCGTCGTCGAAGCTCTCGACGTGGACCTCGCGCGTGCCCTCGGGGACCTGCGGGTTCGTGTTCGCGCTGAAGTCGAGGACGGCCGGGTCGTCCGAACTGCCGTGTGGTTCGCGACCGACCGACCGGACGGCGTCAGCGTCCATCCGTGCGCACCTCGTCGGTCGCCTCCCCGTCGGCCGTCTCGTCGTCGGCTGGCTCTCCATCGGTCGATCCTTCGCGAGTGGGTTCGTCGTCCGCTGGCCCTCCTCCAGCGGCGTCGCCCGCTACAGGACCGATCTCGCGCTCGTAACGGGCGACGACGCGGTCGCGGACGCTCGCCATCTCGACGCCGGCCGTACGGGCCAGCGCCAGTGCCCCGCCCATGCCCGCGCCCTCCTTCCCGACGCCGTCACTGTAGTGCGCGAGGCCAGCGTGGTCGAGGCGGTCGAATCCGGGGTCCGTGACGGACAGTCGGCAGTCGAGAGCCTCGGCCGCGGCGCGCACGTCGACGGAGTCGTCCCCGTCGACGAACGAGGTCGTCGCCAGCGTCAGCGGGTGGTCGACCCCCGCGTGGCGGACGAGCGCCGCCGCGGCGACCATCTGTGTCCCGCCAGCCAGCGTCACCGGAGCGTCGCGCGCCGCGGCCCCGACGACGAGCCCCATCACCGTCGCCAGGACGGGGTCGCCCATCCGGGCGACGGCTTCGACCGGGGACCCGGCAAGGGACCCGGCGTCGAGGTCGCTCGCGGTCAGCGCCTCCTCCACGACCCGCCGCTTGAGTTCGAGCGGGTTGGTCGGGAGCGACGACGAGACGCCGAACGGTTCGCCGAGTGCGGTGAGCACTCCGAGCGCCGTCGTCGTCCCGCCGGGAACGCTCTCGCCGACGACGAGGGGACCGTCGGCCGCCCTGCCGACGCGTCTCGCGCGGTCGACTATCTCGGCCGCGTCCGGAACCGGGGTCGGTTCGCGGATGTCGCTACCCGGTGTCGCCCCCACCTCGACGGTCGGCGCGGCGGACGGAGCCGAGAGGCCGCCGTCGACGACCAGCAGGTCGAAGCCGACCAGTTCCCGGACGGCGCGGGTGACCAGCGCGGGCGTCGGGCAGCCACCGGGGCTGACCGGCACGGTCGGCGCGTAGACGGGCGTGCCGTACGCGACGAGTTCGGCGTCGGCCGACGGCGTGTGGTCGAGGAGCGCGGGATTCGCACCGGCGGCGCTGATGCCGTCGATGGCGGCCGTCTCCGTCGTCCCGACCACCAGCGCGAACGTCGGGTCCGTCGAGTCCGTCGCGACCGGCGAGTCCGTCACAGCAGCGCCTCCGCGAGGTCGGCGTCTGTCGTACGGTTCACGTTGACTGCGAGTCGGGCGTCGTAGCTCATGTGTATGGTATCGGTGTCGTCGTCCGCGACGAGGTTCACGCCGCTCGGGGCGACCGCGCGGCCGTCGTGGTCGAACGCCGTGTCGACGCTCGCCCCGAGCGCCTCCTTCAGCGCGACCGGTACGCAGACCGTCGTCGAATCGCCCTCGAACGCGGCGAGGAGCGTGTCGAGGAGCGGACCAGCGAGCAGGGGGAGGTCGGCGACGACGGTCAGTACGGGTCGCTCCACGCGGTCGAGGGCGAACTGGAGGTCGGCGACGTAGCCCTCGCCGGGTGCGTCGATTCGCTGGACCTTCGAGTGGCCGAGATGTGTGGTCGTCTCGGGCACGTGCGGCGAGGCGACGGCGTGGACGGTGTCGACGCGACTTCCCGCGAGTGCGTCGGTGACGCGGTCCACCATCGGTCGTCCAGCGACCTCGAACAGCGGTTTCTCGGTCGGCGCGTCGAGTCGGGTGCCACGACCGCCGCACATCAGCAGAGCGTCCACGTCGTCACCCCCGCAGCGAGCGCCACGACGCGCGCCAGTTCGTTCGTCGCCCCCATCACGTCGCCGTTGACGCCACCGAGTCTGCGGCGTGCCCAGAGTAGCGTGGCGAGTCCCGTCACGCCCCCAGCGAGAACCGTCACGGCCGAGGCGGGACGCGGCCACGTCAGCGTCGCAGCGGGGAGGGTGAGGACGACCGGAGAGAGGAGGTCCCGCAGCCCGTTGTCGTCGGTCAGCGCCGACCCGAGGCCCTCGTGGGTCGCCGTGCCGAGACAGACGACGACGGCCGTCGCGAGTTTGGCGCTCACCTCCGCGGCGACGACGACCAGGGCGGCTCGGGTCGGGAGTGCGGCCAGTTCGCCCGCGCTCGACCAGAGGCCGAGCACGACGAGCGAGACGGCGACGACGGCTCCGACGCCGACCGTCGTGTCCTTCAGCACGCTGCGACGACGCTCGGCGTCGCCGTGGACGACCGCCGCGTCGCCGAGGTCTGCGACGCCGTCGAGGTGGTTGATGCCGGTGAGGGCGTAACACCACGCGACGAAGACGGCCGCGACGACCAGGGACGGCCCTGGAGCGAGGAGCGGCACCGCGGCGAGTGCGCCGACGGGATAGCCGGCCAGCGGGAACGCGACCGGCGTCGTCCGGAACGCCTCCCACGCCGCCTCGTCGCGGCCCACGGGCGCACGCGTGAGGAACCCGAGTGCGCCACGGAGTGCGGTCGCTACCACGCCAGCACCCCGGCGAGGACCGCCGCGAGTCCGCCAGCGACGCCGACCACGCGGACACCCTCACGGGCGTCGCCCGCAGTGGGCAGTCGTGCGGACGGGTTCAGGACGTAGCTCCCGCGTTTCGCGAGTCGGACGCCGAGCACCGCAGCGAGCGTCGCCATCGGCCACCCCGAGTTCGGCGACGGCGGGTCGCCCGCCCAGCGACGACTGCGACGGACCGCTCGCGGGTCCAGTGCGGCGAGTGCGACCAGCACCGCGCTGAGCCGGGCCGGGAGCCACATCACGGCGTCGTCGAGGCGGGCGCTGGCCGTCCCGTGTGGCTTCGACGGGTAGCCGAGCATCGAGTCGAGCGTGTTGACGCCCTTCACCCACGCGGCCGCGCCAGCGGCGACGGCGAGCGACACCTGCGCCCCGAGCGCGAACGCGAACAGCGGGGCGACGAGGCCGTCCGCGAGGTTCTCGGCGACGCTCTCGACCGCCGCGCTCCGGAGTTCGCCGGGCGAGAGCGTCGCGGTGTCGCGGCCGACGAGTCCGCGAATCGCGTCCCGTGCGTGGGCCACGTCGTTCTCGATGGCGCCGAGGACGTCCGTCGAGAGCGTCAACAGCATCCGGAGGCTACAGAGACAGAACAGCCAGCAGCCAGCGACGAGAGTAGCGACGACCGGACCACTCCGACCCGCCAGTGCTGTCGTGCCCGCGACGGTCCCGGCGAACGTCAGGGGGACGACGAGGGCGACGGCAGCACCGACGAGCGTCGGTCGTCCCCACGTCCGGTCCAGTGGCGCGGCGAGACGGCCGAGGAGCGCGACCGGGTGGACCCTCGCCGGCGGTTCGGCGACCAGTCGGTCCAGCACCACGGCGAGCGCCACGGCGACCGTTCCCATCGCCCCCGGCATCACCGGGCCTCGGTGAGTCGGTCGGAGAGGTTCGTCAGTGGCGTCTCGTCGACGAGAATCGCTCGTCCGCCGACCGCGGAGACACCGCCGTCGGTCTCCGGGTCGTCGCCGACGTGTATCAGGTCGGCCGGACGCGTTTCGGTCGCCGTCGCAACCGCCTCGAACGCCCGACGGTGCGGTTTCCGCCAACCACTGTCGACGCTGGCCACGACCGCGTCGAACAGCGACTCGTCGACGGTCGAGCGACGGAGCGTCCGTTCGACGAGGCCGGGGACGCTACAGTTCGAGAGGACGGCGACGGACCCTCGCTCGGCGGCCGTCGTGACTGCCGCCCTGGCTCCGAGGCGGGTCTCGACGGGCTTCTCGAACGCGGCCCTGACGGCCCGGTGGACGGTCCCGTGCCGGACTTCGACCCCACGACTCGCGAGCGTGTCGCGGGCGTGGGCGACGAGCGAGCGCTCACGACCCGGTTCGACCTGCTCGTGGGGTTCACGGTACGCCGTCCGCCAGTCGTCCGGGAGAGCGACGCCCCGCTGGCGGAGTTCGGTCGCCACCGCCTCCGACGGGTCGGTCACCGCCGGTGTCGCGACCAGCGTGCCGAAGAGGTCGAACGAGACGGTCGTCACCGGCGCCCCCGTGACCGATGCTGCTCGACTCTCGTTCGTCGTCCGGCGCTCTGTGACCCCATACTCACGAACGACGGGGGTGCACAATAATGCTTTACGTAGTACAAGCGCGGTTGTCAGGTCCCTGCCGGTGCGTTCCGACCACTCGCGGAACCGGTGCTCCGTCGCGGAGTCGTGAGGCCCCCGGTCGAATGCGACACTCGGTCCTCGGGGACGGGCGAGGCTATCGGCTGAAGTCAGAGGGGTCGGTCACTCGAAGCGAGTGCCACGCGACGAAGGCGACGCCGGTGGCCAAGTGCGCTGTCGCGTGGCTGGACACCCCGTCCGGAGTGCGTCGGGAAGTCACTCCCACCTTCGTTCCCATCTCCCTCGGAGCAGGTGTGTCCACCTCTACTGATGGAGTTGGTGATATAAACCTTGACGCTGCCTCTGTGGTCGGAACTGGACCGGGTACCACTCGGCCACACCCCGGTCTGGCGGGGTTATGCGGTTCTAGTTCCGGAGGCTGGCGGCCAGGAGCCGGCGTCACCGACGTATCTGACTGTTTCCACCGAGCCCCCGATTCCGGTTGATTTATTTTCAGAAGCCGACTGTACAGTGCAATGACCTCGCCGTCGGACGACGACGACAGCGATGACCAGCATCGCTTCCGACGGCTGCTCCTCCAGGCGAAAGCGGAGGGCTGTCGCGTCCTCGTCACCGGGGACGTCGGTGCCGACGTTCTGGCGACGCGGAGCCGACGGCTGTTCGGACAGGGTGAGAATCGACACCGTCTCTTCGCGGCGACGGCCCTCGGTACCGATAGCATCCGACGCCACCTCCCGGAGACGGTCTCCATCGACGACCAGGACGTCGAACTGATTCGGCTCGGCGACATCCGCTCGGTGGACGTCACGGAGACGTACTCGACGCCGCCGCACATCGACGACGACAACGAGTTCGCGGCGTTCCGCTGGCGGGTCGTCGACGCCATCGCGCGTCACCGGGCGGACCACTCGCCCGACCCCGGCGAGTTGCGCGTGGGCGTCGCGCCGCTCGCACCGCTGCTCGACCAGCACCGCATCGAGTGCATCGACGAGTTCGTCCGCGTCGTGGGGCGAGAGACCGTTCGTTCGAACGGGATGGCGCACTTCCACCTGGGCCTCGACGCGTCGTCCGACCTCGCTGCACACCTCCTCCCGGAGATGGACGTCCACATCCAGCTCCGTCGACGGACCCCACGCTCGCTCGAACACCGGTGGATACTCCTCCGACACAACGTCCACACCGACTGGCTCCCGCTGCAGGAGTGACGGCTGGCCAGCGAGAGGGCTGGCCAGTGACTGTCGGTCACACTGCTGTCGGACGGAGTCCGACGAACTCGTCTCTACTAAGAACGGCCGAAAAGGGCACGAGAGAGCGGTCCGCATCGAGCCGACCGTCACGGTGCTATCGTCGCTTTGGAGAGACCGCCTCAGTCGGGGTCCGAGTCAGGGGAGCTGTTCGCCGCCCCACTGGTGGTACTCCTGAAGCGCCGCGACACCCTTCTCCGAGATGTCGTAGTAGTTCGTGCGCCGGTCGATATCCCCCTTCGACACCAGTTCCGTCTCGACGAGCGTGTCGAGGTTCGGGTAGAGTCGGCCGTGCGTGATCTCGTGGTCCATGCGCCCTTCGAGTTCCTCCTTGATGGACTGCCCGGACGGTTTCTCCAGCCCCGCGATGCAGTAGAGGAGGTCGCGCTGGAACCCCGTCAGCTGGTGAATCGTACTCTCGTCAACCTTGTCGCCCAGTTCGGTCGTGACACCCGTATCAGATCGAGACATGCTACTCCAGTATCCACTGGGAGAGGGCATTGTTATTGACTGTCAAGTGGGTGAGACAGTCGCAACGATGATTGTTGCACCGCCATCGTTCTCGATATTCACACCATAATGAGGGCCGAACTGATGGATTCAGTCGGAGGTCGACAACACACCGGAGATGGCCCAGAGGGACCGAATTCGGCATCGTAGGTGTGTGCTGATGTGTGTAAAGCACCCATCAAACCCACCGTCACTCCAGCGCTGTGCGCAAGGACGGTCATCGAGGTGAGTCGACTAGTAGTTTCTCTGACAGTCGTCGCTCCACGGCCCTGCAGTGGTTGGCAGTGACGTCGGAATCGTCGAATCGAGACGTCGCCAGGGCTAGCCCCGTTCGAATCTCTGCGCTTGACCGATAGCTGCGGGCAGCGATTGATTGATATCTGAACGTTTCTCCGTGGTCGCTTCCTCACTATCCCCAATTCGGTCGGTACGCGGTTCGTTTCTACTGCGAGGGGCGATATCGAAGTAGCCAGCACGCTGTAAATATCAGTCAGCTATATGGTTCCGCCAGAGAGATACTCATCGTACACGGGAGTTCGAAGGAGAGCGGCCGTTCACGACCGGACGATACGGCGAACGGGAGCCGCTGCCGAACGAACGTCGACTGCGTACACAGTTATGAACGGAGAAGCGAGCGAGCCGACGAGGGGGGTTTCGAAGCGGCAAACGAGAGGTTCGCGGATCAGACGCCGTGGGACGTGGGGGCTAGCGATTTCGACCGATGGGACCCGGCGACGACACCGTATCGGGCCGTACGAGGAGGGGGAGTAACGATGGAGGTCGCCCCGTACCTCGCGGTCGGCGGATTCCTCCTGCTGTTCGCGGCGTTCGGCGTCTTCGTCGCGATGGAAGTCGGGTTCGCGTGACAGAGCGGGGAGTTCGCTCGGCGACCGACGACCGTATCGCTCATCGGGAGCGGTGTCGTCGGTCTCGCCACGGCGGTACAGCCCAGTGGTGAGGCGGACCGCGGCGGTCGCTTACGCGCGGCCGTGTTCTTCGTACGGCTGGACGATGACGAACCCGCTCTCACCGGCGAAGTTCATCTGGTAGCGCTCTCCCGACTCCTGGCCGATCATGTCCGAGAGGTTCCGGTTGACCTCGACGTCGGGGGACGTGTCGCTCCAGGCCACCGTCGCCTGCGGGTCCGTCGAGATGGGCGGTTCGACGACGATGGGGTCGCCGTGCGTCGTGATCGCGACGTAGCCCGGACCCTCGAGGTAGACGTTGGTGAGGCCACCGGCGAACGCACCGGCGAGGCTGTCGATGGAGCGAATCTCGTAGGAGATGTCGGACTCGAACGCCAGCACGTCCTCGCCGTTGACGGTGACCGAGTCCCCGTCGTCCAGCGCGAGTATCTGAATCTTCTTCCCGCGGTCGGCGAGGTACACCTGCCCCTGGCCCTCGACGACCATTATCGGCGTCCCTTCACCGGAGGCCGCCTCCTTCAGGAACCCGCGGATGCCACCCTCTGCCGACGCCTTGCCGGTGAACGACAGGTCGCCGGAGTACGCGATCATCGACCCGGCTTTCGCCAGCAACGAGCCATCGGCGGTCACGTCGAGCGTGTAGCTGTTCTCGAGTTCGAACGGTGCGTCGCTGTCCGCGGAGGGGTCGTCGGCCGTGAGTTGCTCGATGTTCATAGTCGAGTGGAACCAATTTCCAGCAGTTCCACCGGACGTGTCTCGTCGACGGACAAAGAACCCTGGGTGAGCGACGGACGGCGATGTCGCACCCGACGGCCGGGCGTCACAACGGGGCGACCGTGCACCCACTACCGCTTCCACGCAGCGCGCTATCGGTCCGTCGGGGCGTCGGACCCCCGTCGACCTGAGGAGAGTCCGAGCGCCGCGGCGCCCATCGTCGGGACCGACGCCGGGTCGTCGGGGTCGTCGTGTTCGAACACGGCCCACTCCGCACCGACGTCGCTGGCGGTGGCGAGTGCCCCGTCGATGTCGACGATACCCGTCCCCGGGTCGACCGACCGACACGCCGTCAGCGGTCCGACCGGCCCGTCCACGGCCGTGTCCTTGACGTGGACGAGCGGCGTCCGGCCAGCCGTGAACCGGAGCACGTCGGCGGGGTCCTGCCCCGCCGCCGTCACGGTACCGACGTCGACCTCGAACGAGAGCGCGTCCGGGTCGGTCGCCTCGACGAGTCGGCCGAACGCGGTCCGCTCGACGGGAACGACGCCGTCGGGCCGACCGACCAGGTCGAACAGTCGGTCGCCGACCAGTCCGAGCCCGGTCTGTGGCTTGCTCGCGCCCGGCGCGTACGGGTTGACGGTCGTCAGGAGCCGTTGGAGCCGCGATGCCCGGTCGACCGGGACGAAGTCGTGGACCTGGTTGTGGTACGCCAGCGAGGAGCCGTGTTCGGCGAGCTCGCGCCCGAGTTCGTCCAGTCGGTCGGCGAGTGCGTCGACTCGCGCTGGCGTCCGGAAGTGCGCCGGGGGCAGGTGTGGAATCACGAGTCGCTGGACGCCGACCCGTGCGTAGCGTGCGGCGCACGCCGCAGGGTCGTCCTCGATGTCGCGGAGCCCGACGTGCGCACCCACCGGTTCGAGGTCGGCGTGCGCGAGGGCGGCGACGACGTCATCGGGATCGGCGTCGGGCAGTCGGTAGGCGAACTCCACGCCGTCGAATCCGGCGTCGCCGACCCGCCGGATGACGTCCGGCAGCGGTTCGTCGATGTCACGGAGCGAGTACAGCTGGAGCGCCGACTTCACGGCTCGGCCCTCGTCGCGTCGTGTGAGACCGAGCGGTGTACGACCACCGTCTGCGGCGGAGACATGCTGTTCGACACGTCGCCTCGTCACCCCATTGTAATATCCGGCATATGTCACAGAGGAGGGCAGAGAGCCCCCGAACAGAGGTAGAAGGAGGGTCTTAACAGAGACTCCTCGCGGCGACGTGGGACGCCGGTGACCGGGTCGGCTTCGAAGTCGGGAGAGAAGGTCGAGGACCGTCAGTTCTGTGAACAGCGAGAGGGGTGCGGAGTGCGGTAGAGCTGTCGCGCGTGGCTGCGCAGGGTGAACTTCGTCAGGAGCCGTGGCGTTCGACGTTCAGGCAGTCGCCTTCGTGAGGGACCGGTACCAGGCGCGGTTGGAGCGGTACCAGTCGATGAACTTGCGGACGCCCTGGTCGATAGTGACCGACGGTTCGTAGCCGATGAGCGCTCTGGCCTTCCCGATGTCCGCGTGGGTGTGTTCGGCGTCGCCCCGGTAGCGTTCGTCGTACTCCAGGTTCAGGGGCTGGTCGAACGCGTCACAGATGGTCCGGGCGAGTCGCTCGATGCTGATGTTGTCCGTGCTCCCGATGTTGAGGATCTCGCCGTCCGCGGCGTCCGACGTCATGAGCGTGCGGTTCGCGTCGACGACGTCGTCGATATACGTGAAGTCGCGGGTCTGTTGCCCGTCGCCGTAGATGACGGGGGGCTTCCCGTCGGCACACCGCGTGACGAAGTTCGTGATGGCCATGTTCGGTCGCATCCGCGGGCCGTAGACGGTGAAGTAGCGGAGTGCGACCGTCGGTAGTCCGTACACGTCGTTGTACGTGCGGGCGTACTGCTCGGCGGCGAGTTTCGATACACCGTACGGACTGACGGGTGTCGTGGGATGGGCTTCGTCGTAGGGGAGGTAGTGGTTCTTGCCGTAGACGGACGACGAACTGGCGAGTACCACCCGGCGAACGTCCGAGCTGCGGGCGGCTTCGAGGACGTTCAGCGTCCCCTCTACGTTCACCTCGTTGGGTTTCTTCGGGTCCTCGACGCTCGCCCGGACGCCCGCCTGCGCCGCCTGATGGTAGACGACGTCGGCCTCCGCGACGAGTCGCGACACGGTCGACTCGTTACGGACGTCGTCCTCGACCAACGTGTACGACCCGTCGGTCTTGGCCGCGGTCTCACGCGCCTCCGAGACGTTCGTGCGCTTGATCGCGACCTCGTAGTAGGGGTCGAAGTTGTCGACGACGGTCACGTCGTGGCCGTCGTGGACGAACGACTCGGCGAGATGACCTCCAATGAATCCAGCACCACCGGTGACCAGAACCTGCATTCTTTCTTACCTTCGGTCACAAATATCAGGGTCACCAATTAGGTAGTAGCACCTTATTGGTCGAGCGTTCGTCCGGCGAGACGTCCTGAACGTCCACACACTCAGCGTTCACGAACAGCAGAGATATCCGAGTGGTACCGGTCGAACACCCAATTTTCACCCCCATTTCACCGATATAATCCCTCCTGAAGTGGCCCTGGGACCTCGTAACTGACAGCCGGAGCGCAGGTCGGGTCGACTACTCGCCGCGAGGTTACACAACCTATTTGACTGGCGATAGTGCATGTCCTCCTAGACGTCTTTCGCTCGGACGTATCCGCTACGCATGATCGACAGGCTCCGTTCGCTCGTCAGGCATCTGGTCCCCAGCGGGGGGACCGCCCAGCGCGTCACGAAGGGGACGGTCTGGGTCATGAGTCAGAACGTGTTCGGTCGGCTGCTCCAGCTCGGGATGCTGGCGGTGCTCGCACGGCTCATCGGTCCGTCCGAGATCGGCCTGGTCGGCATCGCGCTGCTCGTGCTGAGCGCGACGAAGAAGTTCACCGAGATCGGCCTGGAGGCCGCCATCATCCAGCAGGAGGCAGACGACGTCGACCACTATCTGAACACGACGTGGGTGTTGCAGGTGCTCAGGGGCGTCCTCATCGCGGCCGTCCTCTACGTCGCCGCGCCGTTCGTCGCCGACGTGTTCGACGAGGCTCGGGCGACCGTGCTCGTCCGCGCCATCGGTCTCTCGCCGCTCCTGTTCGGCCTGACGAACCCGGGTATCGTCTACTTCCAGAAGAACCTGGAGTTCCACAAGGACTTCGTCTACAAGCTCTCGGGGGAGGTCGGGATGGTCGTCATCGCCGTCGCGTACGCGCTGTTCGTCGAGCAGACCGCGTGGGCGTACGTCGTCGGCTACGTCGCCGCCGACGCCATCCGACTGGTCATCTCGTACCTCATCCACCCCTTCCGACCCGGTGTCGAGGTCGACCGGGACGCGGCGCGCGACCTCATCGGCTACGGGAAGTGGATAACCGGGTCGTCGGTGCTGTACTTCCTCTACAGCCAGGGCGACGACGCGTTCGTCGCCGCGTTCATCGGCCCGGCGGCGCTCGCGTTCTACCAGTACGCGTACCGGTTCTCGAACGCCCCCGCGACGGAGTTGACGCAGGTCGTCTCCAGCGTGCTGTTCCCGATGTTCTCGAAGCTCCAGTCGGACATGGACCTGCTCAAGGAGACGTTCCTGAAGTCGCTCCGCCTCACGACGTTCGTCGCGCTGCCGATGTCCTGTGGTATCGCCATCGTCGCACCGAGTTTCGTCGTCGCGTTCCTCGGCGAGCAGTGGGTCGAGATGGTCGTCCCGATGCAGATACTGACCGTCTACGGGCTGTTCAGGTCGCTCGGGAAGACCTGGGGGCCGGTCTGGAAGGCGACCGGTCGGCCGGACTACCACACGAAACTGTCGCTCGTCCGCGTCACCCTCCTCGCCATCCTCATCTACCCGCTCACCGACGCGTACGGCATCACCGGGACCGCGCTGGCGGTCACGAGCATCTCGCTGTTCCCGATGATACCGCTCGAACTGTACCTCATCAAGAACTCCATCGACGTGCGCTACCGGGAGATCGCCTCGGAGATATCCTATCCGCTCGTCGCGAGCGGCCTGATGTCGGCCGGACTCGTCGTGTTCAACACCAGCGTCAGCCTCCCACCGCTGCTCGAGTTCCTCGCCCTCTCGGTGCTCGGCGTCGCCCTCTACGGCGTCTCCGTGCTGGTGCTGGAACTCACGTTCGACTGGGGCATCCGCGGGAACCTCGAGTCCATCGCCGCGAACCTCAGCGACTGACGACGACGACCGGTCCTCGCCGCTCGTGCCACCACCCTTGGAGCCACGGCACCTGCGAGACGTGACAGGCGGACAGCGCCGGGACGACCTGGGTCGGCCAGGAGAACACGCTCGCAGAACAGCGCGACGCGGAGAGTACCGGTTGACTCGTCTCTGGGCCGCCTCCTCAGCCACTGGCGTTCACGGAGACCCATCGGTGCACCTCGCGGTACGCGTTGTCGACGGTCGGGTTCTCGGGCACTTCTCCCCGATACAGCAGCATCGTCAGCCGGAGGCGCTCGCCGGTGAACGGCGGAGTGACCGTCGGGTCGACGACCAGTCGAGCGTCGGCCGGGACCTCGCGGCCGAACTGTGAGAGGGTCGCCGTCCTCGTCACCGTGCCGTCCTCGCTCACCTGCTGTAACTGGACGACGCCGGCGAACCGCACCGTCTCGCGCTCGTGGTTGTCGATGCGCAGGTGGAGCGTCGTCGCTTCACCCCGGACGAACTCGGTCGGGTAGTCGCCCGCGACGGCGTTCCCCGACTCGTCTATCGACACCTCGTAGAACTCGGTGGGCGTCTCGGCGTTCGGAGGGGTGGCCGCGACGTAGACGACGCTCGCGGCGACGAGGACGATGGCGAGCACCACGAGGCCGTTCGAGACGCGAGAGAACCGCGGCGCCTCCCGCCATCGGTTGACCCCGAACCGCTGGGCGAGACCGTAGTCGAACCGCTCTCGGGCGGGCAGCGAGCGGCGGCGGACGGCGGCGACCACGACGCCCAGCACCGTCGGGACGAGGAGCGCCAGCACCACCGACCGCAGGTCGATGAGCCACCGCGACCAGTCGAGGAGCACGCCCGAGAGGACGGCGACGGCGACGCTGACGACGACCGCGAGCAGGAGTCGTTCGAACACGTCGATACCCCCTCCGACCGTCTCCTTCGGCCCCTTCTTCGCGGCCGGGAAGAGCGCGGCGACGAGCGCGTAGCCGGGGACGAACAGGAGCATGGGCAGGAAGACGACCAGCTGGAGTGCGGTCGGAATCGGTGGCTGGAGGAACGCCAGTAGCTCTGCGACCCCGGCGACGACGACGACAGCGACGAGGTCGTGCGCGGAACTCGATGCGCGAGTGTGGTCCAGACGGCGGGAGGGTTGCTTATCCATCGGTAATTGTCGTGGTGTCTGTCAGCGCGCGTCTCGTGGCGTAGTCGTCGTACATGGAGCGATTCACAGTGTCGGGAGCGTTCCGGGAGGGACGACCTGCTGGACCCAGCCGTAGACGAAGACCAGGAAGCCGACGAATCCGAGTATCGTCACCCAGCGGAGGTGTCGGTGCCAGCGCGGTGGCTCCCCCATCGGTGCCGAGTACTCGGCGGCCAGGAGGAACCCGACGTATCCCGTCGCGTAGACGAGGGCGGTCGTCACCCGACCGAACTGGCTGAGGACCAGCGCACTCGCCACACACCAGAGGAGGAACGCGCCCACGAACCGGCGGAGCGTCGCGTCGGTCACGACGCTACCCTCCGTCGGGAAACGGAACACATCCGTCGGTTCACCTCAGGGCGCACCGTACTCGACCTCCGTCGCGCCGTCGAGCGACTGCGAGGCGAGTCCCTCGACGAACCGCTCGTAGTCGTCGCCGACGGTCCGAGTCGAGAACTCGTCGGCCCGCGACTGCAGTCTCTCCTCCTCCACCGGGTCGTCCAGCGTCGCGAGGAGCGCCTCCGCGAACGCCTCGTCGTCGCCGACCGGGACCAGCGGGCCGTACTCGCCGCCGACGAGGATCTCGTCGGGGCCGCTCGGGCAGTCCGTCGAGACGACGGGACAGCCACACGCCAGCGCCTCGATGAGCGTCGTCGGGAGGCCCTCGTGGCGCGAGGAGAGCGCGAAGACCGCGGCGCGGTCCATGCAGGCGTACTGGTTGTCGACGTAGCCCGGGAAGTCGACGACGTGGTCGATACCTAGCGCGGCAGCCTGTCGTTCGAGGTCGTCACGCAACGACCCCTTCCCGGCGACGAGGAGCCGGGTGGTCGGGCGCTCCTCGTGGACGCGAGCGAACGCCCGAAGGAGGGTCGGCAGGTCCTTCTGTTCCTCCAGGCGGCCGACCGAGAGGACGACGTCGAGGTCCTCGTCGGCCAGCCACGGGTGGTCGACGTCACCGGCGGCCTGGTCGCGAATCTCGTCGATGGGGAGCGGGTTGTAGAGGACGCTGCTCCGACTCGCGTCGGCCGTCGTCCCCCGGACGGCGCTGTCGACGACGCCCCGCGAGACGCCGACGAGGTGATCGGCGCGGCCGTACATCCGGGCCGCCAGCGCGTCGACGAGCGCGTCCTTGCGACCCTCCTTCTCGCCGAACGTGTTGTGTTCGGTCGGTATCGCGCGGACGTCGGTACCGGCTACCTCGACGGCCGCCAGCGCGACGACGTTGGCGTAGGTCATCTGCGAGAACAGCGCGAACGGCCGGCGCGAGCGGAGGTAGGAGACCAGTCGCGGGACGCACGCGCCGAGACCGAGGACGGGGACCGTCGGCGTCCGCAGGTCGACGACGGTGACGTCCCCGGTGACCTCCGAGCGGAGTCTGCCGCGTCTGAACGCGAGGACGAGGTCCACGTCGTAGCCGCGACGGCCGAGTTCGTTCGCCAGCGTCACCGTCACGCGCTGCGCGCCGCCGACGGTGAGGGAGGGGACGAAGAACGAGAGCTTCCGTTCGTGCGTCGACATAGCTATCTACGGAGCCTCTCGGTGGAGCACGACCATTAGTAGGTGGTCGCTATCGGCCCGGAGCACTGTCGAGTCGCCGTTCGAGAAGCGAGTCGCGACACGCCGGAACACAGTCCGTTACCCGCTCGTGGACCGCGTCCGCTCTCGTTGCATCCGGGCGACGCCGCGAGCCAGTTCGTAGGAGTAGCGGCCCCCGAGCGAGGCGAGGAACAGCGGGTAGCACTCCGTCAGCGTGGGGTCCCACTTCAGCGCGCGAGCGAAGTGGGTCCGCGCGTCAGCGTACCGCTCACACCGGACGGCGGAGCGACCGAGCGTCGTGTTCAGCGTGGCGAGGAACCGACGCTCACAGCGGCGGCCGTACGACCGCGCGAGGTCGCGGTGTCTCGCGAGGAACAGCGGGTAGGAGACGTCGCGCTTCGTCTCGAAGTCGTGGCTGATGCGGTCGGCGTGTTCGATGTCGCGCAGGGTCAGCAGTTCCGGGAGCGAGCGGAACTCGCAGTGCAGCGACAGGCGGATGTACCACTCCTTGTCCTGCCAGCTCGGGAACTCCGTGTCCGGGAGGCCCGCCTGCTCGACGACGCTCCGTCGGACCATCAGCGCGGAGAACTCGCCGAACGGCGCGCCCATCAGGATGTCCTCCGCCACGTCGCCGTCGGCGGTCGGCACCTTCGTCACCGTGCCCTGGGGGCCGTCGTACTCGGTGCCGGTACAGACTGCGCCGACCGCGTCGCCGCCCGTCTCGAACGCGTGGACCTGTGCGGCCAGTTTCTCCTCGCGCCAGCGGTCGTCGTCGTCGAGGAACGCGACGAACTCCCCCGTCGCCGCCTCGATGCCCGTGTTCCGGGCGGCGTTCGCTCCCCGATTCTCATCGTGGCGAAGTATCTCCAGTCGTGCCAGTCCCGCCGAGGGCACGTCCGCGAGCGTCTCGCGTGCTGGCGTCGGCGAGCAGTCGTCCACCACGACCAGTTCGACGGCGTCGTAGGTCTGTGCCCGGACGCTCTCGACGGCCGCTCGGAGCCGCTCCGGGCGCCCGTACGTCGGGATGACCACGCTGACGACCGGGGCTGCTTCGTCGCTCATCGGTCTCTCTCCCGACCGAGTACGGCGGTCCACTTCAGTAGTCGTCTTCATCCGCGCGGCCTGGGCGGGTCGCGTTCGCCGTCGTGCTCCCGTCCGGAGGCTGTGACTGCGAGGAAGCGAGATTCCCGGGGGAGTGTCCGCAGGCCGTGAGGCGCGTTTAACCTGCCCTTACTCACCAGCTCGTGGTGGTAACAGCGTACTTACTTAGTCCCGATTGTGTGAGTAGCACCTATGAGAGTTCTCCGTATCGCCCAGGACGTGTTCCCCGAGACGGTCGGGGGGGCGCCGTACCATATCCACGCCCTGAGCCGTGACCAGGCGCGAAACGGCCACGACGTGACCGTCTGTACCGTCTCCTCCGACGAGACCCTCCCCGACCGCGAGGAGACGGACGGCTACACCATCGTCCGGCAGACCCCGAAGCTGGAGATATTCGGGAACCAGCTCCTCTCGGGGACGTCCCGGATGTTCCGGGATACGAGCGAGTTCGACGTCGTCCACCTCCACTCGCACCTCTTCTTCTCCAGCAACGTCGGTTCGTTCTTCGCGCGGTTCTCCGACACCCCCGTCGTCGTCACCTGTCACGGTCTCCTCTCCCAGACGCCACCGGAGTGGGTGTCGAAGGCGCACCTCCGGACGCTCGGCAGGTGGACGTACGGCTTCGCCGACCGGGTGTTCTGCTACACGGACGTCGAGCGGCGTCGGCTCCGCGAACTCGGCGTCGACACCGAGATAGACGTCATCCCGAACGGCATCGACACGAAGGCGTTCTCGCCGACGGGAGACGTGCACCGGGAGATCGACGACGACCCGATGGCGTTCGTCTTCGTCGGCCGTCTGGTCGACGGGAAGCGCCCGATGGACGTCCTGCACGCGCTCGAAGCGGTGCGACGGGATCACCCCGACGCGACGCTGTACTTCTGTGGCGACGGGCCACTGCGCCAGGCACTGGAGGCCAGGGTCCGCGAACAGGACCTGTCGGACGCCGTCACCTTCCTCGGTCACGTCCCGTACGAGGAGATGCCGGCCGTCTACCGCGCGGCGGACTGCCTCGTGCTGGCGAGTCGAACCGAGGGGTTCCCACGGACCGTGATGGAGTCGCTGTCGTGTGAGACTCCGGCGGTGACCTCCCACCTCGACCAGATAGCGCCCCTCGTCAACGCGGCCGGGGCGACGGTCCAGACCGGCGACGTCGACGGGTTCGCACGGGAGATGAGCGCCCTCGCCGACGACCGGGACCACCGGGAGTCGCTCGGCCAGGAGGGCAGACAGCGGGTCCTCGACGCCTATCGCTGGGAGGACCTCGTCGAGAAGACGACGGAGATGATGCAGGTGGCCATCGACCGCCAGCCAGTCGAGGTGCGCTAGATGGGGACGACCGACTCCTCTCCGGAGACCGTCGGCGCGACCGGCGAGACGGCGGCGGCGACAGCGGGCGACGAGAGACACACGGAGGAGACGCCCACCGGGACCGCGAGCGCCGATGACCCCATCGAGGTCTGTCTCCTGACGAACCACCTCGCCCCCGACGGCGCGCCGACGCTCCTGCTGGAGATAGTCACCGGGTCGGACTCTCCCGACATCTCGTTCACCGTCTGCTCGTTCGGCGGCGACGACGAACTCGGACCGGCGTTCGAGGAGGCGGGCGCGACGGTCGTCGACCTCGGCTCCTCGATGTCCGTACCGCAGTTCGACCCGCTGTCGATACCGCGTGCGCTCCGGTTCTTCCGGACCGCCGAGTTCGACGTCCTCCACTGTCACATGCCGTACTCCCACACCGTCGGTCGCGTGCTGGGGGCAGCGTTCGGCGTGGACACCATCGTCAGCACGCAGCACAACGTCCCGGACAACTACCACCCGGTCGAGCGGGCCGGCGAGCGACTCACGCGGTTCCTCGACTCGACGACCGTCGCCGTCTCCGAGGGTGTCGAGAACGCGTTCACCGGTCGTTCGGAACTCCACGAACCGGGGACGACCCCGGAGTGGTGTACCATCCGCAACGGTATCGACGTCGAGGCGTTCCACCGGAAGGTCGCGGCGGCCGACGGCTCGGCGGTCCGGGCGACGCACGACCTGGACGACGAGACGGTGTTCCTCAACGTCGCCCGGTACGAACCGCAGAAGGCCCAGGTCGACCTCGTCACGGCGATGGGACGGGTCGTCGAGTCGCTGCCCGACGCCCACCTCTTCGTCGTCGGCTGGGGGTCCGCGGAGGAGGACATCCGCGACGAGGTCGCGCGACTCGGTATCGGCGACAGCGTCACCGTGACGGGCCGCGTCCCGACGGTCCACGAGTACTACGCGGCCGCCGACGTGTTCGTCTCCTCCTCCATCTTCGAGGGCCTCCCCATCACGCACCTGGAGGCGATGGCCGCCGAACTCCCCATCGTGACCACCGACATCCCCGGGGTTCGCGAGGTCGTACTGAACGGCGAGACGGGCCAGCGGGTGCCGATCCGGTCGCCCGCGGAACTCGCAGAGGCGATGACGACCGTGGCGACGAGCGACGGCCGCGACGCGATGGGGCGGGCCGGCTACCAGCGCGCGCTCGACGCGTTCAGCATCGAGGACACGGTGGCGTCGCACCTCCGCCTCTACCGCGACCTCCACCGGCAGCACGCGTCGAGCGACGCGGCGACCGACGACTGACACCGATGACGGGACCACCCACCGGTCGGTCGTCCGCCGACCTCGGACCGACGCTCCCCGCGTCGAGTCGCGACACCGCACGGAGGCGAACGCATGGCCGGGTTTGAGGCGGGCCACCGGAGCGGGAGGTGGAGTCGGGTCCAGCACGAGTACGCCTACACCGCCCAGTCGCTGTTGCTGGGACTGGCGGCCCTGTTGCTCATCGTCGAGTGCGTGTTCTTCCTGACCGTCCCGGCGGCGACGGGGTTCGAGACGTCCGTCGTCGAGGGGTTCCCGCTCGGGTTCTGGCTCGGGTTCTACGGGACGCTCGCCATCGGCATCGTCGTTCTCCTCCTCTCGGCGATGACCGGGAGCGGGAGCTGGCGACAGGCCATCGGTCTGGTCCTCGCCAACTACGCACTGTTCCTGTTCCTGCCGGTCGCGAAGGGCTACAAGCTCTACGGCCGGGGGCAGGCCGACGCGCTCCGGCACCTCGGCGACGTGAAGGCGATGGTGTCGACGGGAGCACTCCCCGGCGTCTGGTACCCGGCCGACCACATCCTCGCGGCGCAACTCCACCTGATGGGTCTCCCGCTCACCTCGGTGAAGTCGGCGCTGGCGTTCGTCTTCACCGCCATCCTCATCGTCTCGGTGGGGATGCTCGTCAGGTCGCTGACGGGGAGCGTCGTCGGCACCGCCTGCGGCCTGCTGGCGGCCGTCCCGTTCGTCTACACGACGTTCCACGTCTCGATGCACCCGGCCATCCACTCGTTCATGCTGCTCCCGGCCATCGTGTTCGTCGTCGAGCGCTACCGGCGGACGAACGACACGGTCTACCTCGGCCTGTTCGTGCTGTTCGGCATCACGATGGTCTACTTCCACCCGATGACGAGCATCCTGCTCGTGGTGTTCCTGCTCGGGACGTCCGTCGTCACCTGGCTCTACGGGCTGGTCGTGGGCGAACCGACCCGCGTCCTCAGCCCGCGACTGGCGCTGACGATTCCGCCGATGTCGTTCGTCTGGCTCATCAACTTCCGGAAGATGCGCGACGCCGTGGCGCGCGTCGCCGCCGCCAGCGACGGCTCGACGGCCGCCGGAGCCGAACTCGGGCAGGCCGCGTCGGCATCGTTCTCGCCGCTCCAGCTGTTCACGCGGTTCATGCACGTCTACGGAGCTATCTTCGTCTTCCTCGTCGTCGCGGGGCTGTTCGCCCTGTTCATCCTCTACCGCGTCCTGCAGCGCGACGTGCCGTACGCCGAGGCACTGACGGCAGCACACTTCGGAGCGGGGTTCGGCATCGCGGCGGTGTTCCTCGTCGCGCAGCTCATCGCGAAGGGGCCGATTCGCGTCTCGCGGTACATGATACTCATGGCGACGCTGCTCGTCGCCATCCTCCTGGTGCGCTGGATAGACGGCGGTCGGCGCGTGCTCCCGGTCCTGCTGGCAGGGTTCGTCGTTCTCGCCGCCGTCCTGGGGGCGAACGCGGCCTACGAGCCGAACAAGCACCTCACGTACTCGGAGTACGAGGGGGCGCAGTTCCTCGCCTCGAGCAACGACGAGTCCATCCCGGTCCGGTCGCAGTCGACGTCGAACAAGATGGAGGAGTTCGTCCTCGGCAGCGACCACCCGAAGCTCTGGCCGAAGACGCTGATAGCGGGGAACGGCGTCCCGCCAGCGCTCGGCTACGCCGAGAACGAGACGGCGGCCCAGACGTTCGGCCGGTCGTACGTCGTCACCAAGGCCTACGACACCGAGTACTACACCGCCTCGTACTTCACCGAACAGCAGCAACGGCAGCTGTTCCTCTACGACGAGACCCACGTCGAGCGACTCCGGAACGACCCGACCGCCTCGAAGATATACGAGAACGGCGGGTACGCCGTCTGGCTCGTCGACGAACGGCCAGCGGAGACCGAAAACGCTCCGAACGGAACGGCGACGGGAACGAACGCCGTGACGACCGCACCGGACCGACCGTCGACCCGCACTCGCAGCTGACACCACACAACCAATGCCACCGACAGACCACCACGACCCGACCCCGAACGTCCTGTTCGTCGTCATGGACACGGCCCGCGCTCAGACCGTCCACGCTGGCCTCGACGACGGCCTCATGCCCGCGACGGCGCGCCTCGCCGAGGAGGGCGTCCGGTTCGACGCGGCCATCTCGACGGCCCCGTGGACCCTCCCGTCCCACGCGTCGATGTTCACAGGCCAGCGGACGAGCGACCACGGCGTCCACTCGGGCAACCGGTCGTTCGACCCGGACGTGACGCCCCTGGCGACGCGCCTCGCCGAGCACGGCTACCGGACGGCGGGCATCTCGGGGAACGTCTGGGTCAGCCCCGGGTTCGGCTTCACGCAGGGGTTCGACGAGTTCTCGATGTCGTGGGGCCTGTTCTGGGACGGCATCGACCTCACGTCGGCGCTGAAAGACGGCGTCTCGACCGCCGCAATCCGCGAGCTCGTCCGAGAACACCCGGTAACCGAGTTGCCGAAGGGGTTCGTCGGCGGCCTGTTCACAAAGTTCGTCGCCGGACGGCACGACGACGGGGCGAAGCGGACGGTCGACCGGACGCTCTCGTGGCTCGACCGCACCGCCGAGGAGACGGCCCCGTTCTTCTACTTCCTCAACTTCATCGAGCCGCACCTGCCGTACGCACCCCCCGAGGCGTTCCGCGAGCGACACTGGCCGGACCACCTCGACCCGGACATCCTCGACGGCGTCTCGCAGGACCCGTGGCCGTACATCGTCGGCGAGACGGACATCTCCGCCGAGCAGTTCGAGGGACTCCGAGCGCTCTACCGCGCGGAACTCGCCTACCTCGACAGCCAGCTCGACCGCCTGTTCGAGGGGCTCCGCGAGCGCGGCGTGCTCGACGACACGATGGTCGTCGTCGTCGGTGACCACGGCGAGAACGTCGGTGACCACGGCCTGATGGATCACCAGTACTCGCTCCACGAGACGCTGGTTCACGTCCCGCTGCTGGTTCGCTACCCCGACCGCGTCGAACCGGGAACGGTCGTCGAGGACCCCGTCGAGGTCCGGGACCTCTTCCCGACGGTGCTGTCGGTGGCCGGTGTGGACCCGCCGGAGACAGACGGCGTCTCGCAGAACGTCCTCGTCACCGAGGACGGCGAGTACGGGACTCGTGAACGGGCAGTGAGCGAGTACGTCGTCCCCCAGCCGTCGATGGAGTCGCTGCAGGAGTCCACGGGCGTCGCGCTGGCGGAACTCGACCGGTTCGACCGCGCACTGCGGTCGGTACGGGAACGCCGCTGGAAGTTCGTCGAGGCGACCGACGGGAGCACCGTCCTGTACGACCTCGACGCCGACCCTGGGGAGACGACCGACATCTCGGCCGACCACGAGGACGTCGTCGAGCGACTCCGGTCGACCGTCCACGACGCGCACGGCGCTATCGCTCGGGGGGAGAAGCGGTCGGTCGACGTCGACGAAGCCAGCAGGAAACGACTCGAAGACCTTGGGTACATCTGACGCGGGAGTGCGTCGTCGGTGTGACGGAAAAGCGTCCGCGACGGGTCGCTGGTTCGACTGCTCAGACGGCGAGGTTCAGCTGTTCCTCGACGTTCCAGCCGTCGAGGTCCAGCCCGTAGCCGTACGTCATGTTGCCGAACACGAGCGCCGACTCGGTGTCCGTCGACCGGATACCGTTCGAGTAGTTCCCGTAGCAGAGCACGTTCTTGCACCCGGACTCGAACAGGATCCCATCGCCGCGGTGACCGGCGATGCGGTTGCCGGTGACCGTCGCCGCGAGGTGACCGCCACCCGTCGACTGGACGCTGATGCCAGCGCGACCGCCGCCGCGGTAGACGTTGTTGGCCACGACGACCGACGACGCCGTCACGTTGGACGTCTTGTAGTTGTACGCCGCCGTCGATGCGTCGAGCGCCGTGTTGTTCGCGATGATGGTGTGGTTCTCGCCGCCGTCGCCCGCGACGCGGACGAGGTACTGCGAGCGGTTGTCACGCAGGTGGTTGCCCTCGACGATGAACCGGGCCGGGTTCTCCGCCGTGTTCACCTCGCTGCCGCAGAACAGCGCCTCCTCGCCGGTGTCGTGGACGTAGTTACCGCGGAAGACGACGCCGTCGATAGGGTCGGAGTTCCTCGCGTAGGCGTTGATGCCCTTCGCGCCGACGTGGTGGACGTGGTTGTCGGTCGCCCAGACGCCTCGACAGCCGACGAAGTTGACCGCGTGCGGCTGGTCGGTCGTGCCGTCGTGGTCCTGCCAGTTCTTCACCTCGCAGTTCTTGACCGTGGCGGCGGTCACGTTCTCGAACCGGACCGCTCCGCGACCGGTGTCGTCGTCGCGGTCACCGTCGATGGTGAGGCCGTCGAGGACGAGGTTCTCACCGCCACGGAACCGGAGGAAGTGGTCCCACTCGTCGACGTCGGGCGAGGCCTTCAGCGTCCCGCGACCGAAGATGGTCGTGTTGCCGGTGTTCCAGGTCTCGACTGCGTCACAGACGTAGGTGCCCGCGGGGAGGTAGACGACGTCGTTCGACTCGATGGCCGTCCGTAGCGCGTCGGCGTTCTGCTCGGGGTCTGCCGCCGACGAGAGGCCGTACGACTCGGCGGAGACGTAGCCCCCGACGCCGGTCGTTTCGGGGCTCTCGTTCGGTGGATTGAGTGCGGTCCACTGGGAGCCGTCGCCGTAGAACACCTCGCCGGTGTCGGTCGCTCGGAAGAGCGCGCCCGCCGTCGGGGCGTAGTTCGTTCGGTTCGCCTTCACGTCGCGAACTTCGACGTCTCGGCTGAGCTTCTCGAAGTTCTCGTTCAGGGGGACGTGCCACTCCAGACTGCCTTTCTCGGGGGTTGCGTATCGTTCGTTGTTCATCGTCGTGTGTGTGTGTCGTTGTCGTTGTGCTGTCGTTCGGTGCCGTTACTCTCTGACGCCGCCGTAGCCGTACATCCCGTACGCCTGCTCGCCGAAGTCACGGTCAGAGCCTGGGGTCGTGGTCGGCGTCGCCGTCGGGTCGGTGGTCGGCGTCTCCGTCGTCGAATCGACGCGACGGAACTCGAGCCAGTTGAGGTTCATCCCCGCCTCGACCACGTCGAGACGGAGGACGTCGCGGGTCCCGGATTCGACGGTGTGCTCGCCGAGCGACGCCGTCTCCCAGGTGAACCAGCCGCCCGTCACCGGGAGGGCACGCTCCGCGAGGAGGGTGCCGCCCAGCGACAGCCGAACGGTGCCCGAATCGCGTGCGGACGCGGTCCGGAGGTGCAGTTCGTACGTTCCGGGTTCGACGTCGACGGTGTACTCGAGCCACTCGCCGGCGGCGAGATAGCCGACGCTGTAGTCGTTCGTCGAATCCTGGGACGCCTCGATGTCGACGGCCGTGTCCCGGTACACCGGGCCGTCGGGTGACCACGGCTTCTGCTCACTCGTCGTGTCGTAGTAGGTCGGGTCACCCTCGCTGACGTCGAAGTCCTCCATCTGGATGCGACCCGGAATCGTCCGGGCCGTCCCACCGTACGGCGACTGTCCCTCGATGGGAGTCGGCGTCGTCGTCGGTGTCTCGGTCGGGGTAGCGGTAGGCGTCTCCGTGGGCGTCTCGACCGAGCCGTCCCCCGCAGTCACGGACAGGGTGTAGTCGCCACTGCCCTCGTGGATGTCCACGAGCTGCGTGAAGTACATCCCGTCCGTCCGTGCCTCGTGGGTTATCTCCGTAGGCGAATCACCACCGACGATGGTGAAGTCGATGTTCCGTCCGTCGCTGTCGTACACGAGGAGTGCGACGGCACCGTTCGAGGACTCGCGGTCGAGGACGACCCGGATCGGGTCGCCGACGGCCGCCGCGAAGGTGAACCAGTCGACCTCGCCGCTGTCGAGCGTCGCGCTGACCGTCCCGCCGGACGGCACCCGGTTCGCCGCGCTCCGTTCGTCGTTCGGTTCCGTCTCGGCGACCGTCCCGTCGACGAGTTCGGTCGTGCCACCCTGCACGACCGCCGAGCCGTCGTAGCTGTACACCGTCGGTACCTGGACGGGAGCGGCCGCGGTCGGTTCACTCTCCATCACTGTCAGTCCCAGCCCCGAGGCCGCTGCCGCCGCGGAGAGGCCGAGGACCGCACGCCGTGACAGCGTCGACCTCGACCCGCCGCCGTCCTCTCTCCCGGCATTACTGTCTTCTTTGGGCATTACTCATTATCTTGTGAAAGTCTCGGATGAATCTGATTGTCAGCTATGTATTGAGCGAAGCGTGAACGACCGAGTACCGCCGCTCGCAGTGAATCAGCCATCAGTACGGCGGATAGTCATCGAATGAGACCAATCCCCGGCGAGGCCCCCGTTTATATCTTCCGGCTATCGAGACTATTCGAATCCGAGAAATTTCCCGGCGAGCGGCTACTCTCGGCGCTCGTTGAACCAGACGTCGACGTGGTGGGTCGGGGTGTAGGATTTACCCACGATGTCCGGACGACCGTCGCCCGTCAGGTCGACGGCCTTCGCCTCGTGGGTCGGAGTCCCGCGAGCGATGCAGCGTTCGGTGAACGACCCGTCCCCGTCGTTCGCGTAGACGAACTGGCGTGGCGAGTCGGTCGTTCCCAGGCCCATCTCGGCCACGTAGACGTCCGGCGACCCGTCGCCGGTGAAGTCCGCGCTCTGCAGCGAGTGGGGGTTCTGGAGGTCGTCGTGCAGGACCGTCATCTCCCAGTCGGGGGGGTCGGCCCACCCCACGCGTCCCGGCGTCCCGTCGTGGTACGGGCGGTCGCCCTCGCTAAAGACGAGTTCGTCCGCGCCGTCGCCGTCGAGGTCCGCGGCGACGACCCGCGTCCACTTCCACCCCTCGGCGACGGACTCCCGGACCCAGTCGTCGGCCTCCCGGTGGAAGACGTTCGGCCCGGCGACGACCTCGTTCTCGCCGTCGCCGTCGAGGTCCCCGACGAGGAGGCCCTCGGCGTCGACGTCGTCGGAGACGACCTGGCGGTTCTCGACGGGCCACGGCGACTGCGTCGGGTCGTCGGGGACGTCGTAGTAGTAGAGCGTCTGGCTGTGGACGGCCAGCGCGACGACCTCGTCCTCACCGTCCCCGTCGACGTCGGCGATGGCGACGTCGTGGTACGAGACGAACTCGTCGGTGATGGTCCGTCGCGTCCACGGGTCGCGGGGGTCGGCGGGTTGCTCGAACCAGTACAGTTCCGGGCTGAGCGACCGACCGAGGACATCGGTCGGGAGGTGCTGACCAGCGAGGAGGTCGTCGCGGCCGTCGCCCGAGATGTCGCCGAGCGCACCGCCGACGCCCAGCGGCGGCGCGTGGTCGATGCGGTGGCGCTCCCAACCGGGGTTCTCGTACCAGAACAGGTTGGTCTCGCCGAGCCCTACGCGTTCGCGGAGACCGGGGAACGTCGGGAGGCCGCGCCGCTCGGCCATCGCGAGCACTCCCTTCGCGGGATGCGGTTCGCCGTTCGCCCCGATGACGATGTCGGGCCGTCCGTTCCCGGTGAGGTCGGAGCAGAGACACATGCTCAGGACCCCGGACGGAGGGTCGTCGTCCACGCGCTCGTGTCGGAACTCCATACGCTCGGGTTCGGCACCTCGTGGTTTAACTACCCGCCGCCTGCGGGCGGGTCCTGCAGGGACAGTGTGGAGTCGCCCGACGCGCGGCGCGGTCTCGAACTCCAGATAGGATCACCCGCCTCGTTCGCCCTCCCGAGTCGCGGCGACGTGCGTCGATTATGCGGTGCATATCAAAACCCGGTGATGTCGTCGAGACGACAATGCCCTTCGACGTCGCCTTCGTCGGCACCGGCGCGACCCCGGACGACCCGGACCGGACGGGGTTCGCGATGGCCTATCGCCACGCCGCGGGCTACGACCGACTGGAGAACTGCCGTCTCGTCGCCTGTGCGGACATCGTCAGAGAGAACGCCGAGGCGTTCGCCGACCGCCACGACATCGACTCGGAGAACGTGTACGAGCACTACGAGGAGCTGCTCGCCGAGGTGGAACCGGACATCGTCTCCGTCTGCGTCCCGCCGGCCGTCCACGCACCCATCGTCGTCGACTGCGCCGAGAGCGGTATCCCGAAGGCCGTCCACTGCGAGAAGCCCATGGCGACGACGTGGGCGGACTCGCGCCGGATGAAACACGCCTGCTCGGACGCGGGCGTCCAGTTGACCATCAACCACCAGCTCCGGTTCGGCCGGCCGGTCAGGGAGGCGAAGCGACTGCTGGACGAGGGGGCCATCGGCGACCTGCGACGCGTCGAGTTCGCCGAGGAACATCTCTACGACACCGGCTCGCACTCGTTCGACCTCTGCCACTACTTCGCGGGCGACAGGCGCGTCGACTGGGTGCTCGGCCAGCTGGAGTACAGCGAGGAGAACTGCTGGTTCGGCGAGCACAACGAGAACCAGGCGATAACGCAGTGGCGCTACGAGAACGGCGTGTTCGGCCTGGGCACCACCGGCGACGACCGGATGGTCGACTGCTACCTCCGACTCCGTGGGACGGACGGCTGCGTGGAGATTCGCTCCGGGAGCGAACCGCTCCGCATCCGTCAGGACGGGAGGGGCTGGCGGCAGGTCGACACCGGCGACGACCGCCTCTACGGCCCACAGGCGGGGCTCGTGAAGTCCGCGGCCCGCTCGGTCCTCGGCCGCGTCTCCAGCCGAGCGGACGAGCGTCTCGGCGACACCTCCTACACCCAGCGGGGTATCGAGGACCTCGTGACCGCCCTCGAAACCGGTACGGAGCCGACGTGCAACGCCTCGGCGGCGCTCGCGGCCGACGAACTCGTCTTCGCGACGTGGGAGTCGGTGCGGCGACGGGGCCGGGTGGACCTCCCGCTCCTCATCGACGACAACCCGCTGACGCAGATGGTCGAGAGCGGGGCGTTAGAACTGGAGTCGAGCGGCTAACGCAACGGTCACCGGGGGCTACTGCCTGCTGCCCGGTCGACGAGGCTCCACAGTTCGACGAGGGTGTTGATGGCGACCTCCTTCAGGCGGTCGGTGTGAGAGAGCCCCGACGAGGTCTGCTGCACCTCCGAGTACTGCGCGGCGTACTCGAACACGTCGGGGTAGATGCGTTCGAGGAGGCGTTTCGTCTTGCGGGCGTAGACGACCTTCCGCACGTAGCCGCGGAGCGACGTCGCGTAGTCGTGGTAGACGACGGGGCCGGGGTGGTAGCGGAGCGCCTCGTCCCCCTCGACGACGCTCTCCAGCCGATACGACAGTTCGATTCCCTCGTGTCCGGCCCGACCCGTCAGCGCCTCGTTGAACCCCGCCACGGCGAGGAACGCCTCGGCGTCGAACGACGCGTTTCCCTCGATGTTGATGTAGTACGGGAGCGGGTCGTCACCGAGGTCGTACCAGGTCTGGAGGCGGTTGTAGATGGTGTCTGCCCGCGGGACGACGCGGCCGCGGACCGCGACGACGTCGTGGTCCCGGTGGATACGGGCGTGCTGTGCCACGAAATCCCGCGCGGGGAGCGCGTCGTCGTCGAGGAAGACGAGAATCTCACTGTCGGTGGCGGCCGCTCCGATGTTCCGAGCGGCGGTGATGCCGTGGTTCTCGGTCAGTTCGACGTAGGTGGTGACGAACGGGTGGGACTCGACCGCCTCGACGACGTCCCAGGAGGTCCCGTTGTCGACGAGGACGACGTCGAAGTCGGAGGCGGTCTGTTCGGAGAGCCGATCGAGAACTCGCCGAAAGTCCCTCCGGTCGGTGCGGAAGAGGACGACGACGACGGTCACCGACGCGTCGTTGTCGTGGAGGTGGACGACGTCTCTGACCCGGTCGTCCTCGTGGGGAGGTGTCCAGGGGTCGGCGGGGGTGGAACGCTGCATCGTGTTCGGTCACACAACCGTACAGTCCGAATCACCAAAAAGTATGACGAGAGTTGAACGTCGGTAAGTATCTCGTTCTCGTCGACAGTCCGGCGGGGTCGGGGTCGCCGCGTGCGACGGCTGGCGAGCCGTTCGGGTGCTCGCCCTGACCTCACAACTGCTCTCGAAGCTGGCCCGCGACCACCCGAATCGCCTCGTCTGAGCCGTACTCTGGCTCGAAGCCAGTGGCGAGCAGTCTGTCGATGGGGAGGAAGACGAGCGGGATGTCGCCGGTCCAGCCACGGTCGCCGCCGGTGTACTCGTACTCCGGGTCGAGACCCATCTCGTCGGAGACGATGTCCGCGATGCGCGTCACGTCCGTCGTCTCGCGCGTGCCGAGGTTGAACACGTTGAGCGAGTCGTCGGCGTGTTCGACGACGTGTCGCATCGCGGCCGTGCAGTCGGTCACGTGCATGTAGGACTTCTGCTGTTTGCCGTTGCCGAGGATTTCGAGAGTCTCGGGCGTCGCGTCGAGTTTCTCGACGAAGTCGGGGACGACGCCGGCGCCGAAGCGGGGACCGACGATGTTCGCGAACCGGAACGTCCAGACCGTGAAGTCCTTGCTGTGGGCGTACACCGAGCAGACGGACTCCTCGGCGAGTTTGGTCGCCCCGTACGTGCTGATGGGTTCGAGCGGGCCGTAGTCCTCTGGCGTCGGTTCTCCTGCCTCGCCGTACACCGTACACGAGGAGGTGAACGCGAGGTTCGTCACGCCGACGGCGTCCATCCGTTCGAGGACGTTGTGGGTCATCCGGGTGTTCGTCTCGAACTGCCGGCGTGGCGAGTCCGTGTCGACGTACTTGTCGGCGGCCGCCAGGTGGAACACCACGTCGACGTCCTCGGTGATCGCGGTCGCCACGTCCGACTCGTCGAGCAGGTCGCCGTCGACGAACGTCACCTCGTCGGGAACGCTGTCCAGTCGACCGTTCGAGAGGTCGTCGACGACCACCACGTCGTTCTCGGCGGCGAGGTCGGCGGCGAGCTGTGAGCCGATGAGCCCCGCACCACCAGTCACGACGATGCGCTTCCCGATGAGTTCCATACTGGGTGTCGAAAGCACCGCTACATCGGTGTTCCGATGTCGGGTATCGGGACGGTACCGGACGCGGACCCACGCGCACGGGTCGGACTGAGGTGCCGATTCCGCGCGCTCCAGAGTCGCCACTCGAGCCAAGATAAAAGACACCGCCGTGAGGCGGTTCCAGAGGCTGTCAGAGGCGCTCCGAGGGGAACTCGCCGGCCTCCGTCGGCCAGCGGGTTATCTGTCTCTGCCGCCGGATGATCCGACCTTCCTTCCTACTCGTCTCGTCCGGGCGACTCCCCCAGTGTACTCCCATCGTGATGACTGATAACTTTATCTGTATTTCTAGGAATCGGAGATGTTCACGAATCTGTTTGGAATGTCAACGGCCAGTCGCCGGGGACGCTCCGGAGGCGATTCGGGTGGAGCCCAGCGACGGCCGGAACGCTGGGGACGTTCACCACGAAGCGGTCTCGAGGCTCGGGGACAGGTCGTCGGCGACGCGACGACAGTGGAGTCGGTTCGCCACGACTTCTGGTCTCCTACTGCGACACTCCGACGCCCGAGGGCGGGCCGTGGAGCGAGACTACCTCTCACGACGAGCGCCGTCCTTTTTGTCGGGATTATGAATCGTCGAAACAAATAAATTTCAGCGCCCCTTCTCTATAAGAGAGCCACGGGAAACGTTCACAGCGCTGTCAGAGGCACCCTACGCCTCCCGTGGCTCGACGCTCGCCCTGGCGCGTGTCAGGGACCTCTTCCACCGTTTCCCGGTCCACTCGGCAGCCGGTACCCCTGCAGTGAGTAACAGCAGTAGCTGTGTCCGGATACCAGTCGGTCGTTCGAGCGGCGACGAAGGGAGGAGGAGAGCCGGTGGAGGGATTTGAACCCTCGGCCTATTCCTTACGAAGGAATCGCTCTGCCAGCTGAGCTACACCGGCGCGGTGTACCAGATACTGGTGCCAACTGAAGCTTAAGGGTTGCGGAGTGTGACGACCGCGTCCCGGTCCGTGAATCCGGCGACCTCACGGTACGGTCGTTCCGTCGTCGTGTCGCTGCCGGATACGTTCCTACTGCAGCGCACGTATCGGTACTCGGGGACGCCAGCCGCCCCCGCTCAATCGCCCTGTGCGCTCGCCGCCTGGTCGTCGTGTGACGGGCTCCGTTCGTCGGTCGGTTCGGTGTCCTCGACCGCGCTGGCCAGCGATTCGGTGAGCGTGATGACCGCCTCCTCGTGGGCCTGCTTCGACCGGTACACCGCCGTCGGAGCGACGCCCAGTGCGTCGTACTCGTCGAGGGCGTCGGCCGGGAGGTCACCACGGTCGTCGGCGTACCACCGAATCCGGGCGAGCAGGGCGTGGACGTGGACCAGTTCCCGCTTCCTCATAGTGTACAGACTAAGAGTTTGGTCTGCCTAAAACCTTCGAGACATGCTACACCGTACCACGGAGGAGGTTCGCTGCCTCGGCTGTCACCTCGACGTCCTGCGGTCCGGCGGCAGTCAGTCCGAGAGAGCGCCCGAGTCCGCGTCCGCGGCGGTCACGGTCGCCGTGTTCTCGAGTTCGACTCGGCCCCCACAGTCGACGGTGACGATGTGTCCCTCGTACTCGAACTGGACGTGGACCGGGTTCGGGTCGGCGACCAGGGCGTCGAGCGCGTCGGGGTCGACGGTGTCGTAGAGTGGTTCGAGCGTTCGTGGTGGTACACCCTCCGCGGAAGCGACGGCACCGACGATGCCCGTACTCGGCGCATCGTCGACCCTACGGAACTGCGACATTTTCAGGAGGTGATTCCTGCTCCGGAATAAGTGTACTGAGGTACGGTCTACCGGGGCGTACCGACGCCGCTCCCCGGTCGCGGGGCCGCAGGCTTATTTCGCTGCCGACCGTCGAACGGTCCATGGCCGAGAAACTGCAGGACGAGACGACGTTGTCGCGTGAAGCGGCCGCCGAACGACTCGAACACCTCGCTGGAGAACTCCGCGAGGGGAGCGGGAACTTCAGGGTCGGAAACAAGACCGTCGAACTCTCGCCCGCTGAAGAACTATCCTACGAGATCAGCGTCGAGGAGCGGAAGTCGCTCCTCCGGAGCAACCGTGAGACGGTGACGGTGACGCTGAACTGGAAGCCGTAACGCGTCGGCCCGGTACCGCCGAGTTCTCACCGCGTGAGTCGGACGTCGAGGCAGACGTTCTCCTCGTGTGGTGCGTACGACCGGACGACGTGTCGGGTCTCCACCGTGACCGAGTACGTCGGCTCCGCGGCCGCTCGTATCGCCCGCTCGCCCGGACCGAAGGGCTCCTCGTCGTGCTGGATGTCGTAGTAGTGGAGCACGCAGTCGTCGTCCGCGAGCGCGACCGCCGTGTCGAGGAACGCGTCGGCGCTGTGCGGGAGGTTCATCACGAGCCGGTCGGCCCAGTCCGTGTACTCGGTCGCCACCTCGCGCACGTCGCCGGCGATGGCCGTCACCCGGTCGGCCACCCCGTTCCGCTCGGCGTTTTCGCGCAGGAACGCGACGGCAGCCTCGTTGAGGTCCGTCCCGACGCAGGTCGCGCCACGCGCGGCGAACGGTATCACGAACGGCCCGACGCCCGCGAACATGTCGAACGCCCGCTCGTCGGCGGCGACCTGTTCGGCGACGCGGTGGCGCTCGGTCGCGAGCCGCGGCGAGAAGTACACCGTGGCGAGGTCGAGTGCGTATTCGAAGCCGTACTCGCGGTGGACCGTCCTGGTGTCGCCCGCGAGGACGTCCCAGTCCCGGACGCGCAACTCACCTTTCACCTTCGAGGCTCGGTTGACGACGCTCTCGACGGGCAGGTCGCTCTCGACGATGGCGTCGGCGACGGCCCTGGCCCGGTCGGCGTCGTCCTCGTCGAGGATGGCCACGTCGCCGATGCGCTCGTAGCTCGGCTCCCAGCCGAGGACGTCGGCGGGCATCTGCTGCCCCGCTCGGGCGGGCACGTCGTGCGCGACGACCTCGTAGCCCTCGGCGGTGGCCGCCTCGCCGTCGCTCACCGGGACGTAGAGCCAGCCGTCTGCGACCGTTATCTCGTGGTCCTCGTCGACGAGGTCGAGCGCGGCGAGGGCGCTCCGCGTCGTCTCCCCCGACTGCGGACGGACGCGGACGCACGGAACTTCCATACCGCCTCTCGCGAGCGTGGTGGGCTAAGCCTGACGCTTCGTCGGCCACTACGGGCGACTCCCGGTCGGCTACCGGTGACGAGTCCACGGCGTTAAGCCCCCGCGACGACCAGCGGACACATGCTCACCTTCGTCGGACTCGGTCTCTGGGACGAACGCTCGGTCACCGTCGAGGGACGGGAAGCGCTCCGTGCGGCCGACCGCGTCTTCGCCGAGTTCTACACGTCGCGACTGATGGGAACGTCGCTGGAGGCCGTGGAAGCGTTCCACGACACCGACATCGAGGTCCGGGACCGCGCAGGCGTCGAACAGGAGCCGGAGCCCATCCTCGACGCCGCCGAAGCGTCGGACGTGGCGTTCCTCACCGCCGGCGACACGATGATATCGACGACGCACGTCGACCTGCGGATGCGCGCCGAGGAGCGAGGCATCGAGACGCGCGTCATTCACGGAACGACCGCCGAAGCCGCCGCCTCGTCGCTGACCGGCCTGCAGAACTACCGGTTCGGAAAGGCGACGACGCTCCCGTTCCCGTACGTCCACGGCGGCGACGGCGTGCCGGGCAGCGTGCTCGACACCATCGCCGACAACCGCGAGCGCGGCCTGCACACGCTCGTCTTCCTCGACATCAAGGTCGAGGGGAGTTCGACCGACCAGCGCAACGCGGAGCGTACGACGGACGACCGCGAGCGCGAGGCGTTCATGAGCGCGGACTACGCCGCCGACCTGCTGTCCGAAGACCTGCCGGAGACGCTCGCGGTCGCCGTCTGTCGGGCGGGCAGTCCCGACCCACTCGTCGTCGCCGACAGCCTGCAGTCGCTCGCGGAGCGGTCGTTCGGCGACCCGCTGCACCTACTCGTCGTGCCGGGGGACCTGCACCTGCTGGAGGCGGACGCGCTCCGGGAACTCGCGGGCGCACCTGCTGCGCTGGTCGACGAACGAACGGTCTGAGCCAGCGGATGGTACGGAGGAGAGGATAGGAAGAAAAAGGGAGGGAGGAAGCCGAGCGAGGACCGAGCAGCGCCGTCAGTCCATCGGGCGGTCCGTGGTCTGGGTGGTCGGGCGGTCGGTGGCGCTCTCCGCGCCGAGCGCCCCCGCGAGGTCGTACTCCTTGCCCGTCAGCATGAACAGCGCGTCGTCGAGGATGACGCCGACCTCGGGGAGTTCGCGGACGACGAACCACGTGATGGCGACGAGCGCGATGACCGACACGAACTGCGCGAGCAGTCGGTCGGCGACGTAGTACGACACCATGTACGGGTCGTCCGTGCCGAACAGATCCATCACGACGTCGGGGAACACCTGGAGGTGACTCTGCCCGAACGAGAGCGCGATGAACACGTTCCGGACGAGATTGAGCACGTAGATGACCGGGAGGCTCACCGCCAGCGCGCGCAGTTTCCGGCCGAGCGGCGCGCGAACGGCGAGGATCGGCCCGGCGAAGATGGCCATGCTGCCGAGGCCGGTACAGGCGATGAGGATGGTGTAGGTGATGCGGTGGTCGCCCTGGTAGAACTCGAAGGTGTTGCGGTAGTCCGGACGCGGCGGGTTCGCCTCGGCACCGCTGACGACGGTGAAGTCCCCCGGCGCGGTCTGCCCAAGGAGGCTCATCCCGAACTCGGTGTGGCGAGTCACCGTCTCGATGAGGAACTGCCGGGCGGGGTCGATGGTCTGGACGGGGAAGAAGACGAGCCCCATCACGCCGACGGCCCGCGAGAGCACCATCAGCGACTCGCGGCCCTGCGCGAGGAGGTAGCCGGCGTACAGACACGCCGGGACGGCCACCACGACGAGGATGCCCTCGACGATGCTCTTCTGCGCGAACGCGAAGTGGTGGACGAGCGTGAGCCAGAACAGCGCGAACAGCCCCCAGCCGAGGACGGCCAGCGGTCGCGCCTCCCGCCGGTCGGCGACGTCGAGGACGGCCGCCGCGAGGAACGTCCCGACGACGAGCCACGCCAGCGGGTCCGCGAAGCGGTGTGCCCACGCCAGTACGTCCAGCACACCAGTCATACCACGAGCGTAGGTTGAGACGTGTATAGGTCTTGTCGTTGGACAGTCCCGCCGGAGTACGGCGGTCTGCTACTGATGTATCGGAGTCCGGCGAGCGCGAGCGCCGTCGCTCGTCGGGTGTAGCGTTCGAAAGAAAGGTATCGCGGGTGACCGGAGCGAGGTCCGGTTGTTCAGCCGTTAGTTGTCGCGGCGCACTGCGAGCAGTGCGGCAGCGACGAGTGCGACGAGTGCGACGATGACACCGAAGCCGGGACCGTCACCGTCGGAGTTCGTTCCTTCGGTGGTGGCCGTGGCGGTGTCGCCGGGACCTTCAGTCGTGCTGTCGGTCGGCTCGTCAGTCGTCATCGTGCCGCCGTCGGTCGTCGTCGGCGCGTCGGTCGTCATCGTACCGTTGCCGGTCGTCGTGTTGTTACCGGTGGTACCGTTAGCGACCGTGTACTCGGCGGAGTCGACGACTGCCGAGCCACCGGACGTGTACGGACCGTCCTCGGAGCCTTCCGAGGTGACGAAGTCGTACTGCTCGTTACCGTTGGAGTCCATGTGCGGCATCGCGATGACCGTACCGGACTCGTTGAGCGGCGAGTCGAGCGTGACTTCGACGTCCGACTGCTCACCGGACTCGAGGTACTCGGACGTGCCGAGGACCGAGCCGATGGCGTCGCCTTCCTCAGTCAGCGAACTGTCGTGGATGGTGACGAAGCCACCCTCGGAGAGGGTGACACTGTCGACCGTAACGGTCGAGCCGTCGCCTTCCTGGTCGCTGATGGAAACCTCAGCCGTCTGGGCTGGGTTGATGACACCGTTGGCGCTGTCAGAGGCACTGAAGATGCCCTGCGCGTCAGCCTCGACGGTGAAAGTCGTGTTCTCGCTGTAGTCCGAGAAGTCGAACGAGGAGCTGAACGTACCATCGTCCTGGACCTCAGCAGTGTCGTCGAGGAGGAACGGGCTGTCGCCAGTGGAGCGAACGACCACGCGGACCTGTGCGCCAGGCGCGTACTCGGTCTCACCGGAGACGGTCTGGTTGTCCTCTGCGCGGACAACGACCATGTCCTCATCGTTGACTTCCTCGGTGTCGAGGGAGAGCGTCTCCTCGACGACCGAGAACGTAGCGCTCATCGTCTCGTCTTCGTCGACGAGGCCGCTCGATTCGTCGAACTGGAGCGTGACGTTGTACTCGCCACCGACCTCTGCGTTGTCGAGGTCGCTGGTGTCAACGAGGATATAGTAGACGCCGTCCTCGGAGACGACTTCGGCCGAGCTCAGGTCAAGTTCCTCAGCTTCAGCGTTCGGGCCTGGGTCGACCTCTGTGGCCGTCAGGCTCGCACTGTCGCTGCTGACGAGGTTGAGAAGACCGCCCTCAGCCTCGATTGCGCCTTCGAGACCCGAGGCCTCGAGACGGTGAACGACGACGTCGCCCACGACAACGCTGTCACGGTCGACCGACGCGTTCTCAACTTCGCTCACTTCGGAGTACTCCTGCGTACCCGTAGCGACCGAGATGTCGAAGGAAGTCGACGAGCGCTCGTTGATGACGAGCGTACCGACGTCCTGCTCCCCCTCACTATCGGCGAGGGTCATCTCGTAGTCAGTAGCGTCGAGAAGGCCGTCATTGCCAGTCGTGTTGTTCGCGTTCGCAACGGAACCCTCCTCTGCGGTGAGGTTACCGTTGTAGGTGTTGAACATGACGACGGCCTGCCCATCAGAGTTAGGGGAGACCTCGGCCGTCTTGACGTAGTTCACTTCCTCACTACCGATGGTGAGGTTGACGGGGCCTTCCGCGCCGTTCTCGAAGTCGACCACGATCTCTGCGATGTCGCCGCGGTCGGTCTCGAAGACAGACTGGTTGAAGTTGACGTCAGGCTCCTCGAACTCGCCGACGTCGACCGACACGTTTGCGCTAGCGTCCGTGTCAGCAACCTCGAAGTCGATGTCGTAGGAACCAGCGTCGACATCGCCCTCAGTGATGGTGAACTCGCGCGAGTTGCCGTCGACTTCGATGTTCTCGTAGTCGTCGACACCGAGCAGCGTCTCAATCTCCGAGTTGCTGAGTTCGTCGGAACTCGCAGAGACGTTGAAGTCAGCGCGGTTCGAGTCGAGGGTAAGCGTTCCGTCCTCGAATTCAGCGCTCAGCGTCTGCTCGCCGAGGTAGAACGAGATGTCCGTTGTGTCGTTACCGGTGCCCTGCAGCGTGTAGCTGCCGGCTTCCATGTTACCGGTGCGAATCTCGATCTCACCGTCGCTGCCTGCGTCGTACTCCCCAACGGGGGTTTCGCCGTCAAGCAGCACGTAGGTTACATCTGCGTCACCACTATACGTCAGCGTCTGACCCTGAACGTAGAAACCATTGTTCGTGATTTCTTCAGAGTCCTGAGCCGCAGCACCGCCCGTCAGCGCGATGGACCCGGCGAAGACCGAGAAGACCACCAGCGCAGCGAGGAAGAGGCTGCGAACCTTGGAATTGTTTCCTGTCATGTTTATCGTACCTGTCGGGTCTAGCACTGTTCCCAACCGATGACCAAGTGGCCACCGCACAGGTTGGTACTTTGTACTGTCACCATGGGTAGGGGTACAGGCAGAACCTAAGCCCAGTGTTATAAATGCTTTCTGGTGGCGTCAGACGCGTGTTAACCTCTCTCAGCGCCGGAACCGGGGGTTATGAGCTTTGTGTCAATGTCGGCCACCTGTCTGACGCGTGACCCGAGAACGCCCTGAAACAACCGTATAGCGGCCTGAATAATGGTTCGCCATCTACTCCTCATCTCCGGATAGTCATCCACAAGTGAGCGTTACGAGTTACTCATCAGACGAGTAACTATCGCCGGATCTACCGCTGGAAGGAGACGAGTTTAAATACCACCCCACATCGCAAGAGGGCCGCGCGTTCGCGCGCGCCCCGTCCCACGGTTCGGTGGTCGACCAGTCCCGGCGGCGGAAGGAGGGAGTGCCGGGGGCACCGCTGTCGAACGGTGAGAGCGGCCGTGGAATCGCAGAGCAGATGCGCGGCGGCCGGTCGGTAGAGCGAGTCGGCAGTCCGTGTGGTCGAGCGGCAGTACGAGGAGCGAGCCGACGATGCCCAATGAGCCGTCAGCGCGTGACGACTTCGACCTCGTGGCCGTCGTTGGTCTTGGTGAACGCGTAGTTGTGGTCACAGGACTCCGGATCGCGGTAGCCCTCGGCCTCGCGTTCCATCAGCGTCTCCCAGGCGTCGTCGAGGTCGTCACACCGCACGGCGACGTGGCCCCACGCGTCGCCCATCTCGTAGGAGCGCCCGTCGTAGTTGTACGTCAACTCGACGCTCATCGCCTCCTCGGCGGCCTCCTTCGGCTTCGCGAAGTAGTTCGCGAACGTGTCCGACTCCCAGCGACCCGTCTGTTCGTACTCCAGTTTCCGGGCGTACCAGCCGAGGGTCGCGTCGGCGTCCTCGACGCGCATCATCGTGTGGTCGAGGCTCCACTTCGCGCCGTGGTCGCGCTTCACGAGTTCTATCTCGTGGCCGTCGGGGTCCTTCACGAACGCGTACCGGTTGTCGCAGGACTCCGGGTCGCGGTAGTCCTCGACGCCCGCGTCCATCAGTTCGTCGTACGACGACTGCAGTTCGTCCTCGGGGACGCGGACGGCGATGTGGCCCCACGCGTCGCCCATCTCGTAGGAGCGACCGTCGTGGTTGTACGTGAGTTCGAGCAGCGCACCTTCGTCGTGCATCTCCTCGGGGCCGAGGAAGACGTTCGTGAACGTGTCGGCCTCCCAGCGACCCTTCTCCTCGTAGTCGATGGCTCCCGTGTAGAACTCCAGTGCGGCGTCGAGGTCTTCGACGCGCATCATCGTGTGGTCGAGAATGGCGTTCACGACGAGAGCCACTCGCGGCCGAGCGATAAACGTTGGTGCGAAGGAGTCGCTGCCCACCCTGCCACCACGAGACGACGCGACGAATCCCCCCGCTCCGCCAGCGCCGATGGGGAACCTCACTCGGTCCGCTCGTCGACCCACTCGATTACGGCGGGCCAGTAGAGCCACCACGCGGCGATGAGCAACAGGACGCTCCCGAACGGGACGGCGAGCGTCCCCGGTCGCCGCGAGAACGCGTAGGCGAGCGGGAACTGGTTCAGCGCGGCGAGCACCAGCAGCCCCCCGGTCAGTCGCCGGTCGTCCCACCCGGCGACCCCTGCGAGCGCGCTCGCCACCGCGCCGACGTAGATGCCCGCACCGACCAGCCACGACTCGATGGCGGCCGACCGACCGTATACGGACAGCCGGAGGTAGTCGGGGAGCGTGACCAGCGTCCACGGGTCGTCGTTGAGCAGCCCGAACGGGAACACGAACGTCAGGTCGACACCGGCGACGACGGTCCACGGGACCACCCCGAGTCCCAGTACGACGAGTAAGCGACCGAGCGCACGGCCGCGGTCGCTCGCGCGTGCGCGCGACGAGACCGCGCCCCGGTTCCGACTGGTCGGGGAGCGACTCCGGGCCGTCTCCTCGTCGGTAGAGTCGCCCGCGGAGGCGGCGTCCGACGACCCGTCGGACACGCTATCGCCGCATGATGAGGCGCAGGACGTCCTCGTCCTGGAGTTCGTGGTCGAGACCCACCTGCTGTTCGTCGTGTTTCGCGCTCGGTCCCGACACGCGGGCGAACCGGAAGCGCTGGCGGAAGTCGCTCCCGAGTTTGTCCAGCACGTCGTCGATGCTGTTCTTCCCGCGACGCACGACCAGCGGTTCCTCGCGGTCGACGCCGCGCCCCGGCTTGTCCATGTAGATGCGGATGAGGCCGAGCGCCTCCCAGATGGACTCCTTCAGCGAGTCGAGGCCCTTGCCCTCCTCGGCGCTGATGAAGACGGCCTCCTCGGGGTCGATGTCGCGCTCTCGGAGGTCCTCGTTGACCGTCTCCAGGTAGTCCGGTTCGATGAGGTCGGCCTTGTTGACCGAGACGATGGAGGGGAGGTAGACGCGGTTGTCCATCAGCGCGTCGACGAGCAGGTCGATGGTCATCTGCTCGCGTACCGTCACGTCGGCGTTGATGTAGTCGTACTCGCGGAGGACGCCCTTGATGGTCTCCTCGTCGAGGCCGACGTCGCCACCGGTGGTGAGTTTGATACCGCCCTTGTGTTTCTTCGTGACGCTGATGCTCGGCGGGGTGGAGTCGAGGCGGATCTTGTTGTAGTACAGCTCCTCGCGGAGGCGGTCGTACTGCTCGATCTCGAACACCGAGAGGACGAACAGTACGAGGTCGGCGGTCCGCACGACCGACAGCACCTCGCGGCCACCACCGCGCCCTTCGGCCGCACCCTCGATGAGCCCCGGCACGTCCATCAACTGGATGTTCGCACCGCGGTACTGCAACATCCCCGGGTTCACGTTCAGCGTCGTGAACTCGTAGGACCCCACCTCGCTTTCGGCGTTGGTCAGCGCGTTCAGAAGGGTGGACTTCCCCACGGAGGGGAAGCCGACGAGGGCGACGGTGGCGTCGCCGGTCTTCTCGACCGCGTAGCCCTGGCCACCGCCAGCCGAGGACTGGTTCTCCAGTTTCTCCTTCTTCTGTGCGAGTTTCGACTTCAGCCGACCGATGTGTGCCTCGGTGGACTTGTTGTACGGAGTGTTGGCTATCTCCTCCTCGATGGCCTCGATCTCCTCCTCAAGTCCCATTGCTCTACTCTCCGCCATCCTGCAGGAAAAACGTGTCCTTGTCGGTTGGTTCGACTAGGTCCCCATATCTATCCCAACCTCACTGTCGCCACGTTGTTCGGCCAATGTTCCCCAAGAGCTGAAGATGAAAAGCCAACACAACACCACACCGTGCACTAACCAGTATAGTGTAATCACTGCAATACACCAAGGCATTCCCTCGACGGGATATCCCAACGATTTGAACAGAAAAATCCGATGGCTGCACTCAATCTCCACATATCCACCGAATCCCCGATAGAAGACCTCACAAGGGGAACTGTGCATTTCTCCGGAGCTCACCATCCCCCACAGACGATACTATGGCGAGAGCCTGTTCAACCCACTGCTCCAGACACCCGAATTCAAGCGTTTCAACGAATCACATTCGGTGGCTAGACGTACCAGCGAGTAATCCCTCAACCGTGAAAACTGACATACTCAACGGATCTGTGGAAACGATATCGACCCATATTCCACCCGGGAGACGACGAATGAGGTGAGGGTCGAGATACGGTCAGAACACACAAGAGACCTCCAGACGCCCATTACCCCCGAAATAACCGAGATGGTGGGTGACGTAATCCGGGACGGATCACCTACGTTTCACGCGGGGAAATCGCTGTACGTGACCCATGTGTGGAACAGTTGGACTCTACAGCGAGAGGTTGGCCACGGTATCCCGTTGAGTGAACAGTGAGCAGATACTGCTGAACACGCCCATACAGTCCCAGAGAGGTCGATACCACGGCTTTAGAGCGTTCTACCCTTCCACACCGGGTTCATCGTATCGACCGGTCTAGACTGCCCACCAGAAACGCGAACCCACAGTCTCTCTTCAGAGTCTCTCTACCGGGCATTAGGGCCATATGTGGAAGAATATGTTAACCGGTCAGAATGACTGCGCGATGAGTGTCGCGAGGGGACCGAGTTGGTATAGTGTGGATTTCACACGTTCGACGTGGCTATCATCTGCAAGGAGAGACTCCGCTCTTTCAGGCGGGCGTGAATCCGACATGGAAATTCCCCTCGGCCGTCGCCGGCTGGCCGAATCCCACACCCTCAGCCCACCTTGTGAGAAGCATAGTATCACGGGTACGCCGTCTCCCCACGGGCAGGCCACCGTGAGAGACGGGCAACACTCCATCTATCTCTACGGTGCGCAGGAAACTTGGCCAAACGGTGTGAACCGCGCCGGTCAGACCGTGTCGCGAGGCATGACCGCTTAGAAAGCCGCGTTGAGAAACCGCGGGACGATGACTCGCTTGTGGATGGGAGCGCCCGTGACAGCGCCCGGAGACGCTCCCGAAGGACAGTCGAAACTCGCCTCGCCGATACTGGGAGAACAAGTTCTGAAACCGACTCGGCACCGGGCCAGGGTTCCTACTGTGTGGGGAAGCCCCGCCGTTTACCGCGGGGAGGATGTCACAGTAGTCACTTACGTGAATCAATACCAATTTCACACTCGTTTCAACGAATCGGGCTTTGAGCACGGCACGAGGTCTCCTTTCTGTGGCTACTCGAACGTTGATCGTCTTTGAGAAAGCAAGCGTACGCACACGCCTATACCGCGCGCCGTCATACGATTCCCATGGACAAGCGTACCCTGGGGAAGAACCTCGCGCTCCTCGGTCTCGCCTTCGTCGCCCTCCTGCACACCGCCCTCAGCCTCGTCTTCCAGACGAACCTCACGATGCTCGGTATCGCGTTGCTCATAATCGTCGTCGTTGGGCTGCTCCTCGTCAACCTCTGAGCGTCGCTTCCGAGCGTCGTCATCGTGGGGGTTAACGCGGCCGACCGCCGTCCCGTGGACGCCTTTCAGTACGTTAATACGTGATGGTCGAGAGCGAACGAACGATGAGTGACGCCGGTCGATTCCGCGACAGCACGCAGATCGTCCTCCCCCGAGGGAGGCTGGGTGACCTGCGCGCGGACCTCGGGCGGGAGTTCACGCTGACGTTCGTCGAGCAGGACGGTCGCGTCCGCATCATCGGCAGTCCGGTCGAGATCAAGAGCGCGAGCGACTGGCTCGTCCGTCACGGCATCTCCCTGCCCTGAGGCTCGACGCCGTCCACGCCGTGTCGTCTCTCACTGCGCCATCCCCCGACCAGCTTCGCCCGTAGGTATCGAGAACCGCTCCGAGTAGCCTCCCGTCCTCCGGCGGAGACGTCCCACACTGTGTGACACTCCACCGTGGGGACGGCGACAAGACAACTCTTAAAAGCGCGAGAGGGGAATGAAGCCGATATGGGAGGTACCATCGAAGTGCTCGTCCCCGGCGGGCAGGCCAATCCTGGGCCACCGCTCGGGCCGGAGCTCGGCCCCACGCCGGTCGACGTGCAGGCAGTCGTCAGTGAGATAAACGACCAGACCGCCGCGTTCGACGGCACCGAAGTGCCCGTCACCGTCACCTACGACGACGACGGGAGCTTCGAGATCGACGTCGGTGTGCCGCCGACGGCGGCGCTCGTCAAGGACGAACTCGGCTTCGAGACGGGCAGCGGCCGCCCGCAGGCGGAGTTCGTCGCGGACATGTCCATCGACCAGCTCGTGACGGTCGCGGAGCAGAAGCTCCCCGACCTGCTCGCGTACGACACGCGCGGCGCGGCGAAGGAGGTCGCCGGCACCTGCGTCTCGCTCGGTGTCACCATCGAGGGCGAGGACGCGCGGACGTTCAAACAGCGCGTCGAAGACGGCGAGTTCGACGACCAGCTCAGCGCGGCGTAACCAGGCGGACTCTCTTTCACTCTCCGAGCGGCGAGCGACGGCACTGCTCGGCGTGCTCGACGCGCTCGCGGCTGACCGTCCGTGACGGTACCGCCGAGTGACGCCTCGAATCGCCCCCGCGACCACGAGGAGGCTCACGTCGCCAGTTCGACGTACTTAAGTCCGCGAGGTCACTCGTGCGAAACGAGACAGGCGTAGCCTGTTTCACGCCGTAGTAGCCTCACGGCGCACTACGGAGGTGAACAATGGCAGATCAGGAAATAGAGGATGCAGTCTCTCGCGCACTCGACGAGGCACCGCCCCGGAACTTCCAGGAGACGGTGGACCTCGCGATAAACCTGCGAGACCTGGATCTCAACGACCCGTCTAACCGTGTCGACGAAGGCATCGTCCTTCCGAACGGAACGGGCCAAGACACACGTATCGTCGTGTTCGCAGAGGGTGAGACAGCCCTCCGAGCACAGGACGTCGCCGACGACGTACTCGACGGTGACGACCTCGAAGAACTCGGTGACGACGACGACGCCGCGAAGGATCTCGCCGGCGAGACGGACTTCTTCGTCGCCGAGGCGAGCATGATGCAGGACATCGGTCGCTACCTCGGGACCGTCCTCGGTCCCCGCGGGAAGATGCCGACACCGCTTCAGCCCGACGACGACGTCGTCGAAGTCGTCGAACGAATGAAGAACACGGTACAGGTACGCTCGCGCGACCGTCGGACGTTCCACACCCGCGTCGGTGCGGCCGACATGTCGGCCGACGAGATCGCCGACAACGTGGACGTCATCCTGCGCCGAATCGAAGCAGACCTCGAGAAGGGGCCGCTCAACATCGACTCCGTCTACGTCAAGACGACGATGGGCCCCTCCGTGGAGGTGGCCTAGATGTCCGCAGAGTCCGAACGCAAGACCGACGTCATCCCGCAGTGGAAACAGGAGGAGGTCGACACCGTCGTCGACATCCTGAACAGCTACGAGAGCGTCGGCGTCGTCAACCTCGCCGGCATCCCGTCGCGACAGCTCCAGGCGATGCGCCGTGACCTGCACGGCACCGCACAGCTTCGCGTCTCCCGGAACACGCTGATGAACCGGGCGCTGGACGAGACCGACGACGACCTCTCGGAGCTGAAGGAGTTCATCGAGGGCCAGGTGGGCCTCATCGGGACGAACGACAACCCGTTCGGCCTGTACAAGGAGCTCGAAGCCTCGAAGACGCCGGCGCCCATCAACGCCGGCGAGGTCGCCCCGAACGACATCGTCATCCCCGAGGGTGACACCGGCATCGATCCCGGTCCGTTCGTCGGCGAACTCCAGCAGGTCGGCGCGGACGCCCGCATCCAGGACGGCTCCATCCAGGTGCTGTCCGACTCCACCGTGCTCGAAGCCGGCGAGGAGGTCAGCACGCAGCTCGCGAACGTACTGAGCGAACTCGGTATCGAACCGAAGGAGGTCGGCCTCGACCTCCGCGGCGTCTACTCCGACGGCGTCCTTTTCGACCCCGAGGACCTCGCCATCGACATCGACGACTACCGTGCGGACGTGCAGGCGGCCGCCAGTGCCGCCCGCAACGTCTCGGTCAACGCCGTCTACCCGACGGCCCAGACCGCAGGCCTCATCCTCGGCAAGGCGAGCAACGAGGCCCGTTCCCTCGGCCTGCACGCCGCCGTCGAGAGCCCGGACATCGCCGACACGCTCGTCGGGAAGGCCGACTCGCAGATGCGGGCGCTCGCCGCCCTCATCGACGACGAGGAGGCGCTCCCCGAGGAACTGCGCGGCGCTGACCTCACGGCCCCCGCCGGGGACGACGAGGACGACGCCGACGACGACGAATCGACCGACGACCAAGCAGCCGACGCTGACGCCGAGGCCGACACCGACGACGACGAAGACGACGATGACGACGACGGTGGCGACGCACTCGGCGCGATGTTCGGCTAACCCCCCCAATACAGAACAATGGAGTACATCTACGCAGCACTCATCCTGAACGAGACGGACGAAGAGATCAACGAAGAGAACATCACCGCAGTCCTCGAAGCGGCCGGTACGGACGTCGAGGAGTCCCGCGTCAAGGCGCTCGTCGCCGCGCTGGAGGACGTCGACATCGAGGAGGCCATCGACACGGCCGCCGCCGTCCCCGCAGCAGGCGGGGCCGCGGGCGGTGCCGCCGGTGGCGAGGCCGACGAGGCCGAGGAAGCGGAAGCCGACGCCGACGAGGCGGAAGCCGACGCCGACGACGGCGACGACGACGAGGAAGACGACGACGCCAGCGGCGAGGGTCTCGGCGAGCTGTTCGGCTGAACCGGCAGTTCACCCTCACCCGTCCGACTCGACTCGAATACACCTTCTCCGTTTTTCGACCCGCCAGCGACGCGTGCGTTCCGCCAGCGGCGCTCCGGTCCACTACGCTCGCCTCCGCCAGCTACCCCTCCACCACCCCTCATCACACGGGGGACGAACGTTCAAGGGCGAAAGCGCGACCACGCTCCCGTGATGGAGCCACAGGTCGTCCTCGCGCCGGAGTTCGCGCTCGCAGTCTGTGGGTTCACGCTGGCTGGCGTCGCCCTCGGGACGCTGAGCGGACTGGTGCCGGGCCTCCACGCGAACAACGTCGCCCTCCTGCTGGCGGCGGGGGCGGCCAGCGCGCCCGGTCCGCCGACGCTCGTCGCCTGCGCGATGCTCGCGGCGGGCGTCGTCCACACGTTCCTCGACGTGGTGCCCGCGCTGGCGCTCGGCGTCCCCGACCCGGCGATGGCCGCCAGCGCACTCCCTGGGCACCGCCTCGTCGTCGAGGGACGGGGCGAGGAGGCGCTCCGCCTGTCGGCGCTCGGGAGCGCGCTGGCCGTCGTGCTCGCGGTGCCGCTGGCGATACCCGTCACGACCGGGATGACCGCGGTCTATCCGACGGTCACCGCCCACCTCTCGCTCGTCCTCGGTGGCATCGCTCTCGCGATGGTGCTCACCGAACCGACGCCGGGACGAGCGGTCGGCGCGCTGGTCGCCGTCGGTGCCAGCGGTACGCTCGGCGTGCTCACCCTCGACCTCCCCGTCTCCGGACCGCTCGGTGGGAGCACGCTCATGCCGCTGTTCGCGGGACTGTTCGGCGTCCCGGTGCTCGTCGACGCGGTCGGCGGCGCGGGCGTCCCCGAACAGGACGACGCCACGCTCGCCCTCTCGAAGGGCTCGGTCGCCGGACTGGGCGGTGTCGGCACGCTCTCGGGCGCGGCGGTCGGCTACCTGCCGGGCGTCTCCAGCGCCGTCGCGGCGACGCTCGCGTTGACGACTGTCCCCGGTAGGTACGGCGCTCGCGGGTTCGTCGTGGCGACCAGCGGCGTCAACACGGCGAACACGGTGTTCGCTCTCTTCGCGCTGTTCGCCCTCGGCACACCCCGGACGGGCGTGCTGGTCGCCGTCGACGAGACGGTGGGGACGCCGTCGCTCTCCCTCTCCGTGCTCGCCGTCGTCGGCGCGGCGATGGCGGGGTTCGTCCTCGTGGGAGCACTCGGCCCGTCCTACCTCCGGGTCGTCGGGAACGTCGACCCGACGCGGCTCTCGGTCGGTGTCCTCTGCCTGCTCGCCGTCTTCGCGTTCCTGTTCGCGGGCGGACTGGGCGTCGGACTGCTCGCTATCGCCGGACTGGTCGGGATGCTCCCGCCTCGGCTCGGCGCGAAGCGAGCGCACCTGATGGGGGTACTCATCGGGCCGCTCGCGCTGGGCGGGTGAGGAGCGACGGAGAGAGCCACCTCAGATGTAGTCGACCCGACGGAAGTACGCCAGCATGACGACGGCGACCGCCAGCATCCCGACCATGACGGCGGGGTAGCCGTACGCCCACCGGAGTTCGGGCATGTTCGTCGGTCCTCCCTCGAAGTTCATCCCGTAGACGCCGACGACGAACGTCAGCGGGAGGAAGACGGTGGCGACGACGGTGAGGGTCTTCATCACCTCGTTGGTCGACTGCGAGACGGTGTTCAGGTAGATGTCGCGCGCGCCGCTCGTCAGGTCGCGGTAGGTCTCGGTGAGGTCGACGATCTCGACGAGGTGGTCGTAGACGTCGCGGTAGTACTTCTCCGTCTCCGGGCGAATCTGCTCGGGGTCCCCCCGAGCGAGGACGACGAGAGCGCTCCGGGTCGGCCACGTCACCTTACGGAAGGAGAGCAGGTCCCGGCGGACGTTGTTGATGCGTTCGAGCGTCCCGATGTCCGTCGAGACCAGCACGTCCTCCTCGACCAGCTCGATGGTCGTCTCGATGCGGTCGAGCACCTCGAAGTACTCGTCGACGAGTCGGTCGAGCACGCGGTAGGCCGCGTAGTCGGCACCCCGGTCGAGCAGTCGGCCGTCCCCGCGGGCCACGGCGTCCCAGACCGCGTCGACCGCCGCGATGGGTTCCGTCGAGAGGACGCAGAGCCAGTCGTCGCCGACGACGAGACCGACCGGCTCGTCGTGGACCTCCTCGTGGAACGGGGTGTCGCCACGGGTGAGTTCGGCCTCCTTGACGAGCGCGAACGTGTACTCCTCGAACGACTCGACCTTCGGGCGGACGTTGTTCACCACGTCCTCGACCACGAGCGAGTGGACACCGAACGCCTCGGCGACGTGGCGGAGTTCGTGGGCGTCGGCGGCCGTCGCGTCGACCCACGACACGCCCTCGGTGTCACGAACCCGTCGGAGGTCGTCCGCAGCGGGGTCGCCGTCGTCGTCGGTCACGTCGACCGTCTCGACGGTGTCGTCGTGGTAGACGGCGCTCCGAATCACGGCCGCCCCCGTGGCAGTGCCGCCAGCGCGATGCCAGCCATCACGCCGGTGACGGTGAGTGCGCGTCCGGGGTACGGCGTGGCGACGCCGACGGCGTACCCGGCGAGTGCGAGCAGCGTTATCGCGAGACCGAGCGCACGGAGGCGGTGCATACCCCCGCAATCACACGGGAGCGAAAAAGCGTATCCCCGGTCACCGACCACGGCTGCAGGGCTCGACACGGCCCGATGTGGCTACAGACGGTACGTCGGGCCGTCGTCGCCGTCCTCGACCTCGACGCCGAGCGCTTCGAGGTCGTCCCGGATGCGGTCGGCGCGCTCGTAGTTGCCCGACTCCCGTTCCTCCTCGCGGACCGACAGCAGGAGGTCGACCAGGTCCCCGGCGAGCGTCACGTCGCCCTCGGTCGAACTCGCGCCGAAGACCAGGCCGAGGACCGTCCCGCCGAGAGCGTCGAACGTGTTCACCGCGTCGCCGAGGGCCGCCTGGTCGAACCGGTCGGTCTCGTCGACGTGGCGGTTGACGGCGGTCGCCAGTTCGAGGAGTGCGGCCAGCGCACCGCGCGTGTTGACGTTCTCGTCCATCGCCTCGGTGAAGTCGGTCTGCGCGCGGTCGACGACCGTCCGGAGGTCCTCGTCGGCCGCCTTCGCGGAGGCGTCGGGCGAGTCGAGCGCCTCGGTCGCGCGTTCGTACGCGCGCTGGAGCCGCTCCCAGCGCTCGCGTGCCTCCTCGACGGTCGCCTCGGAGTACGTCTGCTCAGAGTCGTAGGCCGTCGACAGCAGGAACGTCCGGACGACGTTCGCTCCCAGTTCCTCCACCGCGGTCTCGACCGTCCAGAAGTTGCCCAGCGACGACGACATCTTCTCGCCCTCCGTCTCCAGCAGGCGGACGTGGAGCCAGAACCGGGCGAACTGCTCGCCCGTGGCCGCCTCGCTCTGCGCGATCTCGTTCTCGTGGTGGGGGAAGACGAGGTCCTGCCCGCCCATGTGGATGTCGAGCGTCTCGCCGAGGTGGGTTGTGCTCATCGCCGAGCACTCGACGTGCCACCCCGGACGACCCTCGCCCCACGGCGAGTCCCACGTCTGGGCCGTCTCGCTCGCGTCGTCCGGAGCGGCCGCGCCCTCGTGGCGGTGTTCGGCGACGGTCTCGGGGGAGACGCCGTCGGCCTTCCAGAGCGCGAAGTCCGTCGGGTGGCGCTTCTCCGCCTGCTCCTCGTCGGGCGCGTTCGCCTCCAGGTCCTCGATGGACTGGTTCGAGAGCTTTCCATAGTCCTCGAACGCGGTGGTGTCGAAGTACACCGACCCGCTGGACTCGTAGGCGTAGCCCTTCTCGACGAGCGTCTCCACGAGGTCGATTATCTCGGGGACGTGTTCGGTCACCTTCGGGTACACCTCAGCGCGCAGGAGGTTGAGCGAGCGCATGTCGGCGATGGCTCGTTCGAGGTACGTCCGGGCGACCGCGGCCTCGCTGTCGCCCAGCTCGTCCTCACCGACGCGGGCGACGATCTTCTCGTTGACGTCGGTGACGTTCTCGACGTGTCGCACGTCGAACCCGCGGAACGCGAGCCAGCGGTGGACCACGTCGGCGTGGACCCAGAGGCGCGCGTGGCCCAGGTGCGGCGGGTCCGAGACGGTGAGCCCACAGACGTACAGCAGGACCTCGTCGTCGGCCGGTCGGAAGTCCTCGCGCTCGCCCGTGAGGGTGTTCGTCAGGCGGATGCTCATGGCGGCGATACCGCAGGCGTCGGTTTGAACGCATCGGAACCGCGAGACGCGGTGGCGCGGCAGTGCACCGGTCCAGCGGCACACCAGGGCAGGACGCTGAGCGGGAGAGCCTTGATGTGCTCGGGGTCCGAGGACCCGACATGTCACGACGACGGCAGGCCCTCCTGGAGTTCGCGGGCGCGGTGCTCGCGCTCGCCGCGACCGAGCGGTTCAGACGATGGCTCCCTGAAGACGAGCGACCGCCGCGCTCGCCCCGGTGGCTCGCAATCGGTGCCATCACCGGTATCGGGTACTGCTGGCTCAACGACACCGACCGCGGTGGGATACGGACGAACCGTCGTCGGGGCATCGCCGTCTCGCTGCTGTTCGCCGCCGTCCGGTTCGGCCTCTTCCGCGACCGGCCGGACGCGAGGAGCGAGTTCAGTACCGGACGCTCCGTCGGGACGGTGCTCTACCGCCTCCGCTACGGCGTCCTCGGTGCGCTCCCCGGAAGCGACGACTGAGGCTCGACGCGACGCACCGCCCCGGCACTCCAGGTACGTAGGACACAGTACGCTACCCCAGCCGTAATGAGTCCCGTCCCCGTAGTCCACGGCCAGTGACCGGAGATGAGACGGCGACCAATGCACGGTACCGGCGAGGGACAGCGCCAACGAACGGCTGGCGTCCTCGTGTCGACGGCGAGCGCCAGCGAGAGCGTCGACCCACGACCGGTGGGTCGTCGGTGACGTGACGCAGTTCGACCGTGGCCTCGGCGTGACGAAGTGGCTGAGAGACGTCTTCAGCGGGGGCGACGAGCTCCTGCTGGCGTTACTGACACAGCTCGGAGACGTGTGGTTCCTGCTCACCGTCGCGGGCACGTTCTACGTCGTCTCGGCCGGTAGAGGCACGCAGACACACCGACGACGGGGAGCGTTCGTCCTCGCGTTGCCGCTCGTCTACCTCGTCCTCGTCACGGCGATGAAGGGGGCGTTCGAACTCCCGCGCCCACCGGACGCCGGCGTCGCGCCGCCGATACCCTGGCTCCCGTCGCTCGTCGTCCCGGTGTACGAGAACACGGCCACCGCGACGGGTTACGGCTTCCCGAGCGGCCACGCCATCGGGACGACGCTCGTCTGGGGGGGCCTCGGCCTCGTCGCCGACCGCTGGTCCCGGCGGCTCAGAGCGGGCGTCGTCGCCTCCGTCGTCACGCTCGTCTGCCTGTCGCGGCTCGCACTCGGCGTCCACTACCTCGTCGACGTGGTCGCGGGGGTGGCCATCGGTGTGACCACCCTGCTCGCGCTCTACTACCTCTCGGACCTCGGGCGCGAACCGGACCGCGTGTTCTTCGTCGCGGTCGTGGGCGGCGTGGTCGCCGTCGTCACCTCGTGGACGTTCGACAGCGTCCTCGTCCTCGGCGGAATCGTGGGCGTCTGGCTCGGCTGGTACGCGTTCGTCGACAGCAGCCTGACGCTCTCGGTCTCCCGTCGAGCCGTCGCCCTGAGCGCGGCGGTGTTCGTCGGGACACTCCTCGTCTACGGAGCGCTCTACCTCTGGAACCTGCCCGTGCCCGTGATGTTCGGCGCGAGCGTCCTCGCGGCGGCACTGGTCGTCGGCGTCCCGGACATCGGCGAGCGGGTCGCCCGCCGCCTCGACGCGACGTAGCGCTCGGCGACCGCCGTTCGCGGTGGTGATTCGCTGGGAGTCGCTGCTCAGACGCAGGCTTCGACGACCCGCAGCGCGTCGGGGCCGTCACGCCGGTCGACCACCACCACCAGCGACTCGCCGGCGACTGCGGCCGCCTCGACACCGACGCCGGCCGCGCGGAGACGGTCCAGCGTCTGGGCGAGCACGGCCGGTGACACCTCGCCGGTGGCGACGATGGCCGTCCCCGACCCACCCGACGCGTAGCCAGTGTCACCGACCCGGAGCAGCGGTCGGTCCGCCGCATCGCTCATCTCGCCCCCACCAGCCTCCTCGCTCCCGGCGCTCCCGTCGACTCCGTCGACCCGACCGACGCCGCTCCGCATCGAGACGCGGGCCTCACCCCGTGGTCGTTCGTAGGCGTCCAGTTCGTCGCGGAACCGGCGGAGCGCGGCGGTCACGGTGTCCTCGTCGGCCCCGTCGAGCGCGTCGACCTCCTCGCTCAGGAGGCGGGCTGCGGCGGCGTAGTTGAGCACGCCCGCCTGCAACGCGTCGAGGAGGAACGGTCGGTCGCGGACGGCGTCGCGGGTCACGGCGGCCAGCGAGGGAGACGACGGCATACCCCGCACCCGGCGCGGGCGGTCAAAGAATTGTTCGGAACGCGCCGCCGTCCTCGGAGCGCGCCGCCAGCGCGACGAGACCGGCGAGGGCGGGAAGGTGACCGCCTCGCTGTTCGAGAGCACCGTCGCGCTGATGGGCTACCTGAACCAAGGAGAGAGTCCCGGCCTTTAGGCCGGGCGTGAATCCGACAACTGCCGAACAACCGCCGACGCCACTCAGTCCGGGGTATCCAAGTCGTCGGCCGCGTGGATTAGCATCCCGCGCCACGTCAGGCCGTGCTCCTTTTTCACGCGCTTGAGGCGCTCATATTGTTCGTCGCTCGGGACTTCGATGTTTACGTGGTTCGACATATAGCCTACGATAATCCGTAGATTTATGTTAGTTTCGCTCGGGCAGGTAGTTGATGAAGCGGACCAACACGTTCGAGGTGGTTCCTCAGTCCGAGCAGGACGAGGAGTTGCTTCGACGCCTGTTGGACGCTGCTGCCGCGCTCTGGAACGAAATCACCTACAAGCGCCGCGAACACTACGCCGACCCAAACGGAAACGTGTGGGAAATTGGCGAGTATCGCGGTCGCTACGGCGGTGTTCTTGGGGCGTCCACGGTTCAGCAAATCGAACGGAAGAATCGTGAAGCGTGGCGGTCGTTCTTCGCGCTCCAACAGAAGGGCGAAGCCAACGGCAAGCCCGGCTTCTGGGGCAACGCCGAGGACGGTCGAGAACTCCGCACGTTCATCCGCAACACGTCGTACTCCGTCAAATGGGGTGCGTACTCCCGCCTCGAAATCCTCGTCGGCAATGACCTGAAAGACGAGTACGGACTGGGGCACCACGAACGCCTCCGACTCGAAGTCCGGGGCAAACCCAACTGGGACGAGTACGACAAGCAGGGTCGGTTGGAGTTGTACTACGACGAGAACGCACAAACATTCAGGGCCTTTCAGCCAGTCACAATCAGCACTTCTCGGCTGGCATCACCACTGGCGGACGAAACCGCCGCGCTGGATATTGGTGCGAACAACCTCGTCGCCTGTACGACCACGACCGGCACGCAACTGCTGTACGACGGTCGCAACCAGTTCGAGCGGTTCCGCGAGACGACGCGAGAGATCGCTCGGCTCCAATCGCTCTTGGACGACGGCCGATACTCCTCGAATCGGATCCGGTCGCTGTACCGACGACGGACGCGCCGCCGCGACCACGCCCAAGACGCACTCGCACGTGACCTCATCGAACGGTTGCACGGCGACGGCGTTTCGACGGTGTACGTCGGCGCGTTGACGGACGTGTTGGAAACACATTGGTCGGTCAAAGCGAACGCCAAGACGCACAACTTCTGGGCGTTCCGCGCGTTCGTCAAGCGCCTTGCGTGTACTGCCGAGGAGTACGGTATGGTGGTCGAAGTCCGTTCGGAAGCATGGACCTCACAGGAGTGTCCGCAGTGTGGTTCGACCGACCGGACGACTCGCCACCACGACACGCTGACGTGTCCATGCGGCTTCGAGGGGCACGCCGACCTCACAGCGTCAGAGACGTTCCTAAAGCGGCAGACAGCGGTAACACGGTCGATGGCACGGCCTGTGCGCCTCAAGTGGGACGACCACGACTGGTCAGAGTCACCACGCTCTTGTTCCAACGAGGAGCGCACGAACCCGCAAGTTGCCTCCGTGGGTCAGTAAGCGGTACCCCCAGCGTGAGGAAACCTCGCCGTCCACGGCGAGGAGGATGTCATTGGCTGGCGTACGCGCAAGTGTACGACGACGACCCGGACCCGCTGGGTGCGAGCCACCCCAACTGGGCACCGTACGACGTGTTCCTGACGAGCGACGAGGAGTGGGTGTTCGTCGGCCCCTCCAGCCAGCGACAGTGGGAGGCGCTCTGTGAGGTACTCGCCGTTCCCTTCGCCGACGACGAGCGATTCGAGACGCTCACCGACCGCCGGGAGAACATCCACCTGCTCACCGAACTGTTGGCCGACGAGTTCCGCGAGTTCGAGGCCGACGACGTCGTCGAGCGACTGCGCGAGGCAGGCGTCCCGACGGCCCACGTCAACGACCTCGGCGAGGTGGTCTCGGACCCGCACCTCGCGGCGACGGACGCGCTCACGCCCGTCTCGACGGCCGAGGGCGACGACGCGACGGTCGACGTGCCGCGGTTCCCGGTCACCGCGACCGGGTTCGACCGAATCGAGTCGACCGGCCCGCCCACGCTCGGCGAGGACTCGACGGCCGTCCTCGGTGCGCTGGGCTACTCGGAAGAGCGCATCGAGCGACTGCGGGACGCGGGCGTCATCTGACCACCCGCCTCGACTCCCGCCGGGCAGTTACTCGACCGACCGCGCGGCGTCGACCGCCGCTTCGTACCCCATCGGCCCCTCCGTTTCCAGCACGTCGAGCAGCGCCGCGACTCGCTCGTCGGTGACCTCGCGGTCCGCGCGGGCGAGCAGTCCGCGGGCCGCGCCGCGGCCGCTCGCCGCACCGAACACGAGGTGTCGCTCCCCGCCGAACCGAGCGGGGTCGAACGGTTCGAACGTCGCCGGGTCGTCGAGCATGGCGGCCGTGTGGAGGCCCGACTCGTGGGAGAACACCTCCGACCCGAGCAGCGGCCGGGATTCGGGGACCGACTCGTCGAGTCGGTCGAGCACCCGTTCGCAGGTCGGAATCAGGCGGTCGAGGTCGACGCCGGGGTCGGGCGTCCCCGGTTCGGCGACGGCCGCCGCGACGAACTGTTCGAGCGAGGTGTTGCCCGCGCGCTCGCCGACGCCGCCGACGCTCGCGTCGACCTTCTCGACGCCCCACTCGACGGCCGCCAGCGCGTTCGCCGTCGCCACCCCGAGGTCGTCGTGGAAGTGGACGCCCAGGTCGGCCGGGTCTCGGTCGAGTTCGTCGAGCGTCGAGACGACGCCGCTCGGCGTCCGCGCACCGACCGTGTCCGCGAGCGTCACGTACTCGGCGTCGAGGTCGGCGGTGATGCGGTTCAGCGTCTCGGGGTCGGTCCGGAACCCGTCCATCGCGCTGAAGTGGACCGCCACTCCGGCGTCGCGAGCGACGTCGCACGCTTCTTCGATGGACTCGCGGGCCTCCTCGGGCGTCGCGCCGAGCAGTCGCTCGCGCTGGCGGTCGCTCGTCGGGGCGAACACGTCGACCACGTCGACGCCGGCCTCCACCGCGGCCTCGACGTCTCCGGGAATCGCGCGGGCGATGCCGACCGTCCGCGCGTCGAGTGCGAGGCGCTCGGTGACCGCCTTTACGTCGAGGTCGCCGACCGGGAACCCCAGCTGGACGAGGGGGACGCCGAGGTCGTCGAGGTCGCGGGCGACGGCGACCTTCTGGTCGACCGAGTAGTCCCGCCCTGGCCGCTGTTCGCCCTCGCGGAGCGTGAGGTCCAGAATCTCCATGGCTACGTCACCGTCCTGGAGCGGCTAACGGTTCGGCCTACATGTGTCGGGGAGCGACCCGCACACCGGCCGTCGGTACTCGCGTCCGCGTCGCTTCGGGGGACGCGTTCTCGCGTCGTGAGAGCGCTATCGTCCCCTTAATAGTCGGGACCACACAGTGTCACGGTGTGCGTGAGGAGTCGTCGCTGGCGGAGGTCCTCGACCTGCTCAGCGACGAGTACGCGCGTGCCATCCTCACCGAGACGAGCGTAGAACCAATGTCCGCGAAGACACTCAGCGAGCGGTGTGACGCCTCTCTCCCCACCGTCTACCGTCGTATCGACCAGCTCACCGACTGCGGTTTGCTCGAAGAACGGACGCGACCCCGACAGGACGGCAACCACCACCGCGTCTACTCGGCCCGACTCCAGCGGTTCGCCGTCGAACTCGACGACGGTGAGTTCACCGCCGACCTCGAACGACGCGACGACGGCCGGGAGGAAGACGTCGCAGACCGCTTCACGCGGATGTGGGAGGACCTCTGATGGTGGACGTCGACCTCGTCTGGCTGGCGACCGTCGTGATGGCGGCCGGGTCGACGGTGCTCGGCCTGTTCGTCGGGTGGCAGGCGTACCGCGGGTTCCGCCGGAACGCCAGTCGGTCGATGCAGTACCTCTCGGTCGGCCTCATTCTGCTGACCGCGGTGTCGTTCACCGCCGCGTTCGCCTACACGGCGCTGTTGCGCACGGGCACCCTCGACGGGAGCTACCGCGGCCCGTTCACGCTCGTCGTCAGGACGCTGCAGTTCGTCGGCCTCGCGTTCATCGCGTACTCGCTGTACGCCCGACCGTGACGGTGCGCGTCCGTGGACCTCCGGTCCGCTGACGTCGCTGACCGGCTACCTGATTCTACGCCGCATCCCCGTCTCCGCAGTCGAGCGACCGGGCGACCCCCAGCAGCTCCTCCTTCGAGAGCACGTCGCTACTCACGCTGTAGTACGACCCGTCGCACGCCCAGCCGACCATCCTGGTCGCGCCGACGTCGCGGTACTGCCCGGTCGCCGCGCCGACGCTGACGTTCTCGCTCTCTGCCGTGCCGGTGAAGAGGTCGGTCGTGTTGTGTTTGCCGACGTAGACCGACCCGGAGTCGTTCTCGTAGGTCAGCGAGACGGTGGTGTAGTTCGACGTCGAGGAGACCGTGTGTCGCGCCGTAGTGAGCGAGAACCCGTCGGGGAGCGTCGGTTCGGGCACGGTCATCGACGTGTTCGCGCGAAGCGTGTCGAGCGACTCATACGTCGTCGACTCCGGGAGGTCCGTCTCGGTGACGTTCGTTCCCTGGGGCGGGTCGAACTGGAACTGCTCCGCTGCGACCCCCGAATCGAACGTCACGTTCTCGTAGGTGACCGTGTACGTCGTCACGTCGCCGTCGTATCGGAACGACTGGCGCTGGCGGAGCGGGAAGTAGTGTTCCGCGTCGAGGTAGAGCGTCTGGTTGAGGCTGACGAACGTCCCGTTCTCGTTCCGGGCGTCCAGTTGCAAGACGTGGGCCGTCCGACCGTCGACCGTCGCGGTCCCCCCGTACTCGACGGTGTACTGGCCGAGCGTCCCGTTCACGCGGGTCGTCGTGGGCGGCGACGGCGTGCCGGGGACGACCGGCAGCGGCGAGACGCCGACGGCGGAGGACCCCTCACCGTCGCGCTGGACGGCGTCGAACAGTCGCCGCAGGTAGTCGGGGTACGTGTCCTCGGCGTTCTCGAACCCGGAGGCGTCGATGCGCGTCGCCTCGTTCTCGCTGGCGTCGTACGACCACGTCACGCTCTCGTTGGAGACGACGAGGTCACCGCTCTGGTTCTCGGGCGCGAGCGTCTTCCGCCACGCCTCGCCGGTCGAGGGGCGCTGGACGACTCGTGCTCGCGTGTCGGTGAAGTTCGGGTTCCCGGCGACGTCGGTCTCGATCGTCGCACTGACCGTGTCGAACGACTGGTACCCCTCGGCCGCCTCCGTGCCGGTCGGCACGTCTGGCGTCGAGTCTGCACCGGGGCTGGTGACCGTGCTGCACCCGCTCAGAACCAGGAAGGCGGCGAGGGAGAGCACGAGGACCGTCGACCGTCTGTTGTGGGGACTCATCGGACAGTTGTCGGAAGGGGTACCTGCCAGGGAAAAACGGTTTCGTGTCGCGTGCCGCCCGGCGAGGCCGTGGTGACCGACGGTCGCGAAGGTCCGGTATCCGCCCGCAGTCGGCGCTCGAACTCGATGCTCGGAGCTACTCGCAGGTGACCGACTCGGCGACGGTGGTCAGGTCGGCCTTCGACAGCGACCCCGCGACCGAGTAGCGGTGGCCGTCGCACGTCCACTGGAGCGTCCCGGTACCGGCGTACGTCCGGTAGGTGGCCGTCTCGTCGCCGACGCTGACCGTCTCGCCGCCGTCGAGACTGACGTTACCGTACAGGCCAGCGTCCTGCTTGCTCACCGAGAGTCGCGTCGAATCGTTGGCGAACGTCATCGAGAGACTGTCGCCCTCGTCGAGGCGCGTGACGACGGCCGTCTCGAGGTGGAACCCGTCGGGCAGGTCTGCCGAGGGGACGGTCGTCGAGGCGTTCGCCCGCAGCGCGTCGAGGGAGTCGTAGCGCTCGGTGGGCGGCAGTTCGGTCTCGTCGACCGTCGCGTTCGCGGGCGGGTCGAACGTGAACCGCTCGTCGTCGATGCCGGGGTTCAGTTCGACGTCGTCGTAGCGGACCGTCGTCGACAGGTTCAGGTCCTCGGTATCGACTGTCTGGTGCATCTTCACCGGGAACCGGGTCGCGGCGTCGACCCAGACGGTCAGGGTACCGCCGAACCGGGCCGCATCGGTGGGGGTGAACTCGATGCGATGGACCGTCTGCCCGTCGAGTTGCTCGGTGCCGGCGTAGGAGACGTTCGACCGGTTCACCATGTCGTCGAGCAGTCGGCCGAACCCGTCGGTCGTCGGGAGGTCGCTCTCGGAGTAGTCGATCTTCTGAACGCTGTTCTCGCTGGCGTCGTGTATCCAGACGGCGTCGGTCGTCCGGACCGTCGTGTCGCCCTCGCGCTCGGTCGGCGCGAGCGTCTCCGAGCGCGACTCGCCGGTGCCGGGCCGGACCCACACCGCCGCTTTCGAGGTGGAGGTTTCCCCGTCGTACGTGACGGTGGTCGTCCGGGTCGCGGAGAACCCGTCGAGGTCGTTCATCTTCTGGTCGAACCGCTGGACGTAGTTCTCGACCGTCTCGTCGTCGACCGGACCGGTCGCCATACACCCGCTCGTGACGAGCAGGAGGGCGAGCGCGGCCGCGAAGAGGGAGGACCGAAGCTGTCGGGGGACCATTGCGACCGGACGTTCCGCCCCGTTTCACATAAACCGAGAGCGGTTTTTTCACGTGCTGAAAAAGGGGCGTCCGGGCGAGCGAGGCGGTCTGTCGGGAGACAGTCCGCGGGCGGTCGGACTCCGGTCCACGGTCCGAAGAGCCCGCGAACGAAGCCCATAAGCGCTTCACGTCCCATCCTTCGCGTATGTCACAGGCGCTCGTCATCGTCGCCCACGGGTCGCACCTCAACCCCGATTCGAGCACCCCGACGTTCGACCACGCCGACACCATCCGCGCCTCGGGCGCGTTCGACGAGGTCCGCGAGGCGTTCTGGAAGGAGGAGCCGTCGTTCCGCGAGGTGCTTCGCACCCTGGAGTCCGACGAGGTGTACGTCGTCCCGCTGTTCGTCTCGGAGGGCTACTTCACCGAGCAGGTCATCCCGCGCGAACTCAGGCTGGAGGGCTGGGACGTCGACGAGTGGGACTCCGACGGGACGAGCGCGAGTCACACGACGCTGACCGCGAGCGACGTCGAGGGGAAGACGGTCCACTACTGCGGTCCGGTCGGCACCCACGACGCGATGAGCGACGTCATCGTCCAGCGCGCGGAGTCGGTCACGGGCGATCCGGCGGTGGGCGAGGGGTTCGGCCTCGCCGTCGTCGGTCACGGCACCGAGCGCAACGAGAACTCGGCGAAGGCCATCCACTACCACGCCGACCGCATCCGCGAGATGGACCGGTTCGACGAGGTGGATGCGCTGTTCATGGACGAGGACCCCGAGGTCGACGACGTCGCCGAGTTCTTCGAGAGCGACGACGTGGTGGTCGTCCCGCTGTTCGTCGCCGACGGCTTCCACACCCAGGAAGACATCCCCGAGGACATGGGCATCACCGACGACTACCGCGAGGGCTACGAGGTGCCCGCGCTGGTCGACGGGACGAACGTCTGGTACGCGGGCGCGGTCGGGACCGAACCGCTCATGGCCGACGTCGTCCTCGAACGCGCCGCCGAGGCCGGTGCCGACGTGGGCGACGCCATCGACCGCGTCCGTGCCGAGACGGGCGGCGTCGCCGGGGACTGACCGCTCCCGCGCCGACAGCACGGCGACCCGACCACCCGACGGCACGCTCTCGCGTCACGGACGAACGACCCGGCTTTATCGCCCTCCCACCCGTCGATTCTCGCATGGACGATTCCCTGTTCGAGTCGCTGCGCGATGCCGCCGACGAGGGCGTCGAACTCGACGGGTTCACCGCGCGGCGAACCGCCGACGGCTACGTCGTGGAGACCCCCGAGGAACGCCGCGAGGGACTCCCCGAGGACGAGTTCCGACAGGTCGCGGGAGCGCACGCCGACTACGTGACGAACTGGGACGCGTGGCGCGACCTCCCGGACGCTCGTCGCGCGTTCCTGCGCTGGGTCGAGGGAGCCGACGAACGCTCGGTCGAGGACCGCTACGCCGCCCTCCGCGATGGCGGTATCCAGCGTCACTGGGGCGAGTTGCTCCTCACCGCCACGCTCGACGAGACCGACGGCGGTGGCGGCCGCCACTACTACCTGCGTCACGAGGACGACGCCGACGAGTCGACCGACGACCTCGACGTCCACGAGGACCCGCTCGACGCACGCGACATCGCGAAACTCGACGACGACGGCAGATATCGGCCGCTGAAGACCGCCCCCACGCTCCGCACCGGGTGGGTGTTCCCCCGCCTCACCGGAGAGCGACTCGTACAGGCGGTCGACTTCTTCTACCCCGCGACGGTCGCGAACTGGCACCGAGAGCGCGAGGGCGACCTCGACGTGACCCACTGGCGGGAGACCGCCGAGCGCCAGACCGGCATCTACGAGATCATCGACGAACTCTCCGGCGAGCAGGTCGAGTGGCTGGCGGAGTCGTGCTGCGTCGACTCCCAGTGTCTCAAGCGCAGGCAGTGGGACGAGGACGAGGAGACCGACCTCGACGTGCCCCGCGGCGACGGCGAGTTCCCCTGCCGAGAGCCGTGCTCGCTGGTCGTCGCCGCCGCCCGCAAGTGGGCCATCAACGAGGGCGAGACCGAGCGGGAGTACACGTTCACGCTGACCCCCAGCGAGAAGGGACAGCTGGAGGACCTGGTCGACGCCGTCGCGGAGGGTCGAACCGACGAGATACGCGAGGCGGACGTGTTCGATGGCGCGAACCGCTACCGGGCGCGCTGGCTCCGGGCGAAGCGGTTCGACGAAGCGGGGGAACTACCGGCGGTCGAACGCGACCGAGATCAGGAGTAGTCCGAGTCGAGCAGCGGTACGAGTCGCACCGCGCTACCGCTCAGTCTTCGGTCCGGGTGGAGTAGACGTACGCTGCGGCCCCGAGTGCGCTCGCGGCGGCGAGAACGCCGAGGACGATGGCCGCCGTCCCGCCCGTGGCGAACGTCGAGATGGCGAGCAGGACGGCGACCCCACCGAGTGCGACCGCGGGGACGAGTTCGGCGGTCGACAGGCCGTCGGAGTCGAGTTGCCGCTCCTCGGGTCTGGCACGGGGTTCGGCGAGCGACTCGTCGATCTCGACCGGCGGCTTCTCCGGTTCCGCGCCGAGTTCGATGCTCACCGTCTCGGTCGTCCCGCCGTGGGCCGTCGTCACTTCGAGCGTCCCGCGCCCGCGGGCACCGTCGGCGATTGTGACGTGGACGACCTGCGTGTCGTCCTTCGTGACGTAGTGGTGGCCCTCGTCGAGCCTCGCGTTCGCCGAGAGTTCGTCGTCGAGTTTCAGGTGGACGTGGGTCGCCTCGCCGTGGTTGGTCAGTCGAACGTCGAAGCTACCGGACGCGGAAAACTCGGCGGGAACGCCGAGCGTGTGCATCCCGTCGGGGTTGACGTCGACGACGAGGCTGTCGTTCACGGAATGAGTCGTCGATGGGTGGGTAGAAAACCGTTACGCTGGCGCTCCCTCCCGCATATCCGGGGGAAGCAGGTTCGGGATGCCCTCCTCGATGGGGTACTCCTCGTCGCACTCCGTACAGACGAGGCGACCGTCGAGAATCTCCTCTTCGTCCCGGCGAACGACCTCCAGTTCGAGTTCCTGCTTGTCGAGCGGACAGCAGAGGATGTCCATCAGGGATTCCTTCATACCTCCTCACTCGGGGGTCCGTGGCAAAAGCATGCCGACCGACCTTTTTCGTCGTCGGGTCGCGCTTCGCGTGGCGGCTTCGCCGCCACGGCATGCGGTTGCGGGCCTGCGGCCCGCAACCCGCGCGACCACTCCTCGAAAAACGTCGATGAAAACGGCCGCTCGCTCACTCGCTTCGCTCGTTCGCTCGCGGTACAGTCGATAGTGTCACCGCCGATAGCATCACCGCAAGCAGGCTGCTTTTCGGTCCGGCTACTGCTCCAGTTCCGGGTGGGCTTCGTCCCGGTGTGGCTCCAGGGACGCAGCGTCTTCTCCCGGAGGGATGCCGACGTAGGCGGATTGGCCTTCGTACTCCCCGCCCGTCAGGGCGTGGTGGACGATGGCAACGGCCCGGTGGTTCCCGTCGGCGAGGTAAGCCGGTTCGTCGACGGACTCCTGGACGGCGATGAACACACCCGCCTCCTCGCCGGAGCGGAACTCCTCGGACATCTCACGAACGTCGAGGACGTCCTTGGGCACGTTCTCGTGGAGCGACTCGACGTCGTCGACCGCCGCGAGTCGCTCAGCGACGCTCTCGATGTCGTTCTCGTCGGCGACGGCACGCCAGCCCTCGTCCTCTGGTCCCTTGACGACCATGAGGTTGCGGAGTTCCTGTTCCGTAAACCGGAGTCGGTACCAGTCGAGGTCCTCCTCGCGGAGGAACGACTCGGCGAGTCGCTGGGGGTCGCCCAGTAGTTCGAAGAGCTCGTCCGTCGAACAGCTCTCGACGTCGGCGTCGACGTCCTCGTCTTCGATCTCCCGTCTCGCCCACTCCCGGAGCACCGTCTCGGCCGTGACCTGTTCGACACTCCCCGCTCGGTCGTCTATTTCGATGTCGCGCACTAGAATCGGAGTTGCCGCCCCGGGGGTTCAAGTCTTACTCCGGCACACTCGTGAGGACGCGCTCGTCGCCCCCGGACCGCGAGCCGCCGACCTCGAACTTCGCCAGGAGCGCACGGAGTCGCTTGGCCTGTTCGCTCAGCGACTCGACGTTGCCGTTGACCGTCGACATGGCCGCTGCCTGCTCTCGTGCCGTCTCGGACGCGCTCTCGGTCTCCGCTGCGGTGTCCCGACTGATGTCGGCGACCTCCTCGACCATCGCCACGGCTTCCTCGGTCCCCGACGCCTGGTCCTCGGTCGTGTCGCTGATCTGCTGCATCCCGGAGTCGGTCTCCTCGGTGTTCTCCGCGACGCGCGTGAACGCCTCGACGACGTCCTGAATCGCCTCCGTCCCCTCCGCCATGTAGCGCTCTGCGGTCCGGGCCTCTTCGACGGTCGTCTCGGTCTGGGCCTGCGTCTCCTCGATGAGCTGTTCGATCTCGTCGGCCGACGTCTGGGTCTCCTCGGCGAGCTGTTTCACCTCGTTGGCGACGACGGCGAACCCGTCGCCGCTGGACGTCCCGTCACCGTTGCTCGCACGGGCGGCCTCGATGTTCGCGTTCAGCGCCAGCAGACTCGTCTGTTCCGCGATGTCGCTGATGAGTTCGATGATCTCCTCGATCTCCGCCATCTGGTCGTCGAGGACCTCGACGTTCTCGACGGTCGTGTCGATGGCCGACTGGACCCGTCGGGCGTCGTCGAGCGCCTGCTCCGCGGTCACTTCGCCCTCCTCGGCCACCTCGGCCGTCGTGTGGGAGGCTTCGGCGACGGTCTCCGCGGAGGCGGCGACCTCCTCTACGGCAGCCGAGAGGTCGGTCATCTCGGCGGACACCTGTTCGAGCTTCTCGCGCTGCTCGTTCGCGCCGTGGGCGATCTCGTCGATGGACCCGCTCATCTCGTCGCTCGCTCGCGTCGCCGCGCTGGACCCCTCCCGCGCGTCCGCGCTCGCGGCCTCGACCTCGCTGGCGAAGCGCTGGATGTCACGTATCGTCGACTCCGTCTCGTCCATCATCTCGTTGAACGCCGCTGCGATCTGCGCCATCGCTTCGCTCTCGGCCCCGGCGTCGAGTCGAACGGCCAGGTCGCCGTCGGCCGCTCGGGCCATCGTGTCGCTGTAGGCGTCCGCACGCCTCTCGAGTCGGTCGTTGGACGCCTCGACCTCTCGCTGTCGGGTCTCGGCCTCGGCTCGAAGCTCCTCGGCGTCCTCCTGTCGAGCCTCGGCCTCCGCGAGCATCTTCTCGGCCTGGGCCTTCTCGGCCTCTATCTCGGCGCGCTGCTGTTCGAGGTTCTCGACCTTCGCCGACTTCTCGCGGACCTCCGTGAGTTTCGTCTGGACCTCCTCGCGGGAGCGCTCGGTCGAGTACCACTGGGTCATCAGGGCGATGGCGAGGCCGAGGACGAACACGCCGTGGATGAGCCCCCAGGCCCAGGGGTTGTTGATGGCGGCAGTGTGGTTGTAGACGCGCTCGGGGTTGATCATCCCGAAGACACCGTGCGTGATGACGACCTTCACGATACCGAGGGCGAACGGGACCCAGTCCTCGTAGACGGCCACCACGGCCATGGCCACGAAGAAGTGGAAGTGGGCCTCGATGAACCCGCCCGAGAAGTGGACGAGGACGATGGAGCACAGCAGCAGTCCGACGGTGCCGAGCGCGGTCCGGGTCCGCCGTTCGAACCGTGAGACGCCGGCCGCGAGCGCGACGGCGACGATGAGGCCGAGTTCGAGTGCGACCATGGGGAGCGAAATCGACGGAATCGTCGCTCCCGTCACCGTCGCCTCGGTCCCCTCGAACAGTCCCAGCACGAGGAGGAACGGAACGTGTGCCAGTATCAACAGGACGATGTTCCGGTGTCGACTGGCCCACGTCTCCTCGGGAATCGAGGTGCCATCAGGGATGTACCGGACGAACTCGTCGATCTTGCCTCGCAGCGACGCGCTTCGAGAGATATCTCCCTCTCCCCTCGTTCCTGCAGTAGCCATACCCGCACAGTACCAGCTAGCCGACAAAAGCGTTCGTCGCCAATTATCAGTTCTTGTATTCAGGCGTGGTGGCGACCAGTATCGGACGGTTCGCGGACGATAGAGAACGGTCAGGAACGGAGGAGTAGTCCGTTCCAGACGGCGCCGGGGGTGCGACGTCGCGCGACTACTGGTACGCCAGCCGCATGACCCACTGTGAGAACGCGTCGCTCTGTTCGTCGAGTTCGTCGTCCGCGACGAACGGCGAGAGCATGTCTCCGGCCATCAGCAGCGAGAAGTCGAGGTCCATCGCGGTGGGCGAGAGCAGGTAGGTGTTGTGGCCCTCGTACACCGTCTCCTCGCGGTCGATGAGGTCCTTCTCGGCCAGCGACTCGACGATGCGGCTCCCCTTCCGCGAGGAGACGTCGAGCTCCTTCCAGAACTCGCTCTGGTGGATGCCGCCCGTCTGGCGAACGAGTTCCAGTCCGGCTCGTTCGTCCTCCGTGAGGTCGGCCTCCGAGGTAGCGCTCATACGGGAACGTGGGGGACTCTACGGATTAAAGCTGACTGTCTCCCTGCGTGTGCCAGCACCGTCATGCGCACGTTCACGGCTCCCGAGCGTCACACCGACGCCCCGACGTGCTCGTACTCGGTTTCGCAGGGCGGGCCGTCCGCGTACCAGAACTCGCCGTCACCGTCCTCGTCGAGGGTGACCAGCGAGGAGGACTTCGTCCCGAACCCCTCCGGTGCGCGGTCCGGGTTCGAGTCCCCGTCGTTCTCGACCGGTTGGCCGCCGTGGATGCAGACGCCGAACTCGTGGTCGCCCAGCGCCCCGGCGGCCCGCTCGCGCCAGTCGCCCGCGCGCTCGTCCGGGTCCGGCTGGAGGTACTCCACCAGGCGACGCCCGTTCGCGGCCTGTCGCTCGGCCGGTCTCGGGCGGAACTCCGGGACGAAGTACGACGTGTCGTAGCCGACGTTCATCACGACGTGGACGCCCGGTTCGAACCGCGTCGTCGAGTCGGCCCCCTCGTCGGTGACGAGGAGGCAGTCCTCGGCGTCCGCGAGCAGGAGGTAGAACCCCTCGTAGCGGTGCTCGTCGAGTTCTCGCTCGACCGTCCGGGCCGCGTCCGCCGCGCTCGGCGAGTCGAGGGCGTCGAGGACGAGCCTCCCGCGGGAGCGCTCGCCCTCGGGTAACTGCACCCAGCGGTTGGTGATGGCGACGAACACGCCGTCCTCGTTGTAGCCCATCCACGTCCCGCCCGCCTCCTCGTCGCGGGGAGCGACCGCGCGTCTGCCCGACGGGAGTTCCATCGAGCGCGGCGGCGAGGAGTCGCGAGCGTACGCCTCGTCGCGGTTGGCGGCGACGACCAGCGGGTGGGAGTCGAACGTCTGCCAGGCGAGCGTGAGGGTGCACACGGAGGAACCTACGAGCGCCCCCGGATTAAGCGCGTTCGTCGTGGTCGTCCGCGTCGCGGTCTTCGCGGCCGTCGCGGCGGTCGTCCTCGCCTCCCTCCCGGAGTACCTCGCGCACGGCGGCGCGGTCCGCGGTCCCCGACTCGGTCCTGGGTATCGTCGCGAACCCGACCACCCGCGGGAGTTTGTAGCCCGCGAGCCGCGCCCGGCAGTGGGCCTCGACCGTCGCGGCGTCGAGGTCGGTCGGTTCGAGGTTCGAACCGGTCTCGGACTCGGACCCGCTCTCGGGTTCGACGAGCGCGGCGACGCGTTCGCCCCACTCGTCGTCCGGGAGGCCGAGGACGACGGCGTCGCTGACGCCCGGCAGTTCCCGGAGGACGGCGGCAACCTCGCCGGGGTCGACGTTCTGGCCGCCGGAGACGATGCGCTCGTCCTTCCGGTTGTGGACGTAGAGGCGGCCGCCCTCGTCGCGGTGGCCGACGTCGCCGGTCCGGAGGCCGTGGCACTCGAACGCCGCCCTCGTCGCCTCGGGGTCCCCGTAGTAGCCCGGCGTCACGGTCGGCCCGGAGACGACCAGTTCGCCCGCCTGCCCGGCCGAGAGCGGGTCGCCGTGGTCGTCGACGACGGTCACGTCGGTGAACATCAGCGGCCGGCCGACCGAACCGGGGTGGCCGGCAGCCTCGCCGGGTGCGGCGGTCGCTATCTGGGAGGCCGTCTCGGTCATCCCGTAGGTCGGACAGACCGGCACGTCGCGCTCGACGCACCGCTCGACCAGTTCGGGGGGCGTCGCGGCCCCGCCGACGAGGACGAACCGCAACGACGCGGGCAGGTCGCCGGCGTCGAGCAGTCGCCGGAGCATCGTCGGGACGACGGAGACGCCCGTCGCGTCGTGGTCCGTCATCGCCGCCAGCAGCCCCTCCGGGTCGGTCGGGCAGAGCACGACCGCGCCCCCGGAGAGCGCCGTCCGGTAGACGGGCGCGAGGCCGCCCATCGAACTCGGGGCGAGCGGCGACGCCCAGCGGTCCCCCGGCAGCGTCCCGAGGCGGAACGCGCTGGCCGTCGCGCTGGCGAGGACGTTCTGCACCGTCAGCACGACGAGTTTCGGTCGGCCGGTCGTCCCCGACGTGTACAGCAGCACCAGCGGGTCGTCGAAGTCCCACTCCGGGAGGTCGAACGGTCGCGGCTCCGTGCCGGCGAGGAGTGGGGCGACCCGCTCGTCGGTCGCTCCCGACGCCTCGTGCTCTCCGCGCTCCTCGTCATCGCCCTTCCCGTCGTCGACTGTCGGGACGGACGCCAGCGAGCGAACCGGGACGTCGCCCGCCGCGTCGACGGCTCGCTCGGCGGTCGACTCGTCACAGAGCAGCAGGTCGAGGTCGGCACGGTCGACGCGCGGGTCGAGTTCGGGGACGGTCAGCCGCGTCGAGAACGGGACGAGACACGCGCCGACCCGCATCGTCGCGTGGACGGCGGCGACGGCGTCGACCCCGGACTCGGCCAGCAGACCGACGTGGTGGTCGACGCAGACCCCCTCGGCCGCGAGACGACCGGCCAGCGTCTCGACCCGTTCGTCCAGGTCGTCGCAGGTGACGGAGCGGCCGCTCCTCGCGTCGACGAGCGCCGTCGACGCCGGGGAGACCCGCGCTCGTTGGCCGAACCAGTCACGCACTGTCCGACGTGCTTGTGGCTGGTACATTTCCTTTTCCTTCCGGGACGACGACAGACCCGTCGACGACCGGGGCCGGGTCCGGCGCGAGGTCGGCGTCGAGCAGTCCGGCGGTCGCAAGGCCGCAGGCGCGCACCTCGGGGAGCGACGCCGCGAGGTGGACGGCGGCCGTCCGGGCGTAGACGGCGTCGATGGTCGTCGTCACGACCACGTCGACGCCTCGGTCGCGGGCCGCGAGCGCCGCCGTTCGCGCCCGGTCGACGCCACCGAGCGCCATCGGTTTCAGGACCAGCACGTCCGCCGCCCCCGCGTCGAGAATCGCTTCGGGGGTCGTCGACGACAGGGACTCGTCGAGGGCGACTCCGAGCGACGTGTTGGACGCCGCGACGTACTCCCGGAGGTCGGCGTGGCCCGCGATGTCGTCGGCCGGCAGGGGCTGTTCGACGTATGCGAGGTCGCAGTCGGCCAGCGCGTCCACCGCCTCGCGGGCGGTGTCGCGGTCCCACGCGGCGTTCGCGTCGGCCCGGAGTTCGACGTCGGGACACGCCTCCCGCACCGCACGCAGGCGCGCTGCGTCGTCGGCCAGCGAGCGCGCGCCGACCTTCACCTTGAGGCAGTCGAACCCCTCCTCGACCGCCTGCTCGGCCGCCGCGACGGTCGCGTCCACGTCGTCGTCGCCGACGGTGGCGTTGACGGGCACCCGGTCGACCCGCACCTCGCCACCGAGCCACCGGTAGAGCGGCTCCCGGTCGCGGTGTGCCGCGGCGTCCGCGAGCGCCAGCGCCACACCGTGGCGCGCTGCGGGCGTGCTGGCGAGCGCCTCGTCACCCCGACTCGTCAGTGCCCGACGCGGGTCGGGGTATCGCGCCACGCGACGGAGTGCTCCCTCGCAGTCGTCGAGCGACTCGGTCCAGTCCGGGAGCGGCGTCGCCTCGCCGACGCCGCGCTGACCGCCGACGTCGACGACGACGACGAACCCCTCGCGCTCCGTGACGTCGCCGTTCGCCGTCGAGAGCGGCGAGGAGAGCGGGAGCGAGAACGGTTCGAATCGGAGTCTCATGGTGAAATCTTCACGGTGGGTGCCTCAGAGCGTCACGCCGAGCGCCTCGGGCAGGACGAACCCGGCCGCGAACAGGACCGAGTGGGCGGCGAGCAGTTTCCCCGTCGTCTCCAGCGCCGGGTTGAGCACATCGCCGCGCGTCTCGGTGAGCACCGTCCGCGACAGCGAGACGGCGAGCGGGAGCGTCAGCAGCGGGAGCAGTACGAGCGGCGAGTAGCCCGTCAGCGCGAACACGACCGGGACGACGTACGCCATCCCGACGCAGGCGAGGAACTCGACGCGACTGAACCCGTAGCCGAACATGACCGCGAGCGTCCGTTTCCCGGTGGCGGCGTCCGTCTCCCGGTCCCGGACGTTGTTGACGACGAGCAGTGCGGTCGACAGTCCGGCGGCGGGCAGCGCCGCGACGACGACGGCCAGCGAGAGCGTCCCTTCCGGCGGGGCCAACGCGAACGACGTCTCGGTGAGCACCGACCCGTACGCCGTCGCGGCGGCCTGGACGTAGTAGGTGCCGGTCACCGCGACGAGTCCGAAGTAGACGAAGACGAACAGGTCGCCGAGGCCGCGGTAGCCGTAGGGTGCCGGACCGCCGGTGTAGAGGATGCCCGCCGCGACGGAGGTGAGGCCGACGACGACGATGGGGAGGCCGCCGACGTAGACGAGGTAGGTGCCGAGGACGATGGCGACGGCGTAGGTGAGGACCATCGCGCGCCTGACGGACGACGGAGCGATGAGGCCGCCAGCGGTGACGCGCGTGAACCCCTCGCGGTCCTCGGTGTCGGTGCCGTTGACGGCGTCGTAGTAGTCGTTCGCGAAGTTCGTCCCGACCTGGATGAGCAGTGCGCCGACCAGCGCCGCGAGCGCGGGGAGCGCGCTGAACACGTCTGCGTGGTAGGCGACGCCGGCCCCGACGACGACGGGCGAGAGACCGGCGGGGAGCGTCTGTGGACGCGCGGCCATCAGCCACGCTCTCGTTCGCGAAACGGACTCCGTCTCGGCCATTACCGACGGTTCGTCCGGGACGAGTATCAATCACCGCCTTCCGCGGTCGTGCGAGTCCGGCGAGTCAGTCGTCGCCGGAACTCCCCTCGCCGAGCGACCGGCCGCGCCACGGCGGGTCGGTGTGCCAGTCGAACGCAGCGGCGACGAACCCGGTCGAGACGAGCAGCCACCCGACGATGGCGACGGCCGGAACGGTGCTGGCCGAGCACCGGTAGTTCGCGCCGTCGAAGTTCTCGCCGAACTGCAGTTCGCCCGACTGGAACGTGATGCCGTAGTCCGCGTTGTCCGGATAGCTGGCCTCGGAGTTACAGTTGAGCGTCGGGCCGTAGACGCCGGTGGCGAACACGAGCGCGCCGAGGAGGACGACGCCGAGAATCGGTCCCGCCCGAGTGTCGAGCGGCCGCACGATGGCTATCGCGGGAATCGAGACGATCACCGCCGCGTACACCAGCAACGGGAGCTGTGGGAGCAGTCGCGTCCCGAGGTAGACGTACGTCAGTCCGAACAGCAACACCGCCGCGGCGAGCGCGAGCGCGACGGCGCGGGCCACCGACCGGAGCATACGTATTCCTCCACACGGACGCCCAAGTGCGTGCCGATGATGCTTACGATTAGTTTTCCAATCGAAAAATCAGGCGCACTGTCAGCCGCCGCTCTATCCGGTCTCCGGAAGAAGTGCGGGACCGAGGAGTAGCGGCGAAGCCGGTGTAGAGGGCGTTACCAGGGCGCCTCGACGACGACCGTCTCCTCGCGGTCGGGACCGACGCCGACGGCGTAGACCGGTGCGTCGAGTTCGTCCGCGATGTACTCCAGGTAGTCGCGAGCGTTCTCCGGGATGGCGTCGTACCCCTCCTCGGCGACCGCCGACCAGTCGGTCTCCGGCCAGCCGTCGAACTCGCGCAGGACCGCCGAGCACCGCCCCCACTTCTCGGTCGTGGCGGGCATCGTCAGCACCTCCTCGCCGTCGAACTCGTAGGCGTGGCCCACCTTCACCGTGTCCAGCCCCGCCAGCACGTCGAGGTGGTTGACGGCGATGCCGGTGAAGCCGTTGGCGCGGGCGGCGTGACGCAGCATCGGCACGTCCAGCCAGCCGACACGTCGGGGACGGCCCGTGACGGTGCCGTACTCGCCGCCCTCGTCGCGGATGTACGTCGCGAGTTCCTCGGCGTCGTCGGCGGTGTCGCCGCCGTCCTCGGGCGTCTGTCCCTCGACGTGACCGAGTTCGGTCGGGAGCGGGCCGGTCCCGACCCGCGAGAGGTACGCCTTGACGACGCCGACGACCTCGCTCCCCTCACCGCCGACGACGGTGGGGCCGAGACCGGTGCCGACGGTCGCCCCGCCCGCCGTCGGGTTCGAGGAGGTGACGTACGGGTAGACGCCGTGGTCGATGTCGAGCGAGGTGCCCTGTGCCCCTTCGAGCATCACGTCCGCCCCGTCGTCGAGACGCTCGGTCAGGAACGTCCCGCAGTCGACGGCCATCCCCTCGCGTTCGATGCGCTCGCCGAACGCGCGGGCGTGGTCGAACATCGCGTCGACGTCGAACGCGCCGTCGAGGTCCGGGTCGTCGGGGTCGCCCCCGAACACCTGCTCGTACAGCGCGCGCTTCTGCGGGACGACGTACTCCAGACGATCGCGGAGGGTGTCGGCGTCGAGCAGGTCGCCGACGCGGACGCCCCGGCGACCGACCTTGTCCTCGTAGGTCGGCCCGATACCGCGGCCCGTCGTGCCCGCCGCGAGGTCCTCCTTCTCCGTCTCCTCGATGCCGTCGAGGACCCGGTGGTACGGCATGATGACGTGTGCGCGCTCGGCGACCCGGACGTCCGCGTCCAGGTCCCGTTCGCGCAACGCGTCCAGTTCGTCGAACAGCGTCTCGGGGTTGACGACACAGCCGTTGCCGAGGACGCCGACCTTCCCGCGAATCACGCCGCTCGGGACCAGCGACAGCTTGTACTCCTCGCCGCCGTGGACGACGGTGTGACCCGCGTTGTCGCCGCCCTGGTACCGAACGACCACGTCCGCGGCCGCGCCGTAGAGGTCCACGACGCGGCCCTTCCCTTCGTCGCCGAGTTGCGACCCGACGATAGTGACAGTCATCGCCCGTCCGTTCCGCGGGCCGTGCCAAACCGATTACGGTCCCCCGCCGCGAGCGGGTGTTCACGTGGAGAGCGGCAGCGCGAACGACGACAGCGGGTGTGACGCGTCGAAGTGACGACTGGAGGTGGTGAGGGGACGCAGCTACCAGGCGCTCTGACCGTCCCTGACGAGCGGTCGGGCGTGTTGACACCTGCCACAACGGTTATACGTCGGCCGCCGATACTGCGATGTATCGGACTGTTATCGGACTCTGGACAGCAACACTTAAAGGTCGCAAACACAAGTTAACAATTGCCATGATAGATAGGCTTGAGAAGGAAGTCGATATGCTCGAACGCCATCTGCAGGTCCTCAAGATGGTCATCGAGAACGAGCCCATCGGTATCGTCAAGATGTCCAACGAGACCGGTTACCCCCACCACAAAGTGCGGTACTCTCTCCGCGTCCTCGAAGAGGAGGACCTCATCGAGCCGTCCAGCCAGGGTGCCATCACGACCGAGACGACCGCGGAGTTCGTCTCGGACCTCGACGGGAAGGTCGACGAGATCATCGAGAAGCTCGAGGGCATGAAGATCGACGAGATGCCCGAGATCGAGAACTAGAACGTTTCGCAGTTTCCGCTCACAGCTCCGGGAGCGTCAGGTGGAACCGGCGGTCTCTCGCCTCCACCAGACAGAGGTGGTAGCCGCGTTTTCTGGAGAGCTTCACGAAGCTCTCGCGCTTACTTCCCCCGAACAGCCCCCCGCTCGCGGTCCGCTCGGTGGCGAGTTCGAGCGCGCTCGGTTCGAAGAACGACGACGTGACGAGGAACGCGCCGGCGAACTCGTCGTGCACCTCCCCGAGCCGTCCGCTCTTCTCTAAGACCGCGTCCATCTCGGCGTCGGTCGCCGGGTCACGCGACTCGTGGACGTCGACGCAGAGCAGCGGGTTCCCGAGTCGGTCGCGACAGACGACGTCGAAGGAGACGGTGTCGTCGCCGACGTCGACCGCTCCGTGGAGGTCCGCGCGGTCGATCTGCGGGAGCGCGTCGTACAGCGGCCGAAGTCCCTCCGTGTGGCCGGTGTCCCGAATCTCGTACAGGAGATCGGCGACCAGCCAGGTCACCAGTTCGTACTCCATCGTCGACGGCAGGAACTCGCCGTACTCCTGGTCGCCGACGGCCGTCCGCTCGGCGTCGAACCGGGTGTGGTGTTCGAGGTCGAGGTTCTTCCGGACGGCCTCCTGGTTCTGTGCCCCCTCGTGGGCCGCGTCGAGCGTCTCGGCGCTCTTCGACACGTACCGGACGAACAGGTCGGTCGCCTCCAGCGCCGTCTGCGCGGAGACCTGCTCGAAGTGGTCGGGGGGCGTGCTCGCCGCCACCTCGGCCTCCAGTTCGGAGACGCGAGCGGCGAGTCGGTCGCGTTCCCCGGCCAGTTCGTCGCGCTCCTCGGCGAGACGCTGCTTCTCGGAGCGGAGTTCCGCGAGTCGCTCGTCGGCATCGCCGCCCTCGACGGTGGACTCCCCGGCCGTGGCGGTGGCCGCCGCACTGGCGAAGTCGCCGTCCGACCCGTCCTCGTACTTGGTGAACAGGTCGTCGAACTCGGTGCTCTCGCTGTCCTCGACGGTCTCGACGTCCTCTGGACGGTCGTCGACCGCGTCCGCGCTGCCCGCCTCCACGCCCGCCGTCGTCTCCTCGTCCGGGTCCGCGAACGCTGGCTCCTCGGGTGCCGCGGCACCCACGGTGTCGGCCTCGTCCGTCGTGTCGGCCATCTCCGTGGTATCGGCCGCGTGGGCGGCGTCGGCGGCATCGACGGTGTCGGCAGCGTCGGCAGCATCGGTACCATCAGCGACGTCACTCGGCGGGACCGTCGGTGTGCTCTCGTCCGCCTCGCTGATCGCGGCCCGCGTGTCGGTCGACTCCGCGGGTGGCGTCGGGTCGGTCGGGGGCGCAACGCCGTCCTCCGGTTCGTCAGTGTTCGGCGTGGCCGAATCATCGAACTCGTCGGCCCGCTCGGGTGCGTCGTCGGACTCCGTCGCGTCGAACTCGTCGGTATCGGCAGGCCCCTCGTCGAGGTCGATGTCGTCGAGCGACGCCGCCACGGCTTCGTCCGTGGAGTCGCCGGTGGGCGACCGGAGGTCGTCGGGGTCGGCAGCCGACTCCTCGGGGTCGGGAGCGCTCTCGGGGCGCTCCGGAGACGCGGCGTCGTCCATCGGAACCGTCTCCTCGGGAGCCGAGTCGGTCTGGTCGGCCGACGCACCGCCGGTGAGCGTCGATTCGAGGTCGAGGTCGTTCGACGCACCCGCGGCGTCTGGCGACTCCGACGTGGACGACTCGTCGGCCGTCGGTTCGTCTATCGGTGGCCCACCTGCGCCGTCGCTCGGGTCGGCCTCGGCCGTCGAGTCGCCGGTCGTCCCGTTCGAGGCGGCCGACGCGACGCCGACGGCCTCGCTCCCTCCGCTCGGTTCGGGGATGGAGAGGATGGAGATGTCGACGGCGACGACGTCGTAGAGGCCGACCTCGTCGTTCGCGCGGTTCGCCGCCTCGTCGCCGGTGAGGAGGCGTTCGGCCTGGCCGACGAACGCGCAGTGCATCGCGTTCCCGCCGTAGTAGACGACGTAGTAATCGCCGCTGAGGACGTTCTCGGAGAGTTCGACGTAGCCCGTGAAGCTACCCTGAGCCAGCGTGCCGTCGACGTCGGAGAGCGCCGTCCGCTCGGTGTAGTACTGGCCGCGTTTCTCACCACCGTGTTCGAGCATGGCGAACAACAGCGGGAGGGAGTCGTCCGGAGCGGTGTACGCGGTACCGCTCGCGCCGTCGAACGCGTCGAGGGACCCGTCGACGACGCCGATGGCGTGGCCGTTGAGCATGAACAGCCACGCCCCGTTCGCCGACACGGCACCCGAATACTCGGCCGCGGCGAGGTCGTGGAGGCCGCCGTAGCCGCCGGAGAACGGCCGTGAGGGCCATCCGTCTATCTGTTCGGCTGTTCGGGACTGCATACCGGCCGAATGAACTGGGTGGTGAAATACTCTTGCACTACGACCTTTTTCTTCGTCGGGTACGCCTCCGGCGTACTGCTCTCCACGGGCGACTCACTAGTGGGCCATCGGAAAGCGAGACGGCTGCGCCGTCTCGCCCTCCTCGAAAATCGTCCCTGGAAATCGAAGATTTCCGGTGTGCGCGTCAGAGCTTCGCTCTGACGAACGTCGATGAAAGAGGCCGGTTCCGAGCGCATCAGCGCGAGGAACCGGTGAACCGTGACTCGCTTCGCTCGCACGGACAGAATAGCTGACGCAGGGGTCTTTATTCCAGTGCCGATTTTCCGAATCAGTTGATAGACTAGGGTGTGAGTCTATCGCGACAGAGTAAGAAACACGACCAGCGTCCCCACCGCGACGAGGAGCTGGGCGATGATGTATGAGACGGCGCTCGTGGGAAATGCAGTCACCAGAAAGACCGCTAATAGGGTCGCCTGTATACCCCCGAAAACCGCTCTGAGACTGAAATCGCTACTACTCATTAACCCAACAGTGGCCGATATAGACAAATCGATTCTGGTACACCTCTGTTACAGGCCGAGTGGTAACTCAGAGCGTGAGTGTATCGATTCCCGCGGGGAACACTGCTAGTGCTTCCTGTCCAGTGGCAATAGGGTACCGTCGCCGAGGATATGGGGCAAGGAGGCGCTAGTACTCGCCGACGGGCCACGTCCCATCAACACTGTGAATCGAGATAGTAGGGCTTTCATAGGAGGCCGTCACTTCGTCATGGACCTGGACCTGATTGAAATCCTCACGGCTCGCATTCGCGTTGCGACACCCGATGTTGCGGAGTTCCTCTGCCCACGATGGACTACAGACACCAACGACGTAGCGCACCGACTCGTATTCCCGTGTGAGGTCCTCGTGGAGTGCTTGGGAGACGATAGGCTTATGTGGCGTTTCGAACCGGTTTGCCCAGTTGTCGTGGAGCCTGAGCAGCTCTGGTGACTCGGTACCGGGTGGAGAACTGAGCGAGACCGTAACGACGGATTCCCCGAAGCGTCGCCCATCTTCTCTATAGGTCACCTCGATTGATTTCTCTTGGACGTATCCACTCGCTCCATCGAGCCACGAACAGCCAGAAAGGGTGCTGGCAGTACCGAGACCAAGGGTTGCGAGGAGTGCTCGGCGGGAGGGCATAGATACATCGAACGTCAATCTAGTAATGAAATTTCGGTTGGGAGGAATAATACACTCGCGGCATGCGTCGCTCACTCGACCTACTCGATACACCGGGAGCGACGGTCTTGCAGAGAGTGCTATCAAGTTATAAAATATCTCTTTTTCGAAGGTGCTTAATTTAAATGGAGGATGTGGAGCAGGCAGTAGGCCTATCTGTAGTGCGGGAGCTTGATATACCATGGTACCCGCATCTGCCGAACAGTCGGTTGGTCGGGACGGAGATAGCAGTCAGCAGTCGGGCGTCGTCGTCCGGCTGACGGTTCCCTGTGAGGGATTTGCGCTCGCGGAAACCCTCGACGCAGTCCCGGACGCGCAGTTCGGGGCAGGGTCCGTAGCGGGTACCGGTGGAGGCGTACTGCCGCTGCTCTGGGCACGTACCTCGGACCACGACCGCCTCGGAACGGCACTCGCGGAGGATTCGACGACGACCCGTGTCTCACGGTTGACCGAACGAGGCGACGAGTGGCTCTACGAGATACAGTGGGAGAAGACGGTCGAGATAGTCGTTGGGTTGCTCACGGTCGACGGTGGAACGATTCTCGACGCATCGACGGATGGTGGGGAGTGGCAGCTACGGGTGTTGTATCCCTCCCAGAGTGCGCTCCAGAGGGCGAAGTCGAGCTGCGAGCAACACGACGTCTCGCCTGAGGTCGAGTCGATTCGGCAGCTGGGCGGCGAGTCGTCGGACGAACACGGGTTGACAGAGGTGCAACACCGTTCGTTGCGTGTGGCCTGTGAAGCGGGGTACTTCGATATACCCCGTGATACGGACCTCTGCGCCATTGCTGACCAGTTAGGGGTGTCCCATCAGGCACTCTCCGAGCGACTCCGGCGTGGTACGAAGAAGATCGTCGAACAATCGCTGTTCACCAACCGGTGCGGTGAGCAGCGTCGTCTCTGACCGGGTGGTCTACCGTGGCTAACCAACTCCCCGTCAAATGTACCGAGTGCGGGAGCGTGTACGCGGCTCGGCGAGTTGACGGCGAGTTCGTCCTCTCGACGGAGACGACAGGGTGTTCGTGTGGCAGCCACTCGTTCGTTGAATATCCCGCTGGCGCACAGGGTGTTAGTGAAGAGTGACACCGCTACAGCAAGCCGTATCCGCCAACTGATACACTCGCGGCACGAGTCTATCAGTAGCATCCCCAACGTGCTGTGCGGTACCGCGATGTGTTCTACCGCGAGGCGCGCCAGCGCCGAGCGGCCTTTTTCATCGACGTTTTTCGAGGAGCGGTGCGCCTCCGGCGCACCCGACGACGAAAAAGGTCGCGAGGAAGAGAACGGTGCGGTTACAGCTTCGACTCGGCGTCGTCGGCGAGTTCCTGCATCCGCTTCGAGATGCGTCCGGCGTCGGAGAACTCGTCTTCGCTCATCGCGCTGGCGAGGGCGTTACCGAGGACGAACACGGCGTGTTTGTGCTCGCTCTTGGACTTGTGGACGTCGTCGGGCGAGACGTCGATCTGGTCGTACGGGTCGAACAGGTCGCTGTCGACGTCCTCCTGGGCGCGAAAGTACTCCATGATAGCGACCATCTGCTCGTGGAGTTCGAGAAGCTCGTCCTTGTGCATGCCTCACTCTATCTCTGAGAGCTTGTTAAACGTAACGCGCCGGACGCTACCCAGTACCGCACGAACCGGTGTTCGACCACGGAGCGTGGCGCTGGCGGACGGGGCAGTGGGGCGCTGTCGCTCGGCGGTCGGCAGAAGAGAACAGCGTGGAGGGCCGGAGGCGCTAGAAGACGTACTCGTCGTCGTGACCCATCATGCCGTCGTCTTCGAACGCACCGGCGTCGTCGTCGTCGACGGTGCTGCCGGTCCGGTAGGCGCGCAGTCCGGCCGCGAGGAGGTCTTCGACAGCCTCCTCGCGGTTGACGAACTCGCCCTGTTCGATCATCTGTGTCATCTGCATTTCGAGGTGTTCGGGGATGTTCAACTCGACTTTAGGCATCGTTACCACCGGGTTTGAAGGTAGGCTATTTAATTCTGACGGGGAATCTTAGCGCACCACCAAATCCAGTTTTGGAGCACGATAATTTATTTTCCAGTTGCGGTCGCTCTCTTTCTAATCACGCAATTCGACGACAGTTCCTGGCCGGGTGCGGTCGCGGAGCGGTAGGCATACCCCGGGTCGACCCCGACGGGGCGTATGAGCGTTCGTGACGTGACGGGTCTCCACGAGGAGTTCGAGGGCGAGCGACTACCGCCGGGCCAGCGCGAGACGTCGCGGTTCCCCGTCCTCTCGAAGGGCGGGACACCGTCGTGGTCCCCCGAGACCTGGACGTTCGAGGTGTGGGGAGCGGTCGACGAGCAGGTGACGTTCTCGCTGGAGGAGTTCCGCGACCTGCCGAGCGAGACCCAGCGCCAGGACTTCCACTGCGTCACCGGGTGGAGTCGCTTCGACAACGAGTTCACGGGCGTCACGTTCCCGACGCTCGCGGAGCTTGTGGGCGTCCGCGACGACGCCTGCCACGTCATGTTCCACGGGTTCGACGACTACACGACGGACCTCTCGCTCGACGACTGCATGCGCGAGGAGGTGCTGTTCACCTGGGCACTCGACGGCGAACCGCTCCCCGACGACCACGGCGGCCCGGTCAGAGTCGTCACACCCCACCGCTACGCCTACAAGGGCGCGAAGTGGGTCAGCGGCGTCGAGTTCCTCACCGAGAAGGAGCTGGGCTACTGGGAGAGACGGGGCTACTCCGACAGCGCGAACCCGTGGAACGAGGAACGGTACAGCTGACCTACGGTAGACCCGACCTCGCGACCGGGCGACTGCCGACTACCAACTCCGTCGACTACCAGGGGTCACGATGGAGTGCGCGTTCTGCGAGCGACCGCCCAGGATTCGTGGACGAACGGTCGCAGACCCGCGGCCACGCGCCCGGGATGGATAGCCTCAAGGGTTCCCCACCCCGAATACGACCAATGGAATCCGCCCACAGTAGCGCGACGGCGTCGCTCGACGGGACGCTCGTCAGCCGCACCTGTGAGGTACCGGACGTCTCCTACCGCGCGTTCCTCGCGGCCCAGGAGACACCCCACGTCCACTGGAGCACGCCCGAGGGACTGGAACTCGTCGGCGCTGGCGTCGCCGTCGATGTGACCGGCGACGGCGCGGAGCGATTCGCCCGACTCCGCGACCGTGCGGAGGCCGTCTTCGGCGCGATGGACGTCGACGGTCCGCCCGCCGCCCGTCCCCGGATGCTCGGTGGCGTCTCGTTCTCGCCGGAGCACGACCCCGACCCGCCGTGGGAGGGGTTTCCTGCAGCGCAGTTCGTCCTGCCCGAGACGCAGTTGACCCGGACCGACGACCGGACCTACCTCACCGTGTCGCGCTACGGTCGTACCGTCGACGCCGCCGCAGTCGAGAGCGCTCTCGACGCGGCCCACGAACGCGTCGCCGACCTCCCCGCGATGGTGCCGAGCGGCGACCCACCGGGGGTCGTCGAGACGGCCCACCTCACCTCGCGCGAGGAGTGGCACGAGATGGTCGAGTCGGCGGTGCAGCGCATCGAGTCGGGCGACCTGCGGAAGGTCGTCCTCGCCCTCGCGCTCTCGGTCGACCTCGGGAGCGAGGTGGACATCCCGAGCGTGCTCGAACGCCTCCGCCGGACGTACCCCGAGTGCTACCGCTTCCTCGTCGCCCCGACCGACTCGGCCGGGTTCTTCGGCGCGCCGCCCGAGCGTCTCGTCCGGCTCGACGGCCGCGAGGTCCGGACCGAGGCGCTCGCCGGGTCGGCCGCCCGCGGCGACACGCCCGAAGCAGACGCCGACCTCGCCGCGGAACTCGTCGAGAGCGAGAAGATTCAGCACGAACAGGGTCTCGTCGCGGACGCCATCCGCGAGCAGCTCGCCCCGCTGGGCGAGGTGCGCGAGGGTGACCAGCACGTCCACCGGCTCGCGACCATCCAGCACCTCCGGACGCCCATCGAGGCGACGCTCGACGCCGACGGCCACGTCCTCGACATCGTCGAGGCGCTCCACCCGACGCCGGCAGTCGGCGGCCTCCCGCCGGCGGCCGCCCAGCGGGTCATCCACGAGACGGAGTCGTTCGACCGCGGCTGGTACGCCGCGCCCGTCGGCTGGTTCGACGCTAGCGGCGACGGCGAGTTCGCCGTCGGGATCCGGTCGGGCGTCGCGGGCGGCGCCAGGGCGACGCTGTTCGCGGGTAACGGCATCGTCGCCGACTCCGACCCCGCCGCGGAGTGGGACGAGGTCCGCCTGAAGTACCGGCCCATCCTCGACGAACTGACGCGAACGGGGAGCGGCGAGGGGCGGGAAGCGACGGACGGGGAGGCGACGGCAAGCGAACCGAGCGACCGGGACCAGACCGCAGAATGAGCGTCCCGAACCGCAACACGCTGTGGGGGCGCGTCGTCGTCGACGAACTGGCGAAGGCGGGCGTCGACACGGCCGTCCTCGCGCCGGGGAGTCGCAGCACGCCGCTGACCGTCGCGTTCGCCGCCCACGACGGCGTCGAGACGGTGTCGCAACTCGACGAGCGCTCGGCCGCCTTCTTCGCGCTCGGCCGGGCGAAACGCACGGGGAGTCCCGTCCCACTCGTCTCCACCTCCGGCACCGCGCTGGCGAACTTCCACCCGGCAGTCGTCGAGGCGAACCAGGCGCGGGTCCCGATGCTCCTCCTCACCGCCGACCGGCCCCGCGTTCTGCAGGACAGCGGCGCGAACCAGACCATCGACCAGGAGAAACTGTACGGCGACGCGGCGCGCGCCTACCGGACGCTCCCCGAACCGGCCCCAGACGGTCGGACGCTCCGGTCGCTCCGGACGGCGCTCTCCCGGGCGGTCGGCACCGCGACCGGCACCCACTCCGGTCCGGTCCACCTCAACGTCCCGTTCGAGAAGCCGCTGGAACCGACGCCCGTCCCCGGTGACGTCACCGACGCGTTCCTCGACGCCGAGCGGGAGGTCGTCGAGGGGCGGGACGGCCCGTGGGTCGCGATGACCCAGGGCCGGACGACGCTCGGCGAGGGCCAGCGTGAGCGACTCGCCGCGGCCGTCGCGGACGCCGAGCGAGGCCTCCTCGTCGCCGGGCCGGACAGCGGTCTCGACGCGGACACCCTCCAGGAGTTCACGCGAGCGTCGGGCGTCCCGGTCCTCGCGGACCCGCTCTCGGGCGTCCGCTTCGGTGACCACGTCGCGGACGACGGGACGCTCGTCTGCGGCGGCTACGACTCGTGGCTCGGGGCGCTCGACCCCGAGAATCCCGACGAGGCACCCGACCTCGTCCTGCGTGTGGGGGCCTCACCGACGTCGAAACCGCTCCGACACTACCTCCGGGACGCCGGCGCTCGACAGGTCGTCGTCGACCCCGCTGGCGGGTGGCGCGAGGCGACGTTCACCGCGACGGACCTCGTCGCCGCCGACCCGACCCGACTCCTCGCCGACCTCGCGGCGCGTGTCGAGGCGGGAAGTGACGGGGACGACGACGGTGTGACTGACTGGCGCGACCGTCTCGCCTCGCTCGAACGCGAGTACTGGTCGCTCGTCGCCGAGGACGACGCCTGGTTCGAGGGGGCGGTGCTCCGCGAGACGGTGGCGAACCTCCCCGACCCGGCGACGCTGTTCGTCTCGAACTCGATGCCCGTCCGGGACCTCGACCGGTTCGGCGAACCGCGTTCTGCGGTTGTCACCGCGCTCGGGAACCGCGGCGCGTCGGGCATCGACGGCATCACGTCGTCGGCGCTCGGTGCGGGCCACGGCACCGACGACCCCCTCGTCCTCGTGACGGGAGACCTCGCCTTCTACCACGACAGTAACGGACTCCTAGCGTGCGCGCGAGCGGGCGTTGACGCCACCGTCGTCCTCGTCAACAACGACGGCGGCGGCATCTTCCGCGTCCTCCCCATCGAGTCGTTCGACCCGCCGTTCACCGACTACTTCCGGACGCCGCACGGCCTGGAGTTCGCGCCGGTCGCCGACCTGTACGGGCTGGAGTTCGTCAGCACCGACTCGCGCGAGGCGTTCCGCGACGCGTACCGGGCTTCACTGGACGCGCCGGGTACCCAGGTCGTCGAGGTGCGGATGGACGGCGAGGCGAGCCACCGCCACCGCGAGGCGCTGAACGAACGGGTTCAGGAGACGCTCGGCTGAGGCGGGAGGAGTCGGCGCAGAACCCTCCGTCGTCCCGTCGAGCGGCACCGGCCGAGCCGCGAACTATTTTTGCCGGCGGTCGTGAACGAACGAGTATGTCCAGCCTCGGGTCCACGTTCGGACGACTCCGCCCCCCACCACGCCTGCTCTGGTCGGTACTGTCCGTGTTCGCGCTGCTCGTCCTGCTCTTCTCGCTGCTCGACGGCGCCCTCCTGTTCGGAGTCGTCGTCGTCTCGTTCGTCGTCCTCTGGTCGGGCGTCGGGTGGCTGGTCTACGCGTACGCCGAGCAGCGAGGTGCCCCCATCGTCCAGTGGCCGGTCCGCGGCGCACTGGTCGCGTCGGTGCTGGTGCTGCTGTACGCGCTGTTGATAGAACAGGCCCTGTTGCTCGGTATCGTCGCCGCCATGCTGCTCGTCGCCGCGAGCGTCGTGGTCGGGGTGTTGCTGACGCTCGAGGGTCGCTGAGCCACTCAGTCCGAGAGCGCCGCGGTGCCGCTCTCGAACCGGGCGGTGGCCGGGGTGATGCGGTCGCCCGGCGCGACCGTCTGCTCGTCCCGGTCGAACTCTACGAACTCCGCGTCGTCGAGCTTCGGCAGGTGGACGTGGTAGAGCCCGACGGCCACGTTCTGGCGGGAATCCTCTCCGGTCAGCCCCTCCCGCCGGAGGACGTGGGCCACGACGCCCTGCAGGTCGAGCGCGCCGCACGTCTCGACGGCGTCCACGGCCCACCGCCGGTGGGGGTGACTCATGGCGTCGTACATCTCGGTCCGGTCCTCGGTCGTCTCGTCGGTTCGGTCGTCGGGTCGGGTGGACATCTTGTCCCCTCCTTCGCGATAGTCCAGGTATTCGTAACGGCGGGTTGAGCCGGTTAATTAAGTAGGGGTGGGAAGCGTCGACAGGGGGCGAGGACGCCGGGCCCTCACCCGGCGGCGGCGACGCCGTCGGGCGTGTCCGCGGACCCGATCTGTCGCTCCACGAGCGCCAGCCCGGCGTCGAGCGCGATGGCGAGCAGCGCACCGGGGATGGCCCCCGCGAGCAACTGCGCCGTGCTGAACAGTTTGATGCCGCCGATGACCCACACGCCGAGGCCACCGCCGCCGATGAAGAACGCGAGGTAGGCCGTCCCGACGTTGAGGACGACGCTCGTCCGGATGCCGGCGAAGATGACCGGCACCGCCTGCGGGAACCGGACGTCACGCATGACGTCCCACCAGGTCATCCCCATGCCGTGAGCCGCCTCGACGGTGTCGTCGTCGACGCTCTCCAGTCCGGCGATGGTGTTGGTCAACACCGGCAGCAGCGCGTACACCGCGAGACCGACCAGCGCCGGTTCGAATCCGAGGCCGAGTATGGGGAACGTCAGCGCGATGACCGCGAGCGTCGGGACGGTCTGGGCGACGTTCCCTGCCGAGCCGATAATCGCCGATGCCCGGTCGTTCTGGACGGCGAGGACGCCCAGCGGGATGGCGATGGCCACCGCCACGAGTTCGGAGACGAACACCAGCAGCAGGTGCTCCCGGAGCAGTTCGACGAACCGGCCCTGGTTGGCGACCAGGAACTCCCACGTCGCCCACAGCACGTCGAGCACGCTCACGCTGCGGCCCCGTGCTGGAGGTCACGGATGTCCTCCTCGGTCACGATGCCGACGACGTTCGCCTCCTCGACGACCGGGAGTGCGTCGACGCCGGCCTGGATGCACCGCGACAGCGCGATCTGCGTGCTGTCGGACGGTTCGACCGGTATGAGTTCACCGCCGTCGGCCATGACGCCCTGGTCCGAACGGAACGCCTCGACGACGTCCTCGTGTTGGTCGGGGACGTCCTCGCGCATCACCTCGCCGACGCGGAGCACGCGCAGGCGCTTGAGCGTCCGGTCGGGGCCGATGAAGTCCTCGACGAACTTCGTCTTCGGCCGGTCGAGGAGCGCCTTCGGCGTGTCGTACTGGACGACCTGCCCCTGGTTCATCACGGCGATGTGGTCGCCCATCTTCAGCGCCTCGTCGATGCTGTGCGTGACGAACAGGATGGTGGTGTCGATGTCGTCCTGGATGGCGAGGAACTCGTCCTGCAACTCCTCGCGGGTGATGGGGTCGAGCGCGCCGAACGGTTCGTCCATCAGCAGGACGTCCGGGTCGGCGGCCAGCGCACGGGCCACGCCGACGCGCTGTTGCTGGCCGCCGGACAGTTCGGTCGGGTTCCGGTCGCGGAACTCCTCGGGCGGCAGGTCGACGAGGGTCAGCAGTTCGTCGACGCGCGCGTCGATGCGCTCGGCGTCCCAGCCCTTCAGGTCGGGGACCGTCGCGACGTTCTCGCCGACGGTCATGTGGTCGAACAGGCCGACGTCCTGGATGACGTAGCCGACCTCCCGACGGAGTTCGGTCGCCTCCAGGTCGTGGACATCGGTCCCGTCGTAGTAGACGGTGCCCTCGGACGGCTCTTCGAGCCGGTTGACGAGCTTCATCGTCGTCGTCTTCCCACAGCCCGACGGGCCGACGAGGACCGTCGTCGTCCCCTCCGCTACTTCGAAGTCGATGCCTCTGACGGCGTGCGTGCCGTCCTCGTACCGCTTGTGGACGTTGTCGAATCGGATCATAGTGGGAGCCGTTGAACTGATTTCGTGACGAGGTTCGGGTCGACCGCTTCACCGTTGCGCAGTCTGAGCAGGTCCTCGACGACGGCGAGGCCGTAGTCGAAGGTGAGCGCGAGCGCCGAGAGGACGATGGTCGTGACGACGATCATCGGCGTGTTTCCGCTGTTGATTCCCTGGAAGATGAAGTCGCCCAGCCCCGGCCCGGCGATGAACGCGCCGATGGCGGCGAGCCCGACGACGATGACCACCGCGTTGCGCACGCCGGCCATCACGACCGGGAGCGCGACCGGGAACCGGACCCGTCGGAGCCGCTGCCAGCGGGTCATCCCGAGGCCTGTTCCGGCCTCGACGGTCGAGGCGTCGGCCCGCGTCAGGCCGATGTAGGTGTTCCTGACGATGGGCAACAGCGAGTAGCAGACGAGCGCCGCGATGACGGGCGGCGCGCCGATGCCCAGCACCGGGACGAGCACGCCGAAGAAGGCGATGCTCGGCACCGTCAGGAGGACGCCGGCGAACCAGAGCACGGGCGTCGACGCCCGGTCGTACATGCTGATGAACACCCCCGCGCCGACGCCGAGGGGGAGCGCGATGGCCAGCGTCTGACAGACGAGGATGACGTGTTCGACCAGCATCCGGGTCAGCCGGTCCTGGTTCTCGACTGCGAACTGGACGTACGGGTCGAACTGGAGCGCGATACTCATACCAGCCCCTCCGACTCCAGGTAGTCACGGGCGACCGCCTGTGCGTCCTCGCCGTCGAGCGCGACGCGCTCGTTGAGTCGCATTATCTTCTCCGTGTTCAGCGTCGGTCCGATGGCGTTCAGCGGTTCGCGTATCGACGGCAGGGCGTCGAGCGTCCCCTGGTTGACCGCCGGGGCGGGGTTGTAGATGGGGAAGAAGTCCCGGTCGTCCTCGAGCGTGACCAGGTCGTACTTCTTCACCTTCGGGTTCGTGGTGAACACCATCCCGAAGTCCGCGTCGGTCTCGGCGATGATCTGGTAGCACAGCGCGGCGCTGATACTCCGGAGTTCCAGGTTCGACGCCGCCCCCTGGAAGTCGTACGACTTCACCAGCCCCGGCCAGCCGTCGGGCCGGTTGAGGAACTCCGGCCCGAGGACGCCGGTCAGGTTGCCGCCCTGCTTCTTGACGTACGCCGCGAAGTCACTCAGCGTCTTCACACCGGTCTTCTTCGACCACTCCGGCGTGACGGCGATGGCGTACGTGTTGTTGAACGGCGCGCGGTTGAGGTACGCAGTATCGTAGTGTTTCGCGAGTTTCCCCTCGACGGCCTGATAGAGCTTCTTCGCGTCGGGGATTACCTCGTCTTTCTTCGGTGGCGCGTTCAGCCACGCGCCGCCGGAGTAGTACCAGAACAGGTCGACCTCCCCGTTCGAGACGGCCCGGAGGTTCAGCGTCGTCCCCCCCAGCCCCGTCTCGTCGAGGACCGTCAGGTCGGTGTTCGCCTTCAGCGACTCGATGCTCAAGTAGCCGAGGACGACGTCCTCGGTGAAGCGCATCGAGCTCACCGTCACGGAGTCGCCCGCGACAGCGCCGAACGCACCGGTACAGCCCGCTGTCGCGCCGACGCCAGCCGTCGCGGCAGTCGCACCTCCCAGTTTCAGGAAGTCACGACGAGTTCGTTCCACTGGCTACCTCGGCCGACCGGTCGAGATGCTGTCCGAACGATACAGTGCGGGTGGAAGCCGTCCATGTGGACACGGTTCTGTCATCGGACGTCTAACAAGTACAGTGCAGCATCCCGATTACCGACTCTGCCTGCCAAGGCAGGCAGGCCTTCTCAGTGGTCGGCGTGTCCTGTGAGACGGCCGGTGAGTGTTCGTCGCGGCCACCCTGCGTGCTTACGTAGCGTTACCCCTCGAACAGACCAGACGGACAAGTTTTTTCGCCGCTGCGGGCAGAGCCGGTCTATGGTTTCGGACATCTTCGACCCCGACCGCTGGGACCCCGTGGAGGGGTTCGACTTCGAGGACGTGACCTACCACCGCGCCCGCGAGCAGGGGACGGTCCGTATCGCGTTCGACCGCCCCGACGTCCGCAACGCCTTCCGCCCCCGGACCGTCGACGAACTCCACACCGCGCTCGACCACGCCAAGCGCCAGACCGACGTCGGCTGTGTCCTCCTCACCGGCAACGGCCCCTCCTCGACGGACGGCGGCTGGGCGTTCTCTTCCGGCGGCGACCAGCGCATCCGCGGCGGCGACGGCTACCAGTACGAGGGCGACGAGGAGGGGGCATCCGAGACGGGTCGCCTCCACATCCTCGAGGTCCAGCGTGCCATCCGGTTCATGCCGAAACCCGTCGTCGCCGTCGTCCCCGGCTGGGCCGTCGGCGGGGGTCACTCGCTGCACGTCGTCTGTGACCTCACGCTCGCCAGCGCAGACCACGCGAAGTTCCTCCAGACCGACCCCGACGTGGCGAGTTTCGACGCCGGATTCGGGTCGGCGTACCTCGCCCAGCAGGTCGGCCAGAAGAAGGCCCGCGAGGTGTTCTTCCTCGGGAAGACCTACTCGGCCGAGGAGGCCGCCGACATGGGGATGGTCAACGAGGCGGTCCCACACGAGGAACTGGAGGAGACGGCGCTGGAGTGGGGAGAGGAGATGAACTCGAAGTCACCCACCGCGATGCGGATGCTGAAGTACGCGTTCAACCTCGACTCGGACGGACTGGTCGGGCAACAGGTGTTCGCCGGCGAGGCGACCCGACTCGGCTACATGACCGACGAGGCCGCCGAGGGCCGCGACGCGTTCGTCGAGGGGCGAGAGCCGGAGTTCGACGACTACCCCTGGCACTACTGACCCAGCGCACCGTTCCGATACGTTAGTTTACGTTCCCAGCCAGTCGGCGCTGTGACCCGGCGACGAACGCACGTGCGAGCGTCTCACGTCCCGTCGTCGACACCGAACGGGACTCGTCTGGTACGTGACGACGCGGCGCACACTTAACGACCCGTGGATACGCGGGGGGACGTTCTCGGTTCTGCCGCCGCACGTACTCCTATGAGCGAGTGGTTCCCCTCGGAGGAGTGGCTGGACAGGTATCGGGCCAACCTGAACGAGAGCGAGCGGTACGCAGCAGAGAGCGACGGCTGGGGCGTCGACTTCGCGGGCGACTTCGTCTTCGAGATTCGGAGTCTCCCGGTCGAGGAGACCACCGTGGGCGAGTTCCCGGACGACCTGACCGACGACCTCCGCGAGAACCTCACGTCGCTCCCGGACGAGCGCGCGGCGACGCTCGTCGCAGACGCCCCGCCGACGCTACGAGAACGCCTCGACGAGCAGGAGGGCGACGACCGGACGCGGTTGCTCGACGCGCTCCTCGCGACGCCCGTCGCCGAGGTCCCCGACGCCGTCTCGTCTGCCCTCCGCGAGGAGCTACCGGCGGACCTGGCGAACCTGCTCACGCAACTCGAACGGTACGTCGACGACGGCACCGTCCGCGTCTACCTCGACCTCTACGAGGGCGAGTGTCGGGAGGCGTTCGTGCTCGACCCGGACGACGAGCGCGACCCGGGGTTCGCCCTCCAGGGACCGTACGGGAGCTGGAAGGCGCTCACGGAGGGCGAAGACGTGATGGACAGCGTGCTCGGCCAGGACCTCGACCTCGACGGCTCGGTCACCAAGATCATGAGCTACGCCGACGCCGCCGACGAGATGGGCGACGTCGCCAGCAGGACGGACTCGCGGGCGCTGTTCCAGGGGAACGCCTGAGCGAGCCGCCGCAGGGTATTTTTAACGAACGTTGTAAATAAAAAGGGCCGGGAATACGAGGAGGAACAGTCAGGGGTTCGAGGAAGCTTTACATCGGTATGTCACAGCAAGCCGAGGCCGCTTCGGTCGGGCACCGTGGCCAACGCGTCGACACGTCGAACCTCTGGTACAACCTGTTCCAGAAGGGCGTCGAACTGGGCACCTGGAACGTCGAGAGCCTCTTCGACGAGGTGGGGTTCGAGGAGGACCGGGAGATGTGGGCCTCGATGGACCCGGACGAACGCGACCAGGTGCGCTACCTCCTGTCCGGGTTCCTCGACGGCGAACGAGAGGTAGCGGGCGACGCCGCCACCAACCTCAGTCGCATCATGGGCGCGCCCTGCCTCGACCACAACGAGGAGAAGGAGATGTACATGACGATGCTCACGCTCACCGAGCACAAACACACCCAGTTCATCGACATCTACATGGACGAGGTGATGGACGACCGGGACAACTTCGCCGAACTCGACCCGCGGCGGGGCACCCGCATCCCCATCGTCGAGGCGACGGGCCTCGGCGAGGTGTTCGAGAACCAGGGCCTCCAGACCGCGAAGGCAGCCCAGACCCAGGACCCCGTCGACATCGCGAAGGCGGCCGCCGTCTACCACCTCAACGTCGAGGGTATCCTCGCCCGCGTGGGTGGGTTCGCCATCAACCGGATGTCGGACCAGGCGTACCTCCCGCTGCTCAACCACGGCTTCAAGTTCATCTCCACGGACGAGGGCCGTCACATCACCCACGGCGTCAACCTGCTGAAGGAACTCATCGAGAAGGAAGAGCAGGGGAAGGCGGAGTACCAGGGCGTCAAACAGGGCATCCGCGATATGCTCTACCACGACGTTCCCTACATGGCCGACTTCGGCTACATGTTCACCGACGCGGTGGGCGACCCGCTGGGTGTCGATATCGACGACGTGCTGATGCGGGGCGGCCACCTCATCGACGGGATGTACAACGAGTCGCTCGGCCTCGACGTCGACTACCTCAGCGTCATCAACCGCGTCAGCGACCGCTACGACGAGATAAAGCAGTGGGACCTGGAGGAGGTCGTCCGCGAACAGGAGGACCACTACAACCGGCGTCGCGGCGTCGTCGCCGACGGCGGTGCGGAGGGGGTCGACGAATGAGCGAGCGCGACCCGGACATCGAGGACGACGAGGAGATAGAACTCCGGGAGTTCGCCCGCGGCGCGGAGTTCACCGCCAGCGAGGAGGAGGTCGACGAGGCCATCGCCGAGACCGCCGCGGAACTCGGGCAGAGCGAACGCGAGGTCCGGGAGAACGTCGCCTACATCATCGACGCCTCGGGCGAGGACGAGATGACCACCTCGTTCAACGAGATGGTCAGCGGGGCCGGTCTCAACGACGACACGGAGTCGACCGGCGACCCCCGCCTCGAAGCGCTGAAGATGTACGAGATGCGCCAGCGCATCTGACGCGCCGTTTTCTCGCGCTAGGCGACGGGAGATACGTGGGAGTCCACGGTGGAAGAGGGGGTCGACCCCCGTCACCCCAGCAAACGTTTATGAACGAGACCGGAAGAGTTCGGACATGGTCTCGCAGGTTCTGGTCGCTATGGACGGCTCTGCGGTGGCAGAACAGGCGCTCAGGTACGCCCTCGATGTCCACTCGGCGGCGGACGTGACGGTGTTGACGGTCGTGGGAGAACCCTCGGCGATGTTCGGTGAGGCGACGGCCATCGCACTCGCGGACGACCCCGGAGAGTCGATGCTGGAACACGCTCGCCCGGTGCTGGAACGCGCTCAGGCGATCGCCGCGGAGTACGACGCGGAGATAGCCACCGAGGTCGACACCGGGCATCCGGCACGCGTGATTCTCAACCGATCCGGCGAGTTCGACACCGTCGTCGTCGGGAGCCACGGTGGTACGCTGGCAGACCGCGTGTTCGTCGGCAACGTGGCCAGGAAGGTCGTCGATCAGTCACCGGTTCCGGTGACGGTCGTCCGGTAGGGCCGACCGCGCTCCCGTCGCCGAGTCACAGGACCAGGAGGAACAGCGGGTACGACCCGACGACCGCGATGGTGGGCGTGAGGACCCAGAGCAGCGCGATGCGCTTGACCGCACTCGGGTCGAAGAGGCTCCGCTGGTCGAGTTCCGGCGCACCCTTCTCACCGATGTCGGGAATCTCGGGGACCTCGTCGGCAGGCTTCTCGGGAGGGGCTTCACCGCGCGCCAGATCGCCGACCGTCGGGGTCGTGGGGACCTCCTCCGTTCGCGAGGTCACGAGGGCCCCCGTCGAGATCTCGACGTCGGTGCTCCGCTCCGGTTCGGGCGTCGCGAGTTCGACGAGCGTCGCCGCCCGACTCGCCCGACCCCAGCCGAGACCGATGATGCAACAGGTGGTGCTCACGGCCAGACTCGCGGGGATGCCCAGGTACGACAGCGCCGTGATGATGGTCGCCCCGACGATAGAGACGATGAGCGCCGCCAGAATCGGGAGCTCCGTGATGTCGTCGCCGACGGTGTCGAGCGTGCGTCTGGCGATGGTGAACCCACCGAGCCCGAGCGCGAAGACGGCCAGGAGAACTCCCTGGTTGACGGTCAACGGACCCTGCGACCCCACCAGCGGCGCGACGGCGTTGGCCGCGTTCGACGCCCCTGCGGAGAACCCCATGTAGCAGGCGATGGCGATGACCGCGAGCGAGCCGACGATGTCGCGTGGCGACGCGTTCTCGTTGAACCGAGGTCGCGGGACCCGTCCGGAGCGGTCGAGCCAGACGAGGTGTGATTCGAACCGGGTGAACGCGATGCGACGGTCGAGATGCGGGTAGACGTAGCGACCGATGAGCGCTCCACACAGAAACCCGACCAGTGGGGCGACGATCCACGCCGTGACGATGGTGAACATCAGCGCCTCGTTGAGCGTCCCGGTCGCGAGCCCCAGCCCGACGATAGCGCCGACGGCGGTCATCGACGTCGAGGCTGGAACGCCGTAGATGTTCGAGATGAGCAGCGAGACGCCGGTGAAGAAGAGGACGCCGACGCTGGCGACCGGCGAGAACTGCGTTGCGGGGACGATGCTGCTGCTCATCGTGTCGATGACGTTGCGCCCGACGGTCCACGCCCCCACGAGTGCGAACGACGTGAACAGCGTCGCAGCGGTCGCCTTCCGCACGAGGCGGCTCCCGACGGCCGGACCGAACGCGACGCCGGTCGAGGAGCCGCCGATGTTGAACCCGACGAACACTGCGACGAGCACGCCGACGACGGCGAGGACAGTCACCATAGTGTCACTACGGCAGTAGCCGGCTTCGACACAAAACGGTTTATCACTGCTGCCGGTCGGATCGCTCGTTCGCTCCGGCGACGTTCGTTCGACGGGAGGAAGGGGTTACCCCCACTGGGGCTGGCCCCGAGCGTTCACACGACCCGACGAACGGTGGAGCGCTACCCGATGAGCCGTTCCTCGTCCTCCCAGTAGTCCTGTCGGAGCTGGTACTTCTGGACCTTTCCGGTGGCCGTCTCGGGGAGGTCCTCGACGAACTCGATACGGCGGGGAATCTTGTAGCCCGCCATGTGCTCGCGGGCGAACTCCTCGATGCCTTCCGCGGTGAGGTCGACGCCCTCCTTCGGGACGACGAGTGCCGTCACGAGTTCGCCCCACTCGTCGCTCGGGGTGGGGATGACGGCGACCTTGAGGATGTCCGGGTGGTCGTACAGCGTGTCCTCGACCTCGATGGAGGAGACGTTCTCGCCCCCGGAGATGATGATGTCCTTCTTGCGGTCCTGAATCGATATCATCCCGTCCTCGTCCATCACGGCGAGGTCGCCCGTGTGGAAGTAGCCGGGGAGGCGGGCGTTGAACGCGTCGTGGGTCTCCTCTTCCTTGTTCAGGTACCGGTCCATCACCTGGTTGCCCTTGACGACGATTTCACCCATCGACGTGCTGTCGCGAGGGACGTCGTTGCCGTCTTCGTCGACGACCCGGACGTCCGTACAGAGCGTCTCGCTGCCCTGGAAGGTCTTGAGGCCCCGACCCCGCTCGGCGAGGCGACGGGGGGAGTTCGAGGTGGTGATGATGGGGGCGGTCTCGGTCAGCCCGTAGAGGTGGATGATGCGCCAGCCGATGTCGTCCTCGATGGCTTCGAGTGACGCCTTCGGGGGCGCCGAACCGGCGGTCGCGAGGCGGACCTCGTTGGCACCCGACGTCTCCACGTCCGGGTTGTTCTCGTGGAACTGGATGAGCCTGTTGAGGACCGTCGGCGCGCCACAGAGGAACGAGACGTCGTACTCGCGGACGCGACGGAGCGTCTCTCCGGGGTCGAACGCCCGCTGGCAGACGTGCGTGCCACCGGTCCCGGTGATGGCGTAGGTGTGACCCCAGCCGTTGCAGTGGAACATCGGGAGCGTCCAGAGGTAGACGTCGTCGTCCTCTATCTCGTGGTGCTGGTTGAGCACCAGCGCGTGCCAGTGTTCGGTGCGGTGCGTGCGGACGACGCCCTTCGGGTCGCCAGTCGTCCCCGAGGTGTAGTTGATAGAGGCGTCGTCGTCCTCGGAGATGTCCGGGCGCTCGGGAGCATCGGTGGACGCGTCGGCGAGCAGGTCCTCGTAGTCCGCCCAGTCGCCCTCGATGTCGTCGGCCTGGTAGCCGATGAAGTGCTCGGCGGGCACCGAGTCACGGACCTTCTCTATCTCGGCGGCGTACTCGTAGTCCGCGATGACGGTGTCGGCCTCGCAGTCGTTGAGGATGTACTCGAACTCCTCGCCGACGAGGCGGTAGTTCATCGGGACGAACACCGCACCGAGTTGGTTCGTGGCGTAGAGCGATTCCAGGAAGTAGTGCGTGTTCCCCGCGAGCAGCGCCACCCGGTCGCCCTGTTCGACGCCGTGGTCGGCCAGCACGTTCGACAGTCTGTCCACTCGCTCCCCGAACTCGGCGTAGGTGTACTCCGTGCCATCGTCGGCGATGACACCGACGACGTCCGAGTACAGGTCGAGCGCCCGGTCGAGGAAGTCGGTGGTTCGCATCTCAACCTTCATGAACTATCTGGCGATGGTTTCTCGCCCGACGGCTAATCTGTTTCCCTGTTTCTCGGCGACGAGGAGGGGGACTACCGGTTGATTCGCCACGAAACTGGTTTCGAAATTGATGGCTCGGGTGGTCGCCCGTCGTCGGCCCGGTTTCGAGTCGAGCGACCCGGTTACTCCAGTGCGCTCCCGGCCCGGATGACGGCACGCTCGCCGAACGCGGGGCCGACGAACTGCAGCCCGACCGGGAGCCCGTCCGTCTCGCCCGCCGGGACGGAGATGGCGGGCAGGTTGGCCAGGTTGACCGGAACGGTGTTCGCGTCCGCGAGGTAGAGCTGGAGCGGGTCGTCGAGGCTCTCGCCGAGTTCGAACGGAGGGACGGGCATCGTCGGCGAGGCGAGCACGTCGGCCTCCTGGAACGCCTCGTCGAAGTCCTGCTGAATCCACGCGCGGGCGTCCTGGGCCTTCGCGTAGTACTTGTCGTGGTAGCCCGCCGAGAGCGCGTACGTCCCGAGCAGGACGCGGCGCTTGACCTCCTCGCCGAACCCCTCCTCGCGGGCGTCGGCGAACGACTCGTTCCAGTTGCCCTCGTAGCCGCCGGAGACGCCGTAGCGCACGCCGTCGTAGCGCGCGAGGTTCGACGACGCCTCTGACATCGCGACGACGTAGTACGCCTGCACGGCCGTCTCGACGGAGGGGAGCGACACCTCGACCGTCTCGGCACCCTGGTCGCGCAGGTCGTCGAGCGCGGCCTCGAACGTCTCGCGGACGCCCTCGTCCGCGCCCTCGACGAGTTCGGTGGGCACGCCGATGGTCGTCCCCTCCACGTCGCCGTCGGCGGCGCTCGCGTAGTCGGAGTTCGCCGCCGCGTCGCGTGTCGTCGCGTCGTGCTCGTCCGGGCCGGCGACGACGTCGAGCAGCGCCGCGGCCTCCTCGACGGTCGGCGCGAGCGGACCGATCTGTTCGAGCGAGTTCGCGTAGGCGACCAGTCCGTACCGCGAGACCAGCCCGTAGGTCGGTTTGATACCGACGACGCCGCAGAACGCGGCCGGGTTCCGGATGGAGCCACCCGTGTCGGTCCCGAGTGCGAGGTCCGCGAGGCCGCCGGCGACGGCGGCCGCCGACCCGCCCGAGGAGCCACCGGGGACGCGTCCGGGTGCGGCGGGGTTCTCGGCGGGGCCGAACGCGGACGTCTCGGTGGTACTGCCCATCCCGAACTCGTCCATGTTGGTCTTGCCGACGATGGTCGCCCCGGCGTCCTTCAGTCGCCGGACGACCGTCGCGTCGTACGGCGGGACGTAGTCGGCGAGCATCGCCGACCCGCAGGTGGTGCGGACGCCCTGCGTCGAGATGTTGTCCTTCACGGCGACCGTCTTGCCCGAGAGCGGGCCGTCGTCTGCCCCCTCGATGGTCGTCTCGGTGACGAACGCGTTGTACTCGGAGCCCGTCTCCTCCGCGGCGAGACTCTGTTCCTCGGCCATCTACGACACCCGCGGCCCTTTGAAGTAGCCGTCGACGGTCTCCGGGGCGTTCTCCAGGGCCTCCTCCTGCGAGAGGCCGTCGCGGACGTCGTCGGCCCGCATGACGTTCGTGAGGTCGGCGTCGCTGTCGACCTCGGGCACCTCGTCCAGTGCGTCGAAGTACGCGAGGATGTCCCCGAACTGGTCGGCGAAGCGGGACACCTCCTCGTCGTCGAGTGCGACCCGCGCGAGGTCCGCGACGTGACGGACCTCCTCCGGGTCGACGGAGTCGCTCATGTCCGGACCTACCACGGCGATGCACTAAGGGTTTCGATAGCCGGAATCGGATGCCAGCGGCGTTCTCTGCTGGTTCTTCGTTCAACAGATTTAAGTCCTACGGGTCACAACTAATTGGTAGCCAGCGAAGGCTCTCGGGCGTCGGCTACCTCACAACATGACAGACACCAGCATCCGCCAGCGGACGAGCGAGGAAGAGCGCGACCGAGAGGAAGAGACCGAACAGGAGTCCGCAGTCGCCTGTCCGGAGTGCGGCGGTCAGCTGATCGACGACAGCGAGCACGGCGAGACGGTCTGCCAGGACTGCGGTCTCGTCGTCGAGGAGGACGCCGTCGACCGCGGCCCCGAGTGGCGCGCGTTCGACTCCGCGGAGAAAGACCAGAAGTCCCGCGTCGGTGCGCCGACGACGAACATGATGCACGACAAGGGGCTCTCGACCAACATCGGGTGGCAGGACAAGGACGCCTACGGGAACTCCCTCTCGTCGAGACAGCGAGAGAAGATGCAGCGCCTCCGCACGTGGAACGAGCGGTTCCGCACCCGCGACTCCAAGGAGCGCAACCTCAAGCAGGCGCTCGGCGAGATCGACCGCATGGCGAGCGCCCTCGGCCTCCCCGACAACGTCCGTGAGACCGCGAGCGTCATCTACCGCCGTGCGCTCGACGAGGACCTCCTGCCGGGGCGTTCCATCGAGGGCGTCGCCACGTCGGCGCTGTACGCGTCGGCCCGACAGGCCGGCACGCCGCGCAGCCTCGACGAGATAACCGACGTCAGCCGGGTCGGGAAGGACGAGATCGCCCGCACCTACCGCTACGTCGTCCGCGAACTCAGCCTCGAAATCCAGCCCGCCGACCCCGAGAGCTACGTGCCGCGGTTCGCCAGCGACCTCGACCTCTCCGACGAGTCCGAGCGCCGCGCCCGCGAACTCCTGCAGAACGCGAAGGAGGCGGGCATCCACTCCGGGAAGTCGCCCGTCGGCCTCGCCGCCGCCGCCGTCTACGCGGCCTCCCTGCTGACGAACGAGAAGGTGACCCAGAGCGAGGTGAGCGACGTCGCCAACATCTCCGAAGTCACCATCCGGAACCGCTACCACGAACTGCTCGAAGCCGAGAGCGGCGCACCGTCGCTCTGATGAGTCGGTCCTTCGAGTACGTCTGTCCGACCTGCGGTGCACGCATCGAGCGCCCGTTCAGGGTACCGTCGGTCGCCCGGACCTGCGACAACGGCTGTCCGTTCGGACACTTCCTCCGCACTGGCCTGCTCGAACGGGTCGAGGAGGTTCCCGAGGAGGCCCGTCCCGACGACTGGGCGGAGCGCGACGCCGAGGAACGCCTGCACGTGGCGGTGCGCGAGGGTATCGTCACGCCGACCGACCTCCGCTGAGACGCGCGTCGCGGGGCTGTTCCCACTGTTTCGTTCTCTTGCAGGATACCCCGGAGCCTCAGAACACCGACAGTGCCGCCATCCGCATCCGCCGTTTCACGCCGCCGCCGAACTGTCGGACGCTGACCCGCCACGGCGTCCGGTCGCCGACGACGCTCGTCCGACCCTGGGTGATCGCGTCGAGGATGCCGTCTGCCGAGCGGTCGGTCGTCGCCACCTGCGTCACCGCCTGGCCGACCATCTCGGCGATGTGGGCGTCGCTGCCGGCGGTCATCGGGATACCGCGGCGCTCGGCGAAGCGTTCGGCGCGACGGTTCGAGCGCCCGGTGAACAGCCGCGAGTTGTACACCTCGATGGCGTCGGCGCTGGCGAGCGCCTCGTTCGAGATGTGCGGCGCGACGCCGTGCCGCGACCGCTGGAACGGGTGAGGGACGACGGCGATACCACCCTGGTCGCGGATGCGGTCGAGCGTCTCCTCGAACGTGAGTCCCGCCGGCACTCGTTCGTCGAGGCCGAACCCGAGGACGTGACCGGCCGCCGAGGTGATCTCCATACCGGTGATGCCGACCAGTCCGTACTGGGGGGCGAGTTCGGCCATCCGCAGCGAGGCGTCTATCTCGTCGTGGTCGGTGACGGCGAGCGCGTCGAGGCCGACGGCCGCCGCCTGCTCCAGCAGGAGTTCGACGGGGTCCCGGCCGTCGTACGACAGGTCGGAGTGACAGTGAAGCTCGACGCTGAGCACGGAGGTCGGTAGGTCGGGTGGAAGCAAAAACTGTCCGGTCGGTGGAGACGTGTGTGAGTGGCTTGCACGGGTTCTACGGGACGAATTCGCCCGCCGACCGATAGTCGGAGCGGGGGCGACCCGCCCAGGAGGCACCACCTCGAGGGCCCCGTCGGATTGCACTCCGCTGTCGATTTCTGGCGGTGGTATCATCCAGTGATGCGCGTTCGTGTATAGAATCGCCGCGTCGGGCGGCGGGCGATGGAAACCCCTATTGTGCTCGTTCGCGCTCACCTACCCAATGAGCCTCGCCCCCTCGGACCGCGCACTCGTGGTCGAGGAACTCGGCCGGGAACCGACCGACGTGGAGGAAGCGCTGTTCGAGAACCTCTGGAGCGAACACTGCGCGTACCGTTCCTCGCGGCCGCTGCTGTCGGCGTTCGACAGTGCGGGCGAACAGGTCGTCGTCGGTCCGGGGGACGACGCCGCCGTCGTCGCACTCCCGACGACCGACGACGAGGGGACGCCCGACGGCTACTCCGACGAGTGGTACGTGACGCTCGGCGTCGAGAGCCACAACCACCCGTCGTACGTCGACCCGTTCGACGGCGCGGCGACGGGCGTCGGCGGCATCGTCCGCGACACGCTGTCGATGGGCGCGTACCCCGTCGCGCTCGCGGACTCGCTGTACTTCGGCCCGTTCGAGCGCGAGCACTCCCAGTACCTGATGGACGGCGTCGTCGAGGGCATCGGCCACTACGGCAACTGCATCGGCGTCCCGACGGTGACGGGCAGCGTCTCCTTCCACGAGGACTACGTCGGCAACCCGCTGGTGAACGTCGCCTGCGTCGGTCTGCTCCACGACGACCGACTCGTCACCGCCGTCGCGGAGGAGCCGGGAGACAAACTCGTCCTCGTCGGCAACGCCACCGGTCGGGACGGCCTCGGCGGCGCGTCGTTCGCCAGCGAGGACCTCGCCGAGGACGCCGAGACGGAGGACCGCCCGGCGGTGCAGGTCGGCGACCCCTACGCCGAGAAACGCCTGATCGAGTGCAACGAGGACCTCGTCGACGAGGATCTGGTTCGCTCGGCTCGCGACCTCGGCGCGGCCGGTCTCGGTGGAGCCTCCTCGGAACTCGTCGCGAAGGGCGGGCTCGGCGCTGACATCGCCCTCGAACGCGTCCACCAGCGCGAACCGAACATGCACCCGCTGGAGATACTGCTCGCCGAATCGCAAGAGCGGATGTGCTACGAGGTCCGTCCGGGGGACGTCGACCGCGTGCGGGAACTCGCCGAGCGCTATCACCTCGGCTGCTCGGTCATCGGCGAGGTCACGGACGGGAACTACACCTGCACGTTCACCGGCGACGACGGCGAGACGGAGACGGTCGTCGACGTCTCCGCGGAGTACCTCGCCGACGGCGCACCGATGAACGACCTCGACCACGTCGACCCGGAGCCCCAGGAGCGCGACCTGCCGGACGTCGCGCTCGACGAGGCGTTCGAGGCGGTCGTCGGTGCCCCCTCCACGGCGAGCAAGTCGTGGGTGTACCGCCAGTACGACCACGAGGTCGGGACCCGAACCGCCATCGGGCCTGGCGGCGACGCGGCGCTCCTCGCCGTCCGTGAGGCCGACACCGGCCTCGCGTTCTCCTCCGGCGCGGAGCCGAACTGGACGAGCGCGAACCCCTACGAGGGTGCGCGGGCCGTCGCGCTGGAGAACGCCACGAACGTCGCCGCGACGGGCGCACGACCGCTCGCAGCGGTTGACTGCCTCAACGGCGGCAACCCGGAGAAGCCCGAGGTGTACGGCGGCTTCCGCGGCATCGTCGACGGCCTCGCGGAGATGTGTGCCGACCTGTCGGTGCCCGTCGTCGGCGGGAACGTCTCGCTGTACAACGACTCCGCGACGGGGCCGATTCCCCCGACGCCGACGCTGGCGATGGTCGGGACGAAAGCCGGGTACGACGCTCCGTCGAGTTCGTTCACCGGTGAGGGGACCCTGCTCGTGGTCGGCGACGGCGTGCTTTCAGGGGATGTGAACGCCGGACTCGGTGGCTCCGAGTTCCTCGCGCAGTTCGGCGGCACCGACGCGTTCCCGACGCTCCCCGAGGACCCGGCGGGCGTCGTCTCGCATCTCGCGGACGTGGCGAACGACGACGCGACGCTCGCGGTCCACGACGCCAGTCACGGCGGCCTCGCGGTGACGCTCGCCGAGATGGTCACCGCCGACGCTGGTGCGACGGTGACGCTCGACGGCGACGCGAGCGCGGCGGCACTGCTGTTCCACGAGCAGGCGGGACGGGCCGTCGTCGAGACGACCGACCCCGACGCCGTCCGGGCCGCGTTCGACGGCGTCGCACCCGTCGTGGCAGTCGGGGAGAGCGACGACTCGGGGACGCTCTCGCTGACCGCCAACGGGGAGTCGCTTGCGTACGACGTGGACAGGATTCGGGAGCTGCGGTCGGTCATCGAGCGCGAACTAGCGTAAGTGTAGACGACGGAGCGGTCGTCTCCGTGACGGACTCCGTGGAACGGACCTTTTTGATGGAGACACGCGACCGGTGACCGATGGACTCGGAGAAGGAGAAGATGCTGGCCGGTGAGCGCTACGACCCGAGAGACCCCGAACTCGTCGCCGACCGCCGGCGAGCGGCGTCCACGACGAACCGGTACGACCGGACCGAACCGGACGAGCGCGAAGAGCGCCAGCGACTGCTCGACGACCTCTTCGGGTCGGTCGGCGAGCACGTCACCGTCAAGCCACCGGTCCGGTGTGACTACGGCTACAACGTCCACGTCGGCTACCGGTTCTTCGCGAACGTCGACTGCGTCTTCCTCGACGTCTGCCGTATCGAGTTCGGCGACGACTGCCTGCTCGGGCCGGGCGTCCACGTCTACACCGCGACGCACCCGCTGGACCCCGACGAGCGTGCGGCGGGCCTGGAGTACGGGAAGCCGGTCACCGTCGGAGACGACGTCTGGGTCGGCGGGCGGGCGGTCCTCAACCCCGGCGTGACGGTGGGTGATGGAGCGATGGTCGCCTCCGGAGCGGTCGTCACCGAGGACGTCCCCGAGCGGGTCGTCGTGCAGGGCAACCCGGCGACGGTCGCGAGAGAAATCGAGTGAGGCAGTTACCGTGAGTCAGTCGCCGTGCCTCGTTCGCGGTCCGTCGCTCAGACGAGGAGGAGCGGGATGCCGAACACGACGAGGAGGCCGACGAGCGCGACGACGGCACCGATGCCGACCATGCGGTTGGTGTAGGGTCCCTGCGGGGCGGTCTGTCGGTGGTCGGGGCGCGGTTCCGGGTGGTCACTGCCCTCGACGGACTCCTGTTCCTGGTGGTCGGGGTCGTCGACGCGTTCCTCGTGCTCGCTCATACGCCCTACTGCTCGGGGAGCGTACTTCGGCCTGTCGGAACGGTCGGCGACGTCGACGTCTGTAACGACAACGCTCTTAACAGACTAGTATAACACCTAGTCGCATGCTACAGTCATCGAATCTGATATCGGTTCCCCTGCAGAGCGACGGCGCTGCCGGGGCGGTCGCCCTTGTGTTCCTCCTGTTCGTCCTCGCAGTGTTGGTCGCGACCATCGCCGGGCGGTGGAAGGCGTTCGAGAAGGCCGGCCACCCCGGCTGGACGTCGCTGGTCCCGATATTCAACCTCTACATCATGTGCAAGATAGGCGACAACTCGGGGTGGTGGATAGCCGCGTTCCTCGTTCCGCTCCTCAACATCTACGCCGTGTTCAAGATCAACATCGACGTGGCCGACGCGTTCGGCAAGGGCGGGGGCTTCGGAATCGGCCTCGCCTTCCTCCCGTTCGTCTTCTGGCCCCTGCTCGGGTTCGGCGACGTCAGTCACGGCACGACGAGCCGGGGCGTCCACGAGGAGTGGGCCTAGTCTCCGACGAGGAGTACCAGAGACTCGACGGACGACTCGAAGACTCCTCGGAACACCGACGCGAGAAACGACTATTGCTACCACGCGTCAAGACGGTCCATGTCGATCCCCGGCTATGACCCGGCCGACCTCGACCGCATCATCCTCGCGCGACTCGACGAGGACGACCTCGGAACGGTGCTGAGCCCCGAGCAACTACGACGCTACGAGGCGGGGGAGGACCTCGTCGACGTCCTCAGCGAGGAGGAGATACGCGACGTCGTCGGTCGCCGGTCGAAATCGTGAACACCACCGGTCGAGTATGACCACGTGTGCTGACCAAACGTATCATCCCGTGCATCGACGTGGACGTCGACGACGACGGCGACCCCGCGGTCTACACGGGCGTCCACTTCGAGGACCTGCAGTACACGGGTGATCCGGTCGAACTCGCCCGCGAGTACAACGCGGCCGGGGCGGACGAGTTCGTCTTCCTCGACATCACCGCCAGCGCCGAGGGCCGCGAGACGATGCTCGACGTCGTCGGGCAGGTGGCCGACGAGTGTTTCATCCCGCTGACCGTCGGCGGCGGCATCCGGACCCGCGACGACATCAAGGAGACGCTCCGGGCGGGCGCGGACAAGGTGTCCATCACGACCGGCGCGCTCGAACGACCCGAACTCATCACCGAGGGTGCGCGAGCGTTCGGCAACCAGTGTATCGTCATCAGCGTCGACTCGCGGCGACGCTACGACGAGGACGGCGAGCACTACGTCGAGGTGGACGGCGAGTCGTGCTGGTTCGAGTGCACGAAGAAGGGCGGGCGCGAGGGGACGGGCGTCGACGTCGTCTCGTGGGCCGCCGAGGCCGAAGAGCGCGGCGCGGGCGAACTGTTCGTCAACTCCATCGACGCCGACGGGACGAAAGACGGCTACGACCTCCCGCTGACGGGGGCGGTCTGTGACGCCGTCTCGACACCCGTCATCGCCTCCTCGGGCGCGGGCAGTCCCGAACACATGCGCGAGGCGTTCGAGGCGGGCGCGGACGCGGCGCTCGCGGCCTCCATCTTCCACTTCGGCGAGTACACCATCGACGAGACGAAGGCCTACCTCGACGAGCAGGGCGTCCCCGTCCGGCGCTGAGGTCGGTCCGGCGAGTGACGCTCGCAGCGCCGGTCGGTCGAGGTGGACGGCGAGCGCCCGACCGGCACTCGACGAGGCAGAGTGTAACTGTCCAGAGGGCCGCTCTGGGGGCCGTGAACGCCCCAGCGTACGCTCGTGACGGTTCACTTCCACCGAGCTAGGCGCCCCCTTTTCCGCGTCGCTCCCCTCACTCTAGTCGTCTCCCACCAGTCGGCGGGTATCAGATTGCGCCCGCCGGGAGACGTCACTGACGAGTGTTCGGCGGTGCGCGAAAACGCGCCGGGTGTTCCAGCACCCGAACGCCGAGTTCACGGAGGGAACTCATGGTAACTGATAATCTACAGCGACAAGAACCTGCGGATTACGGTGGCATCGACCGCAGCGGCGGGCGGCCGCGAATCACCGGGCCACACGCCGGCTACGACCGCTACGGCCGACTCGACCACTACTTCTACCGCTGTGAGCGGTGTGGCCTCGAATCGACGGACGCCTCGCTCGCCGACGGCTGCTGGCGGTGTGAGGCGGAGGACGACCGATGACCGACGAGCGCCGGTCCCCCAGCGGCGGGTGGCGCGAGGTGTACAGCGAGATGGCCGTCTCGACGGACCACGAACCGGACTCGCTGCTCTGTCCGACCTGCGGCGACGACTGCCCCCGACTCCGGACGGCGACGTACTGGTGTCGGACCCACGGGGCGTGGCGGGTCGCCGCCTGCTGACGTCGCTACTCCTCCCTCGACGGCTCAGTCCGCCACCGAGCGCGCGGCAGTCCCGTTCGTCGTCGCGTTACCTCGCGTGTCCTGCCCACCCCGTTGACGGATGACGACGCTGTCGTTCGGCCCGACGGTGACGCGCTCGGTGGAGCCGTCCTCGCGTTCGACGACGATGACGAGACCGTCGCCCGACCCGACTCCGCCGGTTCCGCCACCGGACTGGTTGCCGGACCCGCCGGGCTGGACGGACTCACCGGCGAGGAACGCCTTCGCCTCGCTGCCGGTGCCGACCGTGTAGACGTCGCCCGACCGGGCATCCACGAACGCGATGTACGAGAGGCCCGCCGACGAGTTCGGGACGACGTGGACCTGCCAGTAGAGTCTCCCGTCGCGGACGACCGGTATCGGCTCGGCGGGAGAGACGTCGTTCAGTCGGGCGACGTCGGGGGTCCGCATCGCGTAGTCGGTGGCCTTCGACGGCCCGAGCAGTGCCTCGGACTGCGAGAACGTGAGCCGCTGTGGCTCACCGCTCCGGCCGTCGATGGTCCAGAGCTGGTAGACGCCGGCCGCGTCGCCCCACGGTTCGGCCGCGAGGACGTACGTCGGGCCGTCCTCGGTGAACACGGTGAACGGCTGGTCGTTCTCGCCGGGGACCGGCGCGAGTTCCAGCTGGTCCTCGTGGGTGAACCAGGTGTTGAGGATGCCGTTCTGGTAGGCCCGCGAGGCGACCTCGTGGCGGGCGAGTTCGTACGGGTAGAAGTTCTGTCCCGCGAGGACCTCGCTGGAGCGGGCCTCTTCGGGCGAGAGGTCGGTTATCGACCCGTTCTGGGCGACGAGCGAGACGCCGCCGAACTCGGGCACCGAGTGTAGCTGGGGGAGCGGCGTCGCCCGGAACTCCCAGTCGTGCGTGACGTACGGAACGGCGAGGAACATCTCGTCGCCGTGCGGGACGACGAACGGGTCGCGGTAGTCCCGGAAGTAGGCGTGTTTCGCCAGTTGCCACTCGTAGTCGTCCGTCACCGCCATCCCCTGCCCGACCTGGAACTCGCCCTCACGGACGGTGACGTTGGAACTCGTCGTCGTCATGTCGACGAACACCGCGCCGCGCTGTTTCAGGCGGTACGAGTTGATGCCGCCGTCGGGCGCGAGCGCGTACGACCACTTCGGCGTGCCGTTCACGACGGAGATATCACCGCCTGCGAGCCTGAACTGCGGCGACTGGAGGGAGTTCTGGGCGTACGCACGGGCGACCGACTGCGGGAGCACGCGGGCGCGCTCGGCGCTCGTCTCCGGGAGCGTATCGACGTCGGTGACCGCCGCGCCGACGCGCTCGGACGTCGCCTCGGCCTCGTAGAGACCGCCGACGACGCTCCCGCCGACGATGGCGAGGACGACGAGGAAACCCGCGACGACGATGGGGAGCGGAACCCGACCGGCGTCCGTCTCGACGCGAACGCCGGAGCCGGGCCAGCCGTTCCGGGCACCGTAGGCGACGTACGCGCCGAGGAGCAGTGCGACGACGGCGAGCCACTGGAGCACGCCGGGCGATTCGACGAACAGGGCGTACGCCAGCGGCTGGAACCACGGGCGCACGAACCAGAGGACTCCGAGGACCACCAGCGACAGGAGGGCGGTCACGAGGAGGCGACGGGAGACCGATACCATGTATCGGCACTCCAGAGTGTACCCACATAAACACGATGGAGCGTTCTCGCGGTGAGAGACGAGTCGGGGTGGTCACCCCGCGGAAGGGTGGCCGGTTCGTGGCAGTGCCAGCAGAAGGGCGCTAGCGACGGCGCAGACGGGGCGGGCGTCCGCCAGGGTCACACGCTACTGTGCGGCTTCGAACGTCTCGCGGAACGAGGTGGACTTCGTCTTGACGTTCCCGGCGGCGTCCGCGAGGGCGTCGAGCGGGTCGCGACCCTCCTCGGTCTTGACGGTCAGGACCGGGTCGGTCTGGCCCCCGGACTGCTCCGGGTTGACGTCGTACGTCGCGGCCGAGACGCCCTCGGTCTCCAGCAGCGCCCCCTTCAGCACGTTCATGAACGTGTGGTCCTCGCCGGCGATCTCGATGGACAGTTCCGTCGGCTCGTTCTCGATGACCCGGAGTTCCATGTCCACACGGAGGCCCAACGGCCGTTTCAACGTTTCGAAGGCGCGAGCGGTCGACCGACCGCTCGTCCGGCCCACTCCTGCCGGCGAACGTTCGGGCCGCGTCGGCGTCGATAGAACTACGGTAAGCGTTCGCGTGTCACGATTGTGCACCCGACGATAGCCGACACGCTGGAACTGAGCGCTGGAAAGTACCCCGAGCGGGACGCGCTGGTGTACCCCCGGAAGGACCAGCGCTGGACGTTCGCCGAGTTCGACGAGCGAGCCACCCGACTCGCCAACGCGCTGGCGGACCTCGGCGTCGGTCACGGCGACCGGGTCTCGACGCTGCTGTTCAACGGGAGCGAGATCGTCCTCACCGTCTACGCCTGCGCGAAACTCGGCGCGGTGTTCAACCCGCTGAACTACCGCCTGAAGGCGGGCGAGGTGGCGTTCATCCTGAACGACGCCGAGTCGTCACTCCTCGTCTTCGAGGAGGACACCCGCGAGGCCGTCGAGGGGGCACGCGAGGACCTCGACACCGTTCGGACGTTCCTCACCGTCGACGGCCCCGCCTCGCCCGGCGAGGCGTCGGGCGATCTGCCCACGTACGCCGAGGACTTCTACAGCGTGCTGGCCGATGGGGCGGCGGACCGTCCCGACGCCGACGTCTCCGAGGACGACGTCTACGCGTTCATCTACACCTCCGGGACGACGGGCCGACCGAAGGGCGTCGTCCACGAGCACCGCGACATGGTCGAGCACAGCACCATCTGCCTGGCCGAGAGCGGCATCGACAAGAACGACGTGGGGCTCTCGTGTCTCCCGCTGTACCACTGCGCGGAACTGCACGCCAACCTCTTCCCGCGCGTGCAGGTCGGGGCGACGAGCGTCATCCACCACGAGTTCGACCCGGTCGCCGTCCTGCAGGCCATCGAGGACCACGAGGTCACCCAGCTGTTCGCCGCGCCGACCGCGTGGAACGCGCTGGCCCAGACCGCCCCAGACGTGGACGCCGACGTCTCCTCGCTCGACATCGGGTTCTACGGCGCGGCCCCGATGCCGAGGCGGGTCCTCGACGCCTGCCGCGAGCAGTTCACCGAGAACTACCTGCAGGCGTACGGGATGACCGAAATCGGCCCCTGCGGGACGTTCCAGCACCCGGACGAACAGCTGACCAAGCAGGGCTCGGCGGGGCTCGCGGCGCTGAACCACGACCTGCGCGTCGTCGAACCCGACGGCCACCCGACCGAGGTCGTCGAACAGGGCGAGGTCGGCGAGATACTGTTCGCCGGGCCGTGCACCATGCGCGAGTACTGGAACCGTCCCGAGGCCACCGAGGAGTCGCTCCGCGAGGCCGAGGGCGAGACGTGGTACTACTCGGGCGACCTGGGCTACCGCGACGAGGACGGCTACCTGTTCGTCGTCGACCGCAAGGACGACATGATCATCTCGGGCGGCGAGAACATCTACCCGACCGAGGTCGAGGACGTGCTGTTCGGCCACGACGCCGTCGTGGAGGCGGCCGTCGTCGGCCAACCCGACGAGGAGTGGGGCGAGCGCGTGGTCGCGTACATCGTGGGGGAGGGCGTGACTGCGGACGAACTGGACTCGTTCTGCCGGGAGAGCGACGACCTGGCGGACTTCAAGCGTCCCCGCGAGTACCGGTTCGTCGAGGAGTTGCCCAAGAATCCGAGTGGGAAAGTGCAGAAGTTCAAGTTGCGGGACTCGGAGTGACCGAGCGAAGCGAGGGAGCGAGAGTCCCGGAAAGACGAGCGGGGAACGACGTGACCCGCGAACTGCGCGATTCGGCGTGACCGAGCGAAGCGAGAGAGCGAACGAGAATCGCGTTACTCCGAACGGCGACCGAAGGGTGCCGTGAGGTGTGAGCCGGTTCGTGACCGCCGTGAACGAACCGTCTCGGCGAAGCGAGCGAGGAGCATTGGCGACTCGCTCGACGTGAGAAACGAAGCGAGAACCGTCGCAATCCGCGGAGCGGAGAGCCGAACCGTGCGTCCAGCCGGACCCGTCAGTTACCGTTCGACGCGGGGACGTCGCCGCCGACGAGCGTGTCGAACGAACTGGGGTCCTCCCACAGTTCGCCGAGCGTCGCCGCCGCGAGGAACCGCGTCGGGCCGACGACCCACTCGGTCGTCACGTCGGCGTCCGCCGCCGGGGCGTGGGCGTCGAACCACCACGCGACGTAGCGGCCGTCCTGCAGTTTCGCCGTCGGGTACAGCTCCTCGCCGACCGCCACGTCGATGCGCGTCGCCTCCTCGACGTCCGGCCGGTCCTCGGACTCGTCGGCCACCAGCACCTCGATGTCCACGCGGCGGGCCCCCCGCTCCGCGTCGTCCGCGGGGGTCGCCGTCCCGAGAGCGCCGTCGTTCATGGGGCTACCGTTCGCTTCCGGCTATATAAGCGTCAGTCAGGCAGGTGTCAGACGCACGTCGGCGTTCGTGACTGTGCCCCGGAACCGACCGTGTCGTGCTCGTACGACAGCACCCCACAGTTCCCCCGACGGCGGTGGAACTAAGCCGACGGCGAGAGCGTTCGGCCCATGGACGTTGATGACATTCGGCGCGTCACGGTGCTCGGTGCGGGGAGCATGGGGCACGGCATCACCGAAGTGACCGCTCTCGCGGGGTACGACGTGGTGATGCGGGACATCGAGGAGGACATCGTCGAAGAGGGGTACGACAGCATCCGGTGGAGTCTGGAGAAACTCAGCGAGAAGGGCCTCGTCGACCAGGACCCCGAGGAGGTACTCGGACGCATCTCGACGGCCGTCGATTTGGAGGAGGCCGTCGCGGACGCGGACCTCGTCATCGAGGCCGCGCCCGAGCAGATGGAGATAAAGAAGGACGTGTTCGGCGACCTGGCGGAGTTCGCGCCCGAGGACGCCATCCTCGCGTCGAACACGTCGTCGCTCTCCATCACCGAGATAGCGAGCGTCACGGACGACCCCTCCCGCGTCGTCGGGATGCACTACTTCAACCCGCCGGTGAAGATGGACCTCGTCGAGGTCATCTACGGCGCGGAGACGAGCGACGAGACGGCCGAGGCGGCGTACGCGTTCGTCGAGTCGTGCGAGAAGACGCCCATCTTCGTCCGCAAGGACGTCAACGGGTTCGTCGTCAACTCCGTCCTCGGGCCGTTCGGCGACGAGGCGGCGTGGATGGTCTCGGAGGGCGAGGCGACCGTCGAGCAGACCGACGCGGCGATGGTCCACCAGCGGGGCTACCCGATGGGACCGTTCGAACTGTCGGACATGACGGGCATCGACATCGGCTACCACATCCGGAAGGAGGCGGGAAAGCCCATCCCGCCCATCGTCCAGGAGAAGGTCGACGCCGAAGAACTGGGCCAGAAGACCGGCAAGGGCTACTACGACTACGAGGACGGTGGGGGAACGACGTACGAACCCGGAGACGGCGAGGGGTTCGACACGCTCCGTATCGAGGCCCGGATGGTCAACGAGGCCGCGAAGCTCATCGGGAACGACGTCGCCACCGCGGAGGCCATCGACACCGGGATGCGTCTCGGCACGGGCTTCCCCGAGGGGCCGTGCCGCCGTGCCGACAAGGAGGGGCTCGACACGATCCTCGACAAACTCCGGACGCTCCACGACGAGACCGGCGCCGACCGCTACGAACCCGCCGACTACCTCGTCGAACTCGTCGAATCCGGCAAGACCGGCGAAGACGCTGGCGAGGGGTTCTACTCCTACGGCGGGAGCGACGGCGAGCGCGACTACCACACCATCCAGCACTCCCTGCGCGAGGACGGACTGCTCGAGATAACGCTGGACCGGCCCGAACGCCTCAACGCGCTCAACGGCGACCTGATGGAGGAGGTGCAGCACCTGCTCGACTCGACACCCGAGGACGACGTTCGGGCGGTCACCTTCGAGGGGACCGGCGACCGGGCGTTCTCCGCGGGGGCGGACATCACCGGATTCGCGGGGCTCGAACCCCACGAGGTCGGCGTCACGGAGTTCTTCGAGGCCGTCGCGAACTACCCGAAACCGACGCTGGCGAAGATCGACGGCTTCTGTCTCGGTGGCGGCCACGAACTCGCGCTGGCGTGTGACCTGCGCATCGCTACCGAGGACTCCGAGTTCGGGTTCCCCGAGATAAATCTGGGCCTCATCCCCGGCGGTGGCGGCACCCAGCGGGCGATGCGGATGCTCACGGACGCTCGTGCGAAGGAACTCGTCTTCCGCGGCCACCGCATCGACGCCGAACTCGCCGAGGAGTGGGGACTCATCAACCGCGCCGTCGACGACGACGAGTTCGACGACGTTGTCGCCGAGTACCTCGACGACCTGCTCACCGGCCCGCCGGTCGCACTCCGGAAGGCGAAGCAGGTGATGAACGCGGGCCGCGACCAGGACCTCTCCGCGGGGCTGGAACTCGAATCGCAGGCGTTCGGCCTGCTGCTCGGAACCGAGGACATGCAGGAGGGCGCGGCCGCGTTCATGGAGGACCGCGACCCCGAGTTCGAGGGGAAGTAGATGGACGACGCGGAGGCGTCGGAGCGGGAGGTGACCGAGACACCGGCCGCAGCGGCCGCTGGCGACCACTCGGAGGCGGTCGCAGACACCATCGAGCGCGAACTCCGCGAGGAGGCCGAGTCGCACGGCCTGTTCGGTCTGCTCGGCGTCGAACTCGTCTCGGCTCGCGACGGCCGGGCGGTCCTCACGCTCCCGTTCGAGGAGGAGTTCACGAACCTCGCGAACGTCTCGATGCACGGCGGCCTGACGGCGACGCTCGTCGACACGGCCAGCGGGTTCGCCCTGCGCTCGGTGCTCGGAGCGGACGCCACCCTCACCACGACGGACATGAACGTGCGCTACCTCCGCCCGGCGACGAACGACCTGCGCGTCGAGGCCGAGGTGGTCCGCGCCGGGACGACCATGGGCGTCACCGAGGCGCGAGTGACGAGCGAACACGAGGGCGAGGAGAAGGTGGTCGCCACCGGCGGCACCTCCTACCGCCTGTTCCGGGGTGAGAACGCGTGAGCGACGAGTCGACCGCGAGCGAGGACGGAGTCAGAGAGGAGAGCGAGGACGGAGTCAGAGAGGAGAGCGAGGACGGAGTCAGAGAGGAGAGCGAGGACGGAGTCAGAGAGGAGAGCGAGGACGGAGTCAGAGAGGAGAGCGAGGACGGAGTCAGAGAGGAGAGCGAGGACGGAGTCAGAG